>JADZAQ010000070.1 GCA_020852555.1 Burkholderiales bacterium
CACGCGCCCGGCGGCACCTTCGTGCGCCATGCGGATCGCCTCGGCGACCGGCGGCATGTAGCGATACTCGTGCGCCACCCAGACGATCCCCGCGGTGTCGCGCCGGCGGCGTTCGGCTTCGCGCGCAACGAGCTCGACGCCGTCCTCGATGCGGGTGACGAGCGGCTTCTCGACGAGGATCGGAAGGTCGGTCGCAAGCGCCTCGCGCAGCACCTCGGCGTGCGTGAAATTGGGCGTGGCGATGACGACCGCGTCGCACAGGCCGCTCGTCAGGAGTTCGCGCGGCTCGTCGAAGCTGCGCGGCTCGCTACGGCAGATCGCGAGCGCCGCATCGCGGCTTGGTGCGTGCGGATCGGCGATCGCCGTGATGCTGGCCCCTCCGTCGGCGCGGGGCATCGCCTGGATGTTCTCGATGTGCTCGCGGCCCATGCTGCCGCAGCCGATGATGCCGTAGCGAAGATGCCTCGTCATGTCTGTCGTCCTGGAATGTTGGCGCCGGCGTGACCGGCGATGCCCCGTCAACCCTTCAGTCCACCTTGGGTGAGTCCGCCCACGACGCGTTCCTGGAAGATCGCGATGAGGACCGCGATCGGCACGATGGCGACCACGAGGGCGGCCGAAATGGTGGGCCAGGGAAAGGTGAACTCGCCCTGATAGAGCGTGATGCCGACCGGGAGCGTGCGCATCCCGGCGCTCGCATTGAGCGACAAGGCAAGGAGGAACTCGTCCCACGCGTTGACGAAGGCGAGGATGCCCGCGGTGAAGACGCCCGGGGCGGCGAGCGGCACGACGACGCGCCAGAGCGCGCCGACCCGCGTGCAGCCGTCGATCATCGCGGCGTTCTCGAGATCGCGGGGGATGCTCTGGAAGAAGCCGACGAGGACCAGCGTGCACACCGGCAGGCTCAGCACTGTGTACGGCAGCACGAGCGCCGTGTAGGTGTTGAGCAGGCCCAGCGCACGCATCGTCTGGAAGATGGGAACGAGCAACGTCACCAGCGGAAACATGCTCGAGGCGACGATGCAGGTGAGGATGAGCTGCCGGCGGCGCAGGTTGAGCCGCGCGATCGCGTACGCGGCGAGTGCCGACACGACCAGCGCGAGTAGCGTGGACAGCGTCGCCACCGCGAGGCTGTTGCCGAGGTAGCGCAGCAGCGGCTGGTCGGTGAACGCCCGCTCGAAGTTGGCGAGCGTCGCCTGGCGCGGCCAATAGGTGATCGGCTTGCTGACGAGCTCCGCCTCGGTCTTGAGCGAGGTGAGCAGGATCCACACCGCCGGGAAGAAGCCGTTGACGACGACGATCGCCGCAGCAACGAGCGTCAGCGGCCGGCCACGCGGGAGCGTCACGCCTGGCTCCCGATACGGCGGAGATAGACCATGGTCACCGCGAGCGAGATCGCGAACATGAAGACGGCGAGCGTCGAGCCGTAGCCGACGTCGAGGTACTCGATCGTCGTCTTGTGGATGAGCATGGCGAGCGTCTCGGTCGCGTTGCCGGGTCCGCCGCGAGTCATCGTGTACGGGATGTCGAAGGTCTGCAACGCCGTGATCGTGCGAAAGATGAGCGCGACGATGATCGACGGCATCAGCATCGGAATCGTCACCTCGCGGAACTGTAGCCAGCGCGACGCGCCGTCGACCTCGGCTGCCTCGTAGAGCGAGCGCGGGATCATCTGCAGGCCGGCGAGCAGGATGAGCGCCATGAACGAGCTCGTCTTCCAGATGATGGTGAGGCAGATCGCGGCGAATGCCCAGGCGGGGCGCAACAGCCACATCGTCGGCTCGCTGCCAAGACCCAGTCGGCGCACGAGGTCGTTGACGACGCCGTATTCGGTGTGGAAGAACCACGCGAAGATGAGCCCCGCGAAGGCGAGCGGCAGCGCCCACGGCAGCAAGAGGGCGAGGCGCACCGGCCACTGGCGCTTGAACGGCAGGTTCGCGAGCAGCGCGAGTCCCAGGCCGACGACGAGCGCCCCCGGCACCGTGATGACCGTGATGAGGAGCGTGTTGAACGTCGCGTTCCAGAAATCGCCGTCCTTCAGCACCAGGAGGTAGTTCTCGACGCCGACGAACTTCATCTGCCCGCCGCCGGAGAGCCGCAAATCGAAGAAGCTGTTGAAGACGAGCATGGCGATCGGATAGACGACGATGAGCGCCAGGAGCAGGAACGCCGGCGTGAGCAGCAACAGCCCGAGCGCCGCCTCGCTCGGGTCACGCAAGCGCCCCCACACGCTGGTGCCGGTCATGGTCGACCCGATCGCTTCGCGTTCAGCGCATCACTCGGGAGAGCCGCGATTCGATCTCGGCCACCCCCGCTTCCGGCGTCTTGGTCCGGGCGAGCACCGCGCTCGTCGTGGTGCGGATGACGTCGCTCACTTGCCCGTAGTCCTTCGACAACGGCCGGCTCTTGCCGTCGATCACCACCTTCGCCGCGTCCTTGAACCAGGGCACGGCCTTGACGACTTCGGGGTCGACGTAGACGCTCTGGTAGACGGGCAGGAGCGAGCCTTCGACCGCGAGGAACTTGCTCGCCGCGGGCGTGGACATGAATTTCACGAGCTTTGCCGCCTCGGTCTTGTGCTTGCTGAACGCGCTCACTGCCCATTGCCAACCGCCCACGCAGGTGGCACTCTTGCCGCCGGTCATCGCCGGCAGCGGCATCACGCCGACCTTGCCCTTGACGGTGGAGTCATTGTCGACCTGGAAGCGATCCCACGCGAAGCCCCAGTTGATCGCGAAGACCACCTGACCCGCCTTGAACTCGTTGACGGTGTCGGGCGTCTTGACCTCGGCGACGTTCTTCTTGATGACGCCGTTGTCGACCATCCCGAGCCACATGTTGAGCCCCTTGACCGCGGCGGCCTTGTCGAGGGTGAGCTTGCCCGACGAGTCGTTGAACTCCTTCCCTTGACTCCAGTACGGCAGCAGGAAGGTGCACACCGCGCCCTCGATCGGCGCACCCTGGATGGACAGGCCCTGCAAGTTCGGATTGCCTTCGCCGGCCTGGATCTTCTTGGCGGCGCTCGCGAGTTCGTCCCAGGTCTTGGGCTCGGGAATCTTGTATTTCTCGAGAAGATCCTTGCGGTAGTACATGAACATCGCATCGGCGAAGGCAGGCATCGCGGCGACCTTGCCGTCGACGACGTTCGATTGCAGGTAGACGGGCAGGTACGCTTTCAACGCTTCCGCCGGAGCGCCGACGAATGCATTGAGCGGCTCGAGCCAACCGGCGCCGAAGTACTGCGCCGGATTGACGATGTCGATCATGTAGATGTCGATCGCCGAGTCCTTGGCGTTGAGAACGGTTGACAGATACTGCCGTTGCAGTTCGCTCGTCGCGCCGCCGGTCTCGATCCCGATCTTCACGCCGGGGTTGGCTGCCTGATACTGGTCGAAGAGCTTGCGCATGAGGTCGGGGCGTTGGTTGGCGCCGCCCGAGAACACGCGCAGCGTCGTGTCGGCAAGCGCGCTCGTCGCGCCGGACGCCACCGTGAAGCCGGCGCACAGCGCCAGCGCCTTCAATAACTTCAGTCGTTGCATCGTCGATCTCCTATGGATGGAACGCGGGTCAAAGCAGCGCCGCACCGGTCGCGGCGTCGAACAAATGCAGATGCCCCGGGGACACGTGAAGCGTCACCGCGCTGCCCGGCGGATCGCGGAACGATGCCGGGCAGCGCGCGACCATCTCCACGCTCCCGACTTTCAACGTCACCAGCGTCTCGGCCCCGAGCGGCTCCAAGAGCGAAACCTCCGCCGGAACTGCGATGTCGGTGGAGGTGGGAGCGAGGCGCAGGTTCTCGGGGCGCACGCCGAACTTGACGGCGGCAACGCCGGCGCCTCGCGCGGCGAGATCGGCGGGCAGCGGGACGCGCACGCCGCCCAGGTCGGCGGCGCGCTCGACGATCGTGCAATCGACGAGGTTCATCGGCGGCGCCCCGGTGAAGCCGGCGACGAAGACCGCCGCTGGACGATGGTAGATCGCGTCGGGCGTGTCGTACTGCATCTTGTGTCCCGCCGAGAGCACCGCGATGCGATCGGCGAGCGTCATCGCCTCCACCTGGTCGTGCGTCACGTAGACGATCGTCGCGTTGAGGCGCTGGTGGAGGCGCTTGATCTCGGTGCGCATCTCGTTGCGCAACTGCGCGTCGAGGTTGGACAGCGGCTCGTCGAAGAGGAAGACCTTGGGCTCGCGCACGATCGCGCGCCCGATCGCCACGCGCTGGCGCTGGCCACCGGAAAGCGCCGCCGGTCTTCGCTCGAGCATGTGCTCGATGCGCAGGAGCCTGGCGACGTTCATCACGCGCTCGCGAATCACCGGCTCGGGCGTCTTGCGCAGGCGCAACCCGAACGCCATGTTCTCGTAGAGCGTCTTGTGCGGGTAGAGCGCGTAGTCCTGGAACACCATCGCGATGTCGCGGCTGCGCGGCGGCAGATCGTTGACGGTCACGCCGTCGATGCGAACCTCGCCGCCGGAGATCGACTCGAGCCCCGCGATCATCCGCAGCAGCGTGCTTTTGCCGCAACCGGAGGGCCCCACGAAGACGACGAACTCGCCGTGCCGGATCTCGAGGTCGATCCCGTGCACGACCGTGGTCTTTCCGTCGTAGCTCTTGGTGACGCCGCGAAGCTCGACCTGCGCCATCAGTAGCTGCCTTCGATGCGGTAGGCGACCGGCGCGGCGCGCAACGCCTGCACGGCACCCTGCGCGGCGCGCATGAGGAGGCCGAGGTCGGAGGCGATCGCCACGTAGTCGTAGCCGATCTCGCGGTAGCGCGCGACCACCTCCGGCGTGCCGCCGACGCTGCCGATCGGCTTGCCGACGGCGCGCGCGCGGCGCGCGGCATCGGCCATCGCCGCCATCACGTCGGCGTGCGTCGGTTGGCCGGGGAGGCCCATGCTGCCGGAGAGGTCGCCAGGACCGACGAAGAGCGCGTCGATGCCCGGCACCGCGGCGATCGCTTCGAGATTGGCGATCGCCTGCGGCGTTTCGAGCTGCACCACGACGCCGATCGTTGCGTTCGCGCCGCGCAGGAAGTCGGGCGTGGTGCCGAAGCGCGAGGCACGACTCATCCCCGCCATCCCGCGCACGCCCTCGGGCGGATAGCGGGTGGCGGCGACCGCACGCGCCGCTTCCTCGGCGTTCTGGATGAAGGGAAAGAGCAGCGTCGGCGCGCCTGCGTCGAGCACGCGCTTGACGCTGACCGTATCGTTCCAAGGCACCCGCACCACCGGCGCCATCGGCGTATTGCCGACTGCCTGCAGGAGGTGGACGAGCCCCATGAGGTCGATCGGCGTGTGCTCCATGTCGAGGACGCCCCAATCGAAGCCCGCGGCACCCACGGCCTCCGCGACGATCGGGCTCGCGGACATCACCCAGGTGCCGAGCGGGGTCTTCGTCGCACGGTCGGCCAGCAGTCGGTGGAATACGTTCATCGGAACTCTCGCGTGAGTGGATCGTGATTTCGGGCCTCGGCAGCGTCGACGGTGTCGTGCGCGCTGTGCGCGGTCAGGTGGGCCGCGACAACTGGTTCACGTAGTCGTGCGTCGTCGTGACGATGGTGCTCACCCGATACTCGACGGGGCGGCCGCCGAGCGCGATCGCCGTGCGCCTGACCTGGAGCACCGGGACACCGGGTGACACGCCGAGCGCGCGCGCGTTCGCCCGGTCGGCGAGCGCCGCGCGCAGCCGCTCGCGGGCCCGCACGACGGTGACGCCGAATTCGCTCTGGTAGAGGTGGTAGATCGTACTCGGCCGCTCGCGCAGGCGCTTCTCGGTCAAGCCGCGGAACTGCGTCGCGGAAACGACGACGCGGTCGTGGACGATCGCCTTGCCCTGGAGCGCCAGGCGATTCTCGAATTGGAATCCCGGTGCACCGGCGCGCGTCGCGAGCGCCGCCGCGGCGTCGTCGTCCAGGCGGACCCGTTCGAATCCCAGGAGCTCGACGGTGGGCGCCTCGCGCAGCCCGTCGCTACGCTCGACGTGAAAAAACTGGAAGAGGAAACGGTCGCGCGTGTGCGTTGCGACGAACGTGCCGCGTCCCTGACGCCGCACCAGGATATGCTCCGCGACGAGGTCGTCGACCGCGCGACGCAAGGTGCCGACCGCGACGCCGAACGTCCCGGCGAGGTCGGCCTCGTTGGGCAGCGCTGCACCCGGTGCCAACTTTCCTTCCTCGATCGCGCGCAGCAACGCGCGCCGCACGGCGCGGTACAGCGGCATGCCCGCCGCGTCGGGTGCGATCGGCGCGAAGGGGAGGGCGGAAGCGCGAGTCCGGGCGGGTGACATGCGGCCATTGTGGCGTCGTCCGTTCGACGCGTCCATATCATATAGATGACGTGATTGACGACGCTGCCGCGGCGCCCCGATACTGCGCCTCGACGACCCCGGAGCACCGTTGCGCGGGGCGCGAGAGGAGGCAGCGATGATTCATTTCGTATTGCACGACGCGAAGGACAGCGTGGCCGTCGTCGTCGTCGAGGGCGTCAAGGCGGGAATGGAACTCTCCGGCTGGATCATGGACGACGACCGGACGACACGGGTCACGGCGAAGCAGGACATCCCCATCGGCCACAAGGTTGCGCTGCGCGACATGGCGGTGGGCGACACCGTGATCAAGTACGGCATCGACATGGGCAAGGTCGTCAAGTCGATCCACGCGGGCGAGCACGCGCACGTCCACAACATCAAGACCAAGCGCTGGTGAGACGGAGAACAACGACCATGGCAACGATCGGCAAGGACACCACCTTCCTGGGCTACCGGCGCGAGAACGGGCGCGTCGGTGTGCGCAACCACGTCATCATCCTGCCGCTGGACGACCTGTCCAATGCGGCGGCGGAAGCGGTGGCGCACAACATCAAGGGGACGATGGCGATCCCGCACCCGTACGGGCGCCTGCAGTTCGGCGCCGACCTCGATCTCCATTTCCGCACGCTTATCGGCACCGGCTGCAATCCGAACGTGGCAGCGGTGGTGGTGATCGGCATCGAGGACGGCTGGACGCAGAAGGTCGTCGACGGCATCAAGGCGACCGGCAAGCCGGTCTGCGGCTTCGGCATCGAGTTGCACGGGGACCACGACACCATCCTGCGCGCCTCCAAGGCGGCGCGCGAGTACGTGCAGTGGGCGAGCGAGAAGCAGCGCGAGCGCTGCGGGATCTCCGAGCTGTGGGTCAGCACCAAGTGCGGCGAGAGCGACACCACGAGCGGCTGCGGCGCCAATCCGTCGGTCGGCAACGCCTTCGACAAGCTGCATCCGCTCGGCAACTACCTGTGCTTCGGCGAGACGACCGAGCTCACCGGCGGCGAGCACATCGTCGCCGCGCGTTGCGCGAACGATGCGGTGCGCGAGCGCTTCATGTTCATGTTCGACCGCTACCAGGACGTCATCGACCGCCACAAGACGAGCGATCTGTCGGACAGCCAGCCGACCAAGGGCAACATCGCCGGCGGGCTCACGACGATCGAGGAGAAGGCGCTCGGCAACATCCAGAAGATCGGCAAGAAGTGCACCGTCGACGGCGTCATCGACAAGGCCGAGATGCCGACGCACCCGGGGCTTTGGTTCATGGATTCGTCGAGTGCTGCCGCTGAAATGGTCACGCTGTGCGCGGCCTCGGGTTATGCGGTGCACTTCTTTCCGACGGGGCAGGGCAACGTCATCGGCAATCCGATCCTCCCGGTCATCAAGATCTGCGCGAATCCGCGTACCGTGCGGACCATGAGCGAGCACATCGACGTCGACGTGACGGGCCTCCTGCAGCGTGAGATGACGCTCGACCAGGCCGGCGACAGGCTCCTCGAGTGCATGCTGCGCACCGTGAACGGGCGGCTGACCGCCGCCGAGGCGCTCGGCCACCGCGAGTTCGTGCTCACCCGGCTGTACGAGAGCGCATGATCGCCCACGTGCCGGGAGCCGGGCGATGAGCCGGATCGTCATCACCGAGTTCATGGACGAGCGCGCGGTGGCGAAGCTCGCCGCGCGTCACGACGTGCTCTACGATCCGGCGCTCGTCGATGACGCGCCGCGCCTCGCGCGCGAGGCGGCGGGTTGCGACGCCATCGTCGTGCGCAACCGCACGCAGGTGCGTGGGGCGTTGCTGGGCGCGCTCGCTCGCTGCCGCGTCGTCGGCCGTCTGGGTGTCGGCCTCGACAACATCGATGTCGCCGCTTGCGCCGCGAAGGGGATGCAGGTGATTCCCGCCACCGGCGCCAACGCGCTGGCGGTCGCCGAGTACGTGATCGGGACCGCGATGCTGCTGTTGCGCGGCGTCTACCGGTCGTCGTCGTCGGTCGCTGCCGGCGAGTGGCCGCGCACCGCGCTGTCGTCGGGACGCGAGCTTGCCGGCAAGACGCTGGGCCTCGTCGGTTTCGG
Source organism: Burkholderiales bacterium (assembly GCA_020852555.1). Taxonomy (GTDB): domain Bacteria; phylum Pseudomonadota; class Gammaproteobacteria; order Burkholderiales; family Casimicrobiaceae; genus VBCG01. Next base: position 8,374 of record JADZAQ010000070.1, read on the forward strand.
GTCGATCGGGCAGCTCACCGCGCGGCTCGCCCGCGCACTGGGCATGGAGGTCGTCGCGTGCGATGCGCTGCTGGATATGCACGATCCCGCCTACGGCGCTGCCGGTGTGCGCGCAGCGGACCTCGACGAGGTCCTGCGCACGGGCGACGTGGTCAGTCTGCACGTGCCGCTCGTCGAGTCGACGCGGGGCCTCTTCTCGGCAGCGCGCATTGCCGCGATGAAGCGCGGTGCCGTGCTCATCAATACCGCCCGCGGCGGCATCGTCGACGAAGTCGCGCTCGCCGATGCCTTGCGCAACGGCCACCTCGGCGGCGCTGCGATCGACGTATTCGGCGTCGAGCCGCTGCCTGCTTCACCGCACTTCGTGGACTGCCCGAATCTCATCCTGACGCCGCACGTCGCCGGCGTCACCGCCGAGGCGAACGAGCGGGTGAGTTTCCTCATCGCGGATCGCGTGCTGGAGGCGCTGGCGTGAGACTCTCCATCGACGAGGCGCGTGCCGTGGTCGCGCGTGCCCTCGTGCAGGCAGGGGCCTCGTCCGCGATGGCCGAATCGACCGCGCGCGCGCTCGTGCTTGCGCAAACGCAGGGCTTGGGATCGCATGGTCTGTCACGCGTTGCGCAGTACGCGACGCACCTTCGCAACGGGCGCGTCGATGGCGCGGCGGTGGCGTCGGTCATCGGTCACAAGGGCGGTGCCATCGTCGTCGATGCAGCGAGTGGCCTCGCCTTTCCGGCCTGCGACCTCGCGATCCGCGAGGCGATCGCCGCCGCGCGCGAGCACGGTGTGGCCTACGCCGCGGTGACGCGCAGCCATCATTGCGGCGTGCTCGTCGATCACCTGCGGCCGGTCGCCGCCGCCGGGATGGTCGGGCTCGGCTTCGCGAACTCGCCTTCCGCCATGCCGGCGGCCGGCGGGCGCCACGCGATCTTCGGCACCAATCCGATCGCCGCGGTATTTCCCCGACGCGCGGCGGATGCGCTACTCATCGATTTGAGCCTGTCCGAGACGGCGCGCGGCAAGGTGATGGTCGCCGCCAAGGAGGGCAAGCCGATCCCGCTCGGCTGGGCGCTCGATGCTCAGGGTCAGCCCACCACCGACGCCAAGGCGGCACTCGACGGCTCGATGCTGCCGATCGGCGCGGCATCGTCGCCGAAGGGCGCGATGCTGGCGCTTGTCGTCGAGCTTCTCGTGACCGCGTTGATCGGCGGCCGCTACGGCTTCGAAGCGTCGAGTTTCTTCGTCGACGAAGGCAATCGTCCGGGCATCGGCCAGGCGTTCATCGTCGTCGATCCCGGCGCCCTCGCCGGCGCCGACGCATACTTCGATCGCCTCGAGGTACTGGTGACCGAAATGCTGAAGGACGCAGGCGTACGCCTGCCCGGCGCGCGCCGCGAAGCACTGCGTCGGCGGGCCGAGGCCGACGGCATCGACGTGCCGGACGAGCTCGTCAGTCGGGCACGCGGCGGCTAAATCGGCGAGCAGAACACCACCGCCTCCGTCCCCGACCCCTCCGCGACCCACGCGCGGTTGTTCATGCCGCGGCGCACGGAGAGATCGACCGTGTAGCGGTGGTTGGCGTCCTGCCGGCCGTTGAAGAAGCGATACACGGGCAGCGTGTGCTGCGGGCAGCTGCCGCCGGCATCGGGAATCTGGATGTAGAAGGCGTTCGCGGTCTCGAGATCCCACACGCCAGGCCAGTTGAGCAGCACCGCGAGGCACTCGTCGAAGTTGGCCGAGTAGTAGTGCGAGTTGATCAGCGTGTCGGCGTTCGCATAGAAGCGGCACACCGGCTGCACGTCGGCCGGTGCGGTCGCCGGGTCGAGCCACGCGTAGAAGTAAAGCCCCGTACGCTTGAAGATGTCACCGAGGCTGGCATCGATCCATGCTGCCTCGGCGGGATCGGCGGTGATGAAGTAATGATCGAGGTCGCTGCGGTAGTACTCGACGACGGGGGTCGTGCCGGGCGGGGGTGCGCCGCCACCAGGGAGCAGGCTGCCGACCGCGCTGGCGGCATCGAGCATGCCCGCGCCGCACACGTTGGGGACGAGACACGGCGAGCCCGGCGGCCAGTCGTGCGCGGTGCCGGTGAGCAGATCGAGCACACGTCCGCCGGTGATGAGGCTGTCGCGGGCGATCAGCATCGCGGCCACACCGGAGACCAGCGGGGCCGCGAAGCTCGTGCCCGCCGCGTAGCCGTACGACGGCTCGGTGGGCACCGTCGCACCGTCGTTGGTGAGTCCGAAGATGAGATCGGTCAGCGGCCGGTCGCCTCCCGGAGCCGTGAGGTCGATGCGCCGTCCGAAGTTCGAGTAGCTCGTGAGCTCGCCTTGCGCCCCGTGGGCGCCGACGGTGATGACACCGCTGCAGTTGGCGGGGGCGACGTCGGCGGCCTCGAGCGACGAATTGCCGGCGGCGGCGACGATCACCGAGCCTTGCGCGAGGGCGAGATCGACCGCTTCCTGCATCGCCTGGTCGCAGGCGCCGTAGCCGCCCAGCGAGAGGTTGATCACCTTGGCGGGATTCTGATTGGGCGGCACGCCGGCGATCGGCACCCCCGACGCCCAGAGCATGCCTTCGAGGACGTCCTCGAACGTGCCGCCGCACTTGCCGAGCACGCGCACCGGCAGGATCTGCACGCCGCTGGCCACGCCCGCGATGCCGATCCCGTTATTCGAATTGGCGGCGATGACGCCGGAGACGAAGAGCCCGTGGAAGAAGCTCGGAAAGTCGGCGCCGCCACAGTCGCCAGCGCTCCAGTCGCCCTCGTCGCGCGGGTTGGGATCGCGGGCGTCGCCGTCGCGTGCGCGGCCGGGATCGGAGATGAAATCGTAGCCCGGCAGGACGCGGCCCACGAGATCCGGGTGCGGCAGGATGCCGGTGTCGACGACGGCGACGGTGATGCCGTGCAGGTCGGGCTGCAGCGTCCACGCGGTCTCCGCGTTGACGCCGGCGACCGGGTTGTGCAGGCCCCACTGCAGCGGATAGTACGGGTCGTCGGGAGCGGCAAAAGCCGTCACCCGGCGGACGGGATCGGCATAGCGCACCTCGGGCTGCGTCTGGATGAGTTGCGCCATCGTGCGCAGGGTGCCGATCGACTGCTGGGAGCCGGTCTCCAGCACGTAGACCTGCGCGATCTGCCGCACGAGCGTCAACGGCGTGCCGACCAGTGCGGACAGGCGAGCGAGGAGCGACGGCAAATCCGGGGTGGCGTCGTCGCGCAAGCGGACGAGGAGGCGCCGCCCGGGCTCGCGGTCGGCGTCGATGACGGCTGCCGAGCGCGCGGCAACCTCCCGCACGATGGGCTCCGCCCACAGTACGCCACGGTCGACGCGCAGCTCCTTCACCAGTGCGGCGGCGACGTCGTCGCTGACCGGCGCCGGCAGCGCGAGTTCGAGCGCGCCGGTGCGCGTGGTGCCGACGAGCGTCAGCGGGCTGGCGACGATGGCCTCGAGGCTGGCCCTGGCGGTCGCGGGCCATTCGCCCGGCGCCGCCGTGTACGGATGCAGCATGACGCGCAGCGCGCTCACGCTTCCGGCAAACGCGGGCACTGTCGCGCACGAGAGGAAGGCCAAGGCGCCGATCAGCGCGCCGCGAATCGCGTAGTGCATCGAGTCACTCCTGCGTCGATGGAACCGGCGTTGCGCCGACCGCGGATGCGCGCCGGCGACGCGCCGTGCCAGCCGAAGGCGAGCAAGTGCGATGCCAGGCGCCCCGTGCTATGCCGGAAGCATACGACGCGTAAGCGGTTGCTGACCAGCGCGGCTATCGGATGGTATGCCGGACGCCGTGCGCGCCATCGCTGCCGGCGCCGCAACGGAGTCCGTCGGCCGTCTCGCGTCCGGTCAGGGGACGCGGGCCGGCAGGCTGGCCCGAAAGGGCGCCAGCGTTGCCACCATCTGCGCGAAGATCTTGGGGTTGGCGGCGATGACCTGGCCGCCGTGCAGGTAGTTCTCGTCGCCGGCGAGGTCGCCGATGAGCCCGCCCGCCTCGAGGATGAGGAGGCTGCCCGCAGCGACGTCCCACGGATTGAGGCCGACCTCCCAGAACCCATCCGAGAAACCGGCGGCGACGTACGCGAGATCGAGTGCCGCGGCACCGGGGCGGCGCAGCCCCGCGGTCTGCATCATCATCGTCTTCAGCATCGCGAGATAGTGGTCGAGCTGGCTGCCATCGCGGTACGGAAAGCCGGTGCCGATGAGGCAATCGCGCAGGTGCGTGCGTTTGGCGACGCGGATGCGCCGGTCGTTGAGGAACGCGCCACGCCCGCGCGTCGCGGTGAAGAGGTCGTTGCGGATCGGATCGTAGATCACGCCCTGCTGGACGACGCCTTTGTGCGCGAGCGCGATCGACACGCAATACTGCGGGAAGCCGTGCAGGAAGTTGGTGGTGCCGTCCAGCGGATCGATGAACCACACGTAGTCGGCGCTCGGGTTGTCCCCCTGGCGCGTGCCTTCCTCGGCGAGGATGGCATGATCGGGGTACGCCGAGAGCAGCGTCTCGACGATGGCCGCCTCGGCTGCCTTGTCGACCTCGCTCACGAAGTCCTTGGGTCCCTTGGTGGTGACGGTCAGCAGATCGAGGTCGCGCGCGCCGCGATTGATGATGGTGCCGGCACGGCGGGCGGCCTTGACGGCCGTCGTGAGCATGGGGTGCATGGGAGTGTCGAGCAGCGGGGCGGTGCGGATGGAATCCGGGTATTTTAGCTGCTTCGCCATTCCGGCCGCCGGTTACAGCGACGGCCGTCGCAGCTGGACACGATGAACGACAGCGCGCGTTCCCCCCCGGCACTCTCCCGCCTGCGCGTGGTGCTCGTGCACACCACGCACCCTGGCAACATCGGCGCCGCGGCGCGCGCGATGCTCACGATGGGCATCGAGCGACTGGTGCTCGTGCAGCCGGCGCACTTTCCGCATCCCGGGGCCGTGGCGCGTGCGGCGGGCGCCACGCGCATCCTCGATACCGCCCGCGTGGTGACGAGCCTTTCCGAGGCGCTCACCGGGTGTGCGCTGACCGTCGGGCTCTCGGGGCGGCCGCGCGCCTTCGCCGGCCGGGTGCTCGGTGTCCGGGAGGCGATGGGCGAGGCAATCACCGCCGCCGCACGCGGCGACGTGGCGCTCGTCTTCGGCACCGAGATGTCCGGGCTCACCAACGCCGAACTCGCGCAGTGCGGCATCGCGGCGGCGATTCCCGCCAACCCTTCCTATGCCTCGCTCAATCTCGCCGCCGCGGTGCAGGTTGTTGCCTACGAGGCGCGGCTCGCCGCCGGGGCGGATGCGGTGTGGCAGGCGCAGCGCTTCGCGCCGGCGAGCCACGACGAGGTCGCTGCGCTGTACGCGCACGCGGCACGCACGCTGACGGCGCTGCGCTTTCTCGATCCGCAGCGGCCGCGGCTGCTCATGCCGCGCCTGCGCCGCCTCTTCGGGCGCGCCGGACTCGAGCACGAGGAGGTCAACATCCTGCGCGGCATTCTCGCGCGCATCGACGGACTCGTCGCGCGGATCGGGCGCGGTGGCTGACCGGCCACGGTCATGGCGATGTCGAGCGATGCTGCTGGCGATGGCGCGCCGCGTCCGCTGACGGTGGCATCCGATACCTGCCGCAACTGCGGCGCGCACGCCCCGGGGCACTACTGCGGCAACTGCGGCCAGGAAACGCGCCTTACGCTACCCACCTTCCCGGCGTTCATGCGCGAGGCCGCGGGCCGCTACGTGGCGCTCGACGGGCGCCTGTGGCGAACGCTCGCGACGCTCGTGGCGCGGCCGGGCTTTCTCACGCTCGAATATCTGCGCGGCCGGCGCAAACGCTACATCCGCCCGGCGCGCCTGTTCCTCGTCCTCTATCTCGTGCTGTTCGCGGTGATCGGCCTCGTGCAACCGCCGACCGGCCTGTCCGACGAGGTCGTGTTCGTCGATGCGCGTCCGACGGGGCCTGGGACCGACGAGGTGCCAGCGCCGGACGGCGCGCCGGCGACGACGGCAGCAGCAGGACGCAACGCGCGCGGCGGACCGCTCTTCGAACTCGACAAGGATCTCAATCTCACGCTGCGCGTCGGCGACGAGGCCGTGCCGCTCCCGCCGGCGGTGCGTAAGCGCTGGGACCAGTTCCGCACGCTGCCGCGCGAGGAGAAGGCCGAACGGATCTACGCCGGCATCCTGCGCTACGGGCCCTACGCCATGGTGGCGCTGCTGCCGGTGTTCGCGCTCCTCTTGAAGCTCGCGTACCTCGGCCGCGGCCGCGCCTATCCGCAACGCCCGCGGCGCTATGCCGAACACCTCGTCTACGGCGCGCACCTGCACGCCTTCGCGGCGGCGATGCTCCTCGTCCTCGTCGTCGTGCCGTGGCCGATCGCACGGGTGCCGGTCGTACTCTGGGTCGTCTATTACGCGATGCGCTCGCGGCACGTCGTGTACGGCGGGCGCTGGTGGGCAGGCGCCTTGCGCGCGCTGGTCATCGGCCTCACCTATCTCATGCTGCTCGGACTCGCGATGGCGGCGCTGGTGGTGGCATCGGTGATGCTACGTTAGCGCTGCGCCCGCTCGTTGCCGCAGGCGGGAGGACGGCGGCGAATGAGTCGGGGATCCCGTGGGCGATACTCGATTAAAATGATCGGATAAGCACCCGCGCCGCCGGTCCGATGGTGGCGACCCCCAGCGGGCCGAGGCCGCCACCGCCGGGCCACCGCGACGCCACCTCCTCGCCATGTTCGACCGCCTTCGCGAAGACATCACCTGCGTATTCGACCGGGACCCGGCGGCCCGCACCCGTTTCGAGGTGCTCACCTGCTATCCGGGGTTGCACGCGCTGGTCTGGCACCGGGCGGTAACCAGTCGGCTGTGGCGCATCGACTTGCGCTGGCTCGCCCGCTGGCTCGCCCACTGGGGGCGCTGGCTCACCGGGATCGAGATCCATCCCGGCGCGACGATTGGTCGCCGCGTCTTCATCGATCACGGGATGGGCGTGGTGATCGGCGAGACCGCGATCATCGGTGACGACTGCACGCTCTATCACGGGGTCACGCTCGGCGGCACGTCGTGGCACAAGGGCAAGCGCCATCCCACGCTCGGGCGGGGGGTGATCGTGGGCGCCGGTGCGAAGATCCTGGGGCCGATTCTGATCGCGGATGACGCCAAGATCGGCTCCAATGCCGTCGTGGTGCGCGACGTTCCCACCGGCGCGACGGCGGTCGGCATCCCCGCGCGGATCGTCGGCGCCGACGATCCGCAACATCCTGCGGCTGCCCGCGAAGCCGGCTTCGCGGCGTATGCGGTCGCGGCCGACATGCGCGATCCGATGGTGCAGGCCATCCATCAGCTCCTCGACCACGCCGCCGCCAGCGAGGCGCGCTTCGACGAGTTGGTGAGGCGCCTCGCCGAGCAGGGCGTCGAGTGCGGGGAGAGCGCGACCCGCGCCGCCTTCGATCCGGAGGTGATCAACAAGCTCCTCGACGGAACTCCCGGGCGATTTAGTTGACTAAAACGTTAAGGTATAGGATGATATGTCCGTCCAGGACAAGCTAGGCGTCCAGGACGAGCTAGGCGTTTCGCACGGTTCGCGGTGGCAAGCGTTCTTGCCGTCGGCGGCCAGTGGCGGCGCCGATCGCGAGAGGAGTTGCACATGCGCCTGACAACCAAGGGGCGGTTCGCGGTGACCGCCATGATCGACGTCGCCATGCACGGTGGATCCGGGCCGGTCGCGCTCGCCGCGGTGTCGAGCCGGCAAAAGATCTCGCTGTCGTATCTCGAGCAGCTCTTCGGCAAACTGCGCCGCTCGGGGTTGGTCGAGAGCGTGCGCGGGCCGGGCGGCGGGTATCACCTGGCGAAGCCGCAGCGCGAGGTATCGGTGGCCGACATCATCGTCGCGGTGGACGAGCCGATCGATGCGACGCAGTGCGGCGGCAAGGAGAACTGCCTCGACGATCACCGCTGCATGACGCACGACCTGTGGATGAGCCTCAATGCGCACATCTTCTCGTTCCTGGCGGGGGTGACGCTCGCCGACCTCGTCGCGCAGCAGCACGCGGAGCCCGTCGCGGTGTTGCACGACCACCGTCGCGCGGCAGCCGGGCCGGCGCCGCCGGTGCCGGTGAGCGAACCCGTGTGACGCGCGACACCTGTCGATCGTGATGGAGCCAACGATGATCAAACCGATGAAATTGCCGATCTACCTCGACTATTCCGCGACCACGCCGGTCGATCCGCGCGTGACGCAGAAGATGGTCACCTACCTCACCGACGAGTTCGGCAATCCGGCATCGCGCTCGCATTCGTTCGGGTGGACGGCGGAGGCGGCGGTCGAAGAGGCGCGCGAGAACGTGGCGGCGCTGGTCGGCTGCGACCCGAAGGAGCTCGTGTGGACGTCGGGCGCCACCGAGTCGATCAACCTCGCCTTGAAGGGCGCGGCGCACTTCTACCAGGACAAGGGCAAGCACCTCGTCACCGTCAAGACCGAGCACAAGGCGACGCTCGACACCATGCGCGAGCTGGAGCGCGAGGGCTTCGCGGTGACCTACCTCGACGTGCAGCCGGACGGCCTCGTCGACCTCGAGGCGTTCAACGCGGCGCTGCGCCCGGACACGATCGTCGTCTCGGTCATGTACGTGAACAACGAGATCGGCGTGATCCAGGACATCCCGGCGATGGGCGAGATCTGCCGAGCGAAGGGCATCATCTTCCACGTCGACGCCGCGCAGGCGACCGGCAAGATCGTCGTCGACCTCGCCAAGCTCAAGGTCGATCTGATGTCGTTCTCGGCGCACAAGACCTACGGTCCGAAGGGCATCGGCGCGCTTTTCGTGCGCCGCAAGCCGCGCGTGCGCATCGAGGCGCAGATGCACGGCGGAGGGCACGAGCGCGGCATGCGTTCGGGGACGTTGCCGACGCACCAGATCGTCGGCATGGGCGAGGCCTTTCGCATCGCCAAGACCGAGATGGCGACCGAGAACGAGCGCATCCGCATGCTGCGCGACCGGCTGTGGCGCGGCCTGTCCGCGCTGCCGGAGGTCTACGTCAACGGTGACCTCGACAAGCGCGTGCCGCACAACCTGAACGCGAGCTTCAATTTCGTCGAGGGCGAATCGCTCATCATGGCGATCAAGGACATCGCGGTGTCGTCCGGGTCGGCGTGCACGTCGGCGTCGCTCGAGCCGTCGTACGTGCTGCGCGCGCTGGGCCGCAGCGACGAGCTTGCGCACAGTTCGATTCGCTTCACGATCGGCCGCTTCACGACCGAGGCGGAGATCGACTACGCGATCGACGTCATCACGCGCAAGGTCGGCAAGCTGCGCGAGCTCTCTCCGCTGTGGGAGATGCACCAGGAAGGCGTCGACCTCGCGAAGGTCGAATGGGCGGCGCACTAGGAGAACGAAGATGGCATACAGCGACAAGGTACTGGATCACTACGAGAACCCGCGCAACGTGGGCTCGTTGCCGAAGGATGCCACCGACGTCGGCACCGGCATGGTGGGGGCGCCGGCGTGCGGCGACGTCATGAAGCTGCAGATCAAGGTCGGCGCCGACGGCATCATCGAGGACGCCAAGTTCAAGACCTACGGTTGCGGCTCGGCGATCGCGTCGTCGTCGCTGGTCACCGAATGGGTCAAGGGCAAGACGCTCGACGAGGCGATGGGCATCCGCAACACGCAGATCGCCGAGGAGCTCGCGCTGCCGCCGGTGAAGATCCACTGCTCGATCCTCGCCGAGGACGCGATCAAGGCGGCGGTGAGCGACTATCGCCAGAAGCACGCGGAAGCGCCGGCATCCGCCGACGGCGGCGCGCGCGCGGCGCTCGCCGCGGACTGAGCGCGGGAGCCTCGTCATGGCCGTGACGCTGACCACCGCTGCCGCGAAGCATGTGGGTGCTTTTCTCGCCAAGCGCGGGAAGGGCGTCGGATTGCGCCTGGGCGTGCGCACCACGGGCTGCTCGGGGCTCGCCTACAAGCTCGAGTACGTCGACGAGACGCGCCCCGAGGACGTGACCTTCGAGAGTCAGGGCATCACCGTGGTGATCGACCCGAAGAGCCTGCCGTACATCGACGGCACCGAACTCGACTTCGCGCGCGAGGGGTTGAACGAGGGCTTCAAGTTCAACAATCCGAACGTGAAGGATGCCTGCGGCTGTGGGGAGAGCTTCAGCGTGTGAGTGGTGCGGCGCGCGCGTCTCGCTCGCGCGGCACTCGCGTTCCGTGGGTGGTTCGAGCGACGATAGCCGCGGCGCCGGCATATGCGGCCACGCGACAGCGCAGCTTCATCGATGATCGATTTCTCCCGCAACCACTTCGCGCTCTTCGACCTGCCCGAGCGCTTCGCCATCGACGTACCCGCGCTCGACGCGGCGTATCGACGCCTGCAGGCGGAAATTCATCCCGATCGCCACGCCGGCGACGCCGATGCCGAGCGGCGGCTCGCCGCGCAATCGTCGGCGCGCCTGAACGAGGCGTACGGCGCGCTGAAGACGCCGCTGACCCGCGCGCAGTATCTCCTGGCGCTCCACGCCGTCGACGCCGTCGATGAGCGCGATACGCGGCTCGATCTCGATTTCCTCGAGCGGCAGCTCGCGCGCCGCGAGGCAGCCGATGCGGCGAACGCGGTGGTGGACGTCGAAGCGCTCGAGGCGTTGCACGCGGAGGCGCTGGCGGAGGTGCGCGACCTCGAGGCCATGCTCACCCGCGACCTCGATCGCGATGGCGCCGACTTCGCGGGCGCGAAGCCGCGCGTGCGCGAGCTGGCCTTCCTCGTCCGGCTCGCCGACAGCCTCGACGCGATGATCGCGGCGCACGATTAGCGTGGACACACCCTAGCATGGCGCTCCTGCAGATCGCCGAGCCCGATGCCTCCCCGGCGCCGCACGCGCGCAAGCGGGCGATCGGCATCGACCTCGGAACCACCCATTCGCTGGTGGCGACCGTCCGCCACGGTCTGGCGGTGGTCCTGCCCGACGCCGAAGGCCGGCCGCTGGTGCCGTCGATCGTGCGTTACGGCGAGGATGGCGTCACCACCGGCTATGCGGCGATGGCCAAGCAGGCGGCCGATCCGCACAACACGATCGTGTCGGCGAAACGCCTCATGGGCCGCGGGCTCGCCGATCTCGACGACGAGCGCCGCTTTCCGTATCGTTTCGTCGACGCGCCAGGGATGGTCCGGATCGGCACGCGGGCCGGCGTCAAATCGCCGGTGGAGGTCTCCGCCGATCTCCTGCGCGCCTTGCGCGAGCGCGGCGAGGCGTCGCTCGGCGGCCCCATCGACGGCGCGGTCGTCACCGTGCCGGCGTATTTCGACGAAGCGCAGCGCCAGGCGACCAAGGACGCCGCACGGGTCGCCGGACTGCCGGTCCTGCGCCTCCTGAACGAGCCGACCGCCGCGGCGATCGCGTACGGCCTCGACAATGCCGCGGAGGGGGTATACGCGGTCTACGACTTGGGCGGCGGCACCTTCGACATCTCGATCCTGCGGCTCGCCAAGGGCGTGTTCGAGGTGCTGGCAACGAGCGGCGACACCGCCCTTGGGGGCGACGATTTCGACCATCGCGTGTTCTGCTGGATCATCGAGGCGGGCAAGCTGCCGCCGCCGTCCGCCGCCGACGCGCGTTCGCTGCTGGTCAAGGCGCGGACCGCCAAGGAGCAACTCACCCTGCACGACGAGGTGCCGATCGTCGCGCGGCTTGCCGATGGCACGCCGGTCGACCTCGTCCTCACCCGGACCACGCTGACCGAGATCACCGCCAATCTGGTCGCCAAGACGCTGCAGCCGGTCAAGCGCGCGCTGCGCGACGCGAAGCTCACGGTGTCGCAGGTGAACGGCGTGGTGCTCGTCGGTGGCGCCACCCGCATGCCGCAGGTGCGGCGCGCCGTCGCCGAGCTCTTCGGGCAGCCGCCGTTGACCAATCTCGACCCCGACGAGGTAGTGGCGCTCGGTGCCGCGATCCAGGCGAACAAGCTCGTCGGCAATCGCGAGGACGACGACTGGCTGCTGCTCGACGTGACGCCGCTCTCGCTCGGCCTGGAGACGATGGGCGGGCTCGTGGAGAAGGTCATCCCGCGCAATTCGACGCTCCCCGTCGCCCGCGCGCAGGAGTTCACCACCTTCAAGGATGGCCAGTCGGCGATGGCGATCCACGTGGTGCAAGGCGAGCGCGAGAAGGTCGCCGACTGCCGCTCGCTCGCGCGCTTCGAGTTGCGCGGCATCCCGCCGATGGCCGCGGGTGCGGCCCGCGTCCGCGTCAGCTTCGCGGTCGACGCCGACGGACTCCTCGAGGTGAGCGCGCGGGAAGAAGCATCCGGCGTCGCGGCGCAGGTCAGCGTCAAGCCGTCGTACGGCCTGTCCGACGGCGAGATCGCGCGGATGCTGCAGGATTCCTTCGCCCACGCCGCCGACGACATGCGCGCCCGCGCGCTCGCCGAGGAGCAGGTCGAGGCCGACCGCCTCGTCGAAGCCACGCGCAGCGCGCTCGCCGCCGACGGCGACCTCGTTGCCGCCGACGAGCGTGCCCGTATCGATGACGCGCTCGCGACCGTCGCGCGGCTGCGCGCCGGCGGCGAGCACGCCGCGCTGCGCGCCGCCAACGCGCAACTCAACCGCGTCACCGAACCCTTTGCCGCACGTCGCATGGATCGCGGGGTACGGCGAGCGCTTGCCGGGCGCCGCGTCGACGCGCTCTCCGACTGATGAACGAGCCCCCACGCTCGCTTCGCTCGCTGCCGCCACGGGCGCCGCTGACGAAAGACTTCACCAAGAGACGCCGAGACGCGGAGAAGAGGCATTCTTTCTCTGTGCCTCTGCGTCTCCTGTGATCTGCACATGGAGTCCGAGATGAAAAAGCCCACCGCTTGCTGCCTGATCCGATGACCGAGATCGTCGTTCTCCCCCATCCCGAGTTGTGCCCCGAAGGCAAGACCTTCGACGCAACGCCGGGCACGTCGCTCCTCGACAACCTGCTCGCGCAGGGCATCGAGGTCGAGCACGCCTGCGAGAAGGCGTGCGCGTGCACCACCTGTCACGTGATCGTGCGCGAGGGCTTCGCTTCACTGCCACCCTCGTCGGATGACGAGGACGACATGCTCGATCGCGCGTGGGGTCTCACCTCGGTGTCGCGACTGTCCTGCCAGGCCAAGGTCACCGATACCAAGCTCGTGGTCGAGATTCCGAAGTACACGATCAACTACGCCAAGGAGCGCTGACGATGAAGTGGACCGACGTCACCGACATCGCGATCGCCCTCACCGAAGCGCATCCCGAGGTGGACCCGCGCACGATCCGCTTCACCGACCTGCACCGCTGGGTGATGGCGTTGCCGGGGTTCGCCGACGAGCCCGGACACAGCGGTGAGAAGATCCTCGAGGCCATCCAGGCGGCCTGGATCGACGAGCTTTGAGCGCCGCGCGGCGGGGACGCCGCGCCGTCAGGCGAACCAGTTGACCGCGCCGCTCAAGTCGCAGAAATCGAGCGCGCAGGTCGCCGCCGCGCGCACGATCGGCTTCGCGCGGTACGCGATCGATACGTCAGCGGCGGCGAACATCGGCAGGTCGTTGGCGCCGTCGCCAATGGCGACCACGAGGCCGTCGTGGCCGCGGTGCTTCGCCGCGAGCTCGCGCAGCGCGGCCGCCTTGCCGTTCGCATCGACGATGGCGCCGGTGATCCGGCCGGTGAGGCGGTCGCCGCGCATCTCGAAGACGTTGGCGATCGCCACGTCGAATCCCAACCGCGCCTGCAAGCGATCGGTGAAGAAGGTGAAGCCCCCGGACAGCAGCGCGGTGGCCGCGCCCGCGGCGCGGAACGCGGCGAGCATGCGCGCGGCGCCCGGCGAGATGCGCAGGCGCTCGTCGTAGACCCGTGCGAGATCCGCGGCCGGCAGCCCGGCGAGGAGCGCGACGCGCCGGGTGAGGCTCTCCGCGAAGTCGATCTCGCCGCGCATCGCGCTGCGCGTGATCGCCGCCACCTCCGGCTTGATGCCCTTCATGTCGGCGATCTCGTCGATGCATTCGATCGTGATGAGCGTCGAGTCCATGTCCATCGCCACCACCCGAACCCGATCGAGCCGGCGCGCCTCGGGGACCAATGCCGCGTCGCAGCGCGCGGCGCGCGCGGCATCGACGAGCGCCGGGTCATCGTGCGCGTCGAGCAGCCGGTACGCCACCGGTGAGCCGAAACCGATCGGCACGATGGCGCGCGCGCCCGCGGCGGTCGCCAGGCGCCGCAACGTGTCGTGAGTGGCGGCCGGCGCCTGCACGACCAGCGAACCGGCGCTCATGCGAGTTCCGATCGGTGCGCTACGAAGGGTGCCATCGATGCGAGCAAGAGTTCGAGCCGGCGACGCGCGGATCGCCATTATAGGGATTCGCTTGCGCACGAATCCCGCGCCACGCGGCGCCGCCGGTCACCCGCCGCTGCGACGACCCTTGCCCTGACGTGACCCCTTGCGCGGCGCGCCGTCGCGCGCGAGCGGCTCGGCGAATGTTGGATGGGCCGCGGTGGTGCCGGCGGTGGTGGCACCGACTTCCTTATCGACCGTGCCCTGCGCGAGCACGAAGTCGATCTTCGCCTGCTCCATGTCGACGCGCGCCACCTTCACGCGCAGCCGTCCGGCGAGCTGGAAGGTCACGCCGCTGTGCTCGCCGACGAGGGCGTGGCGCACGGCATCGAAGTGGAAGTAGTCGCGGCCGAGCTCGGTGACGTGCACCAGGCCATCGATGGCGAGATCGTCGAGGGCGACGAAGACGCCGAAGCTCGTGACTCCGCTCACCGTGCCGTCGAATTCCTCACCGATGCGGCCCTGCATGTAGTGGCACTTGAGCCAGTTCACCACGTCGCGCGTCGCCTCGTCGGCGCGGCGCTCGGTCATCGAGGTATGCACGCCGAGCTGCGCCCAGGTCATCCCGGTCGGCGCATACGTCTGGCCGGCGAGCGCCGCCTTGATGCCGCGATGGACGAGGAGGTCGGGGTAGCGGCGGATCGGCGACGTGAAATGAGCGTACGCCTCGTACCCCAGCCCGAAATGACCACCGTTGTCGGGGCGGTACTGCGCCTGCGACAGCGAGCGCAGCAGCACCGTCTGCAGGAGGTCGCCGTCGGTGCGTCCGTGCGCGGCGTCGAGGAGCTTCGCGTAGTCGGAAGCGCTTGGCCGTTCGCCACCGCCCAGGTGCAGCGCGGACATCGCGAGGAACTCGCGCAGCGCGGCGAGCTTGTCGATCGGCGGCGAGTCGTGCACGCGAAAGAGCGTCGCCTGCTTCTCGCGCAGCAGGAAGTCCGCGGCGCACACGTTGGCGGCCAGCATGCACTCCTCGATCAGCCGGTGCGCGTCGTTGCGCGGTGCGGATGCGATCCGCGCGATCTTACCGTGCTCGTCGAACTCGATCGCCGGTTCCTCGGTGTCGAAGTCGATCGCGCCGCGCCGGCGGCGGGCGGCCGCGAACGCGGCATACAGTCTGTGCAGGTCGCGCAGGTGCGGCAGGAGTGCTTTCGCCTGCGGGGTCGTCGCCGCTTCGCCGTCGGCGAGCCACGACGACACCTCCGTGTACGTGAGCCGCCCCTGCGAGTGCATCACCGCCGGATAGAACGTGTACGCCTCGATGGCGCCTTCGGCGGCGACGTCCATGTCGCAGGCGATGCACAGACGGTCGACGCCACCCTTGAGCGAGCACAACTCGTCGGAGAGCGTCGCCGGCAGCATCGGAATCACCCGGCGCGGGAAGTAGACCGACGTGCCGCGCTCGCGGGCGTCGCGGTCGATGGCGTCGCCGTCGCGCACGTAGTGGGCAACGTCGGCGATGGCGACGACGAGGCGCCAGCCGCGTCCCTTGCGCTCGCAGTAGACGGCGTCGTCGAAGTCGCGCGCGGTCTCGCCGTCGATGGTGACGAGCGGCAGCGCCGTCAAGTCGTGGCGCCCCTTCCGGTCGGCGGGGCGAACCTCGCCGGGCAGGCGCTTCGCCTGTCGCTGCGCGTCGGCGCTGAAGGTGAACGGCAGCGCGTGCTTGCGCAGCGCGATCTCGATCTCGATCCCGGGATCGGTCGCATTGCCGAGCACCTCGGTGACGCGCGCCACCGCCTCGCGCTCGCCGGTCGGCTGCTCGACGATCGTCGCCACCACGACCTCGCCGATCCTCGCGCTGCCGAGGCCGTCGGCGGGAACCAGGAAATCCTGGCTGATGCGCCGGTTGAGCGCCTCGATGAAGTGCACGTCGCGCTCCACGTGGAGCCTTCCGACGACCGACAGGTTGGCGCGAGCGAGCACCTCGACGATCTCGCCCTCGCGGCGCCCCTTGCGGTCGAAGCCGGACATGCGCACCACGGCGCGGTCTCCGTGCAGCACCTTGTGCATCTCGCGCGGCGAGAGGAAGAAATCGGTGCCGCCGTCCTCGGGGGCGAGGAAGCCGAAGCCGTCCGGATGTCCCTCGACGATGCCGACCGCGAGGCCGAGCTTGCCGACGAGACCGAGCTCGCCTTTGCGGTTGGTGAGGATCTGCCCGTCGCGCTCCATCGCCGCCAGGCGGCCGGCCAGCGCGTCGTGCACGATGGGCGGAGCCGCCAGCGCACGGATGAGCTCATCGGGTGGCAGTGGCGTGCCCGCGGCGGTGAGCGCGTCGAGGATCGCGTCGCGCGAGGGAAGGAGAGTGGGGTCGAAATCGTCAGCGCGCGGCCGCCGCGTGGGGCTGCGCGGCTTCGCGGGCGCGCCAGCGGCGCGAGCGGAGGTGGATCGCTTATCGGACAAGGAATCAGTATAATTGTCGATTGTGGTTTTGCGCGGTGCGGTGTCGCCCAGGTGGCGGAATTGGTAGACGCACTAGGTTCAGGTCCTAGCGGTGGCAACACTGTGGGGGTTCGAGTCCCTTCCTGGGCACCACGACTTTAGCACCGCCGCCGAAATCGCGTTGCTTCACCGAAGCGCCCGCCACGAGCGGGCGTCTTCGTCTCTGCTTTACCCACTCGACTGTCGACTGCCGCCCCCGGCTACTGGGGCGCGACGTTTGTTGGTATTCTCCGCGCGTTGCGGTCCGATCATGGGGGATCATGCGATGGGCGACGAGAAGAATCTGTTGACGAGAATCGGCGAAGTCGTGGATGCGGCCAAGGAGAAGGCGCAAGCGCTCGGTTCGATGGTTGCCGACAAGGCGCAAGCGGTCGTCGCCGACACCAAGGAGGCGGCGGATAAGGCTGCGACGCACGTCGCCAAGCAGGCGAAAGCGGCGCGCGCCACCGTGGCGCGGAAGACCCGTGCCGCGAAGCGCGACGCGAAGTCGATGCTCGGCCGAGCCGAGCGCTCGGTGCAGCGTGGCGCCAAGTCCGCGAAGAAGGCGGCGAAGCAAGCGGCGGGCTCGCTGCGCCAGGCGGTCGCGGGCGCGGCGCCGGCGCGCAAGAAGGCGACCAAGACCACCCCGGCCAAGAAGGCCAAGAAGGCCAAGAAGGCGCTCGCCGGCACCAAGTCGGCCGCGAAGAAGACCGTCGCCAAGAGCAGATCGGCTGCCAAGAAGACCGTGACCAAGGCCAAGTCGGCTGCCAAGAAGACCGTGGTAAGGACCAAGACCGCCGGGAAGAGGGTTGCCGCCAAAACGAAGACGGCCGCGAAAAGGGTGGCGGCGAAGGCCCCCGGCCGCAAGGCCACGGGACGCAAGGCCGCCGCACGGAAAGCGTCGGCGTAGGCTTCAGCGCCCGTCGAGCCGCGCCGCGAGCTGCTGCGGTCGCAGGTTGTCGTAGACCTCGAAGGGCTGGCAGATCCACGGGCTGTCCGGGAGATACTCGACGAAGTAGTCGGGCTTGAACACCGAGCAGCCCTTCCACCACAGCACCGCGGTCTTCAGCGCCGTGAGATGCGGGAAGCGCTGCGGCAATTCCTTGTAGACCGCTGCCAGCGTGTGCCCCGAGTCGACCATGTCGTCGACCAGCAGCACGCGATCGCCCAGGCGTGGTTTGGTCATCGTCATGTGCTCGGCAATCACCAGTTCGCCGCGAATCGTGCCACTTTCGGCGGCGTACGAGTGCGTCGAGAGGATGGCGAGCGGCAGGTCGAAGATCCGCGACAGGACGTCGCCGACGCGCAGGCCGCCGCGGGCGATGCAGATGATCTGGTTGAAGTCGAAGCCCGACGTGTGCACCGCCTGCGCGAGACGCTCGACCAGCGTGTTGTACTCGTCCCAGGTGACCTTGCGGCTCATTGCGATCAATGGAACGGGTGGTGGACGAGGATCGTCTCGTCGCGGTCGGGGCCGGTCGAAACCATCGCGATCGGCACCCCGGTGAGCGCCTCGATGCGCCGCAGGTAGGCGCGGGCATTCGCGGGTAAGGCGGCGAAGGAGCGTGCGCCGACCGTCGATTCGGTCCACCCCGGGAGTGTCTCGTAGACGGGTTCGCACTTCGCGACCGCTTCGGCGCCGGTGGGGATGAGATGCACGTCGCGGCCGTCCAGGCGGTACCGGGTACACACCTCGATCTGCCGCATGCCGTCGAGCACGTCGAGCTTGGTGATGCACAACCCATCGACGCCGTTCAACTGCAGCGAGCGCTTGAGCGCCGGGATGTCGAGCCACCCGCAGCGTCGCGGCCGGCCGGTGACCGAGCCGAACTCGTTGCCGCGCTTCGCGAGCCCGGCGCCGATGTCGTCGGTGAGCTCGGTAGGGAAGGGGCCGGTGCCCACGCGCGTGGTGTATGCCTTCACGATGCCGAGGACGTAGTCGAGCATCTGCGGCCCGACGCCGCTGCCGGAAGCCGCCGCGCCGGCGAGGCAGTTGCTCGAGGTCACGTACGGGTACGTGCCGTGGTCGATGTCGAGCAGCGCGCCCTGTGCGCCCTCGAAGAGCAGCGAATCGCCGCGCACCCGCGCTTCGTGGAGGAGGGCGGCGACGTCGGCGACCATCGGCCGCAGTTCGAGTGCGTGCGCGAGCGCCTCGTCGCGGGTCTGGGCGAACGGAACCGGGTCGCGCCGGTAGTAGTTGACCAGCATGAAGTTGTGCAGCTCGAGCAGGGTCGCGAGCTTGGCCGAGAAGCGATCGGGATCGAGCAGGTCCTGCACCCGCACCGCGCGGCGGGCGATCTTGTCCTCGTAGGCGGGACCGATGCCCCGTCCCGTGGTGCCGATCTTCTCGTTGCCCATGGCGTTCTCGCGCGCCTGGTCGAGCGCCACGTGAACCGGCAACACCAGCGGACAGGCCGGCGAGATCTTGAGGCGCGAGCGCACCTCGACGCCCGCCGCTTCGAGTTCGCCGATCTCCTGCAGCAGCGCGGCCGGCGAGAGCACGACGCCGTTGCCGACGAAGATCCCCACCTCGGGGCGCAGCACGCCCGAAGGGATGAGCCGCAGCACCGTCTTGTGCCCGCCGATGACGAGCGTATGGCCGGCGTTGTGCCCGCCGTGGTAGCGGACCACGCCGGTTGCACTCTCGGTCAACCAGTCGACGATCTTGCCCTTTCCCTCGTCACCCCATTGCGTACCGATGACGACGACGTTCTTCCCCATGTCACACCCCTTGGCACACTGCTGATGGACCGGCGCCGGCAACCGCCGTGGCGCCGGTCGCCGTTACGCCACCTTCCACTGCGTACCGTCGCGCTGGAGGCGACGCGCACCACTGCCGTGCTCGCCCGGCAGCGCGACGATGACGCGTTCGCCGCGCGCACGCAAGGCCGCGATCGCCGCCGCCAGCGCGGGATCGGGATCGTCGGGCGCGACGATCACGCTCGTCCCCTCGCGCGGCGGCGCGAGCGACGCCAAGTGTCGCAGATCCATCGAGAAACCGGTGGCCGGGCGCGCCCGACCGAAGGCGCGCCCGACGCCGTCGTAGCGGCCACCGCGACCGCAGTCGGTGACGGCCCCGCTCGCATCCTGCACGAAGACGCTGAACGTCGCTCCCGTGTAGTAGTGGTAGCCGCGCAAATCGGCGAGGTCGACGTGGACCGCGGCGACCCCCTCGGCAGCGCTCGCGAGGGCGCCGAGGGCATCGAGGGCCGCCGCCACGTCGGGCAGCGCGGGCAGCGCCTGGCGCGCGGCCGCGAGG
Source organism: Burkholderiales bacterium (assembly GCA_020852555.1). GTDB lineage: Bacteria > Pseudomonadota > Gammaproteobacteria > Burkholderiales > Casimicrobiaceae > VBCG01. Next base: position 28,352 of record JADZAQ010000070.1, read on the forward strand.
GTGGTCATCGCCGGACCATAGAGCGTGGCGAGCGCGCGCAACGCGCCGCGTGCCGGTTCGGGCAGGGCGCCGGTGAGCGCCTCGACCGCCGGGCCGTCCTTGTCGCGCAGCGCGCGGAAGAGCTCGGCGTCGTCACCCTCGCCGCTGCCGTCGAGGCCGGCGGCGCGTGCGAGCGCGCGATACAGCCCCACGTGCCCGAGGTCGAGATGCAGGCCGGCGATGCCGGCGGCGGTGAGCGCCGACACCAGGAGGCGCATCGTCTCCCGATCGGCGGCGATGTCGGCGTGTCCGTAGAGTTCGGCGCCGACCTGGATCACCTGCCGCGAGTCGCCCGGCGCGGCAGCGGTGCGCAGCACGCTCCCCGCATAGCACAGGCGGGTCACACCCGGTTCGTTGAGGAGGTGCGCATCGATCCGTGCCACCTGCGGTGTAGTGTCGGCGCGCAGGCCGAGCATGCGTCCCGACAGCGGATCGACCGTCTTGAAGGTGAGCAGGTCGAGGTCGCGCCCGGTGCCGGTGAGCAGCGAGTCGAGGTGCTCGACGAGCGGCGGCTGCACGAGACGGTAGCCGCGACGCTCGAAGTGGTCGAGCAGCGCGCGCCGCAGCGCCTCGACGCGTGCCGCCTCGGCGGGCAGGACGTCGGCGATCGCTTCGGGAAGGAGCCAGTTACGCATGACGGATGAGCACGAGGGCGACGAGGCCGGCGACGATCGAGGCGAGTCCCATGAAGCGGATCTGGCCATCGGAGAGTTCGCCGATGCGGCGGAAGGCGTCACGCCACAGGCGCGGCGCGGCAAACGGCAGCAGGCCCTCGAGAATCAGGAGCATGGCCAGCGCGATCCACAACGAGTCCACGTCAGTCGGCGACGAGCACGGCGGCAGCCGAGGCGGTCGGTGACGGCGAGGCGGCGCGCGTGCCGACGGCTACTTCGCCGCCGGCGTCCGTGGCACGGCGCCGCGACCGGAGCCCGACTGGCGGAAGTAGTTGAAGAACTCTCCCGATGGCTCGAGGACCATGATGTCGTTGCGGCGGAACGACGCCTTGTAGGCCTCGAGGCTGCGGTAGAACGCGAAGAACTCGGGGTTCTGGCCGTAGGCGGCCGCGTAGATCGCCGCGGCGCGGGCGTCGCCCTCACCCTTGATCTTCTGCGCCTGCCGATAGGCGTCGGCGAGGATCACCTGCCGCTGGCGGTCGGCGTCGGCGCGGATCTTCTCCGACTCGGCGGCGCCGAGCGAGCGCAGTTCGTTGGCCACGCGCCGTCGCTCGGATTCCATCCGCGCGTACACCGGGCCGGTGACGTCGGCCGGCAGCGCGAGCCGGCGCAACCGCACGTCGACCACCTCGACGCCGATGTTGCGCGCATCCTGGTCGGCCTTCTGCCTCGTCTCGCTCATGATCCCCTCGCGGCCGGTGGAGATCGCCTCGTGCATGGTCGACTTGTTGAACTCCTCCGCGAGGTTGCTGCGCACCGTCTGCGACAGTCGCGCGCGGGCGGCGTCCTCGTTACCCTGCACCGCGACGTAGTACTGTTTCACGTCGGTGATGCGCCAGAGGACGACGAAGTCGACTTCGAGCGGCGTCTTCTCCGAGGTGACGACGCGATCGACGTCGCTGTTCTCCAGAAGGAGGTTGCGCCGGTCGAAGTAGCGCACGTTCTGCACCAGCGGCAGCTTGAAGTACAGGCCGGCACGATCGTTGATGTCGACGATCTCGCCCAGCTGGAAGCGGATCGCGTATTTCGTCTGGTCGACGGTGTACACCGCCTGCGAAGCGACGAGCAGGAGCGCCACGACGAGCGCGAGCAGGGGCATGGTAAGGCGCATCGCCGTCTCCTAGCGCTCGCGGTTGCGCAGGCCGTCGCGGGTGCGCGACGCATCCGGGCTCGCGGCGGGCGCGGGCTCGGGGACCGGCGGGAGCGGAGCGCGGGTGGCGCCGGTGTCGGCGGCAGCGCCGGCGGCGGGCAGGCCCTGCTGCATGAGTTTGTCGAGCGGCAGGTAGAGGAGGTTGCCGCCCTGTTTCTGGTCGACGATCACCTTGCTGGTGTTGGCGAGCACCGACTGCATCATGTCGAGGTACATCCGATCGCGGGTGACGCCGGGTGCCTTCGCGTACTCGGTGGCGATCGAGCGGAAGCGCGCCGCGTCGCCCTCCGCGCGCTGCGTGACTTCGGTGCCGTAGCCGTTGGCTTCCTCGAGGAGGCGCGAGGCGAGACCGCGCGCCCGCGGCACGACGTCGTTGGCGTACGCCTGGCCTTCGTTGACGAGGCGAACCCGGTCCTGCTGCGCCTTCACCGCATCGTCGAAGGCGGCTTGCACCTTCTCCGGCGGTTGCACGCTCTGCAGCGTGACCTTCTGCACCGATACGCCGGTCTTCAGCCGATCGAGCGAGCGCTGCATGAGGTCGCGCGTCTGCTGCGCGATTTGCTCGCGGCCCTCGTAGAGCGCGAAGTCCATCTTGGCCTTGCCCACCACCTCGCGGATCGCCGATTCGGCGACCACCTTGACGATCTCCTCGGGACGGCGGTTGTTGAAGACGAAGTCCTGGGCCGACACGAGGTTGTATTGCACCGCGAACTGGATGTCGATGATGTTCTCGTCCTCGGTGAGCATCGTCGCTTCCTTGGCGTTGCGGTTTGCCGTGGTGTTGCGGTAGCCCACCTCGACGGTGCGCACCTGCGCGAAGTCGACGAGCTCCACCGCCTCGACGGGCGCCGGCAAGTGCCAGCGCGGACCCGGGAGCGTCGTCTCGGTGTACTTGCCGAAGCGGGTCACCACCCCGCGGCGGCCCTCGTCGACGATGTAGAAGCCGCTCGCCAGCCACACCAGGAGCACCAGGCCGACGATGAGGCCGACGCCACTGGCGGCGAGGCCGCGCCGCGGCGGCCCGCTGCCGTTGCCGCCGGCATCACCGCCGCCGCCGCGGCGATTGAACAATTCGCTCATGCGGCGATTGACGTTGCGCCAGATCTCGTCGAGGTCGGGTGGCCCACCGCCACCGCCCCCGCCGCCGGTCCCGCGCTTGCCCCATTGGGGATCGTTGAGCGACATCGGTCGTGGAAAATTCGTGAAAGGTTACGTCGAGGACGTCGACGATGGATGAACGGATGGAAGACGACGACGCCCAACCACGACTCAGGCCGGACGCACGCTGGAGTCGTCGATCGCAGACTCGGGCGACGGTGGCACCGGCGACGCACCACCTGGGAAGCGCTCGGCGAGCGCAGCCACGAGAGCGTCGCATCCGGCACCGCTCGCGGCGCTTACGCGAACCGTGGTGATGGTACCACAGGCGTCGCGCTCGATTCCGGGGGGGATGCCAGTCAGGTCGATCTTGTTGACGACGGTGATGCGCGGGACGTCGGCGGCGCCGATCGCCGCCAGCACCTCCTCGACCGCGGCCTCCTTCAACTCGCGTTCCGCCGCGCTGCCGTCGACCACGTGCATGATGAGATCGGCGTCGGCCGCCTCGGCGAGCGTGGCGCGGAACGCCGCCACGAGGTCGTGCGGCAGGTCGCGGATGAAGCCCACCGTATCGGAGAGGACGACGGCCTGCCCGCCGGGAACGTGGACCTTGCGCAGCGTGGTGTCGAGGGTGGCGAAGAGCTGGTCGACGACGACCGTGCGCGCTCCGGTCAGGCGGTTGAAGAGCGTCGACTTGCCGGCGTTGGTGTAGCCGACGAGTGCGACCGTGCGCACCGCGTGCCGGCGCCGGGTCCGGCTTTGCACCGCGCGGCTCTTCGCGACGCGGCCGATGCGCTCGCGCAGCACCTTCACGCGGTTGCCGATCAAGCGTCGGTCGGTCTCGAGCTGCGTTTCGCCGGGGCCGCGCAGGCCGATGCCGCCCTTCTGTCGCTCGAGGTGCGTCCAGCCACCGGCGAGCCGCGTGGCGAGATGCCCGAGTTGCGCCAGTTCGACCTGCAGCTTGCCCTCGGCGCTGCGCGCCCGCAGCGCGAAGATGTCGAGGATGAGGCTGGTGCGGTCGACGACGCGGCACTGCAGCCGCTCCTCCAGGTTGCGCTGCTGCACGCCGGTCAGCGTGTGGTCGAAGATGACCAGATCGGCACCCGTCTCACGGCGCAGCGCGTCGATCTCGTCGACCTTGCCGCGGCCGGCAAAGAACGCGGCATCGGGCCGTGCGCGTTTGCCGGTGACGGCGCCGGTCACGGTCGCGCCGGCGGCCGCCGCCAGTTCGGCGATCTCCTGCCGGCGATACCCGGGGTCGTCGTCGCCCAAATCGAGGGCGACCAGGAGCGCGCGGTTGCCGCGCGTCGGACGGTCGAACATCAGGGGTCAGTTGTCCCCGTCGTTGCCGGGTGCGTGATGCGGCATCGTGACCGGGCGCGCCGGCACGACGGTCGAGATCGCGTGCTTGTACACCATCTGCGTGACCGTATTCTTGAGCAGCACGACGTATTGGTCGAACGACTCGATCTGCCCCTGCAGCTTGATGCCGTTGACGAGGTAGATCGACACCTGAACGTGCTCCTTGCGCAGCGTGTTCAGGAACGGGTCTTGTAGCATTTGCCCTTTGTTGCTCATGGTCGCGAGCTCCGCGTTATTGTTCGGCCGCGGCGCTGGCAGGAACGAGATCAGCGACGCCGGGGCGAGGATTCCACGTACGGGTTGGAACCGGCCTTGAATTGTATCCTAAGGGGAGTTCCGCGCAGTTGGAACGCCTCGGCGAAGAAACGTTCCAGGTACCGGCGGTAGGCGTCCGGGATGTGGCGCAGCGCGGTGCCGTGGATCACCACGAGCGGCGGATTGACCCCACCCTGGTGCGCGTAGCGCAGCTTGGGGCGCACCAATCCGGCGCGCGGCGGTTGCTGGCGCTCGACCGCGAGTTGCAGGGTGCGCGTGAGCCGCGGCGTCGGGAGCTTCACCATCGCCGCGGCGAACGCTTCGCGCACCGACTTCAGCACCGCCGCCACGCCGGCGCCGTCCCGCGCCGAGATGGTGTGACACGGCGCGAAGGCGAGGAAGGAGAGCTTGCGCTCGTAGTCGCGTTTGGCCTGCGCGCGGACCTCGACCGAGGCGGCGTCCCATTTGTTGATCGCGACCACCAGGGCGCGGCCGGCGTCGAGGATGTGGCCGGCCAGATGCGCGTCCTGCTCGGTGATCGTGTGCAGCGCATCGAGGAGGAGGACGACCACGTGCGCGTCCTCGATCGCCTGCAGCGTCTTGATCACCGAGAATTTCTCGACGGCCTCGAACACCTTGCCGCGGCGCCGGATGCCGGCGGTGTCGACCAGCGTGTACTTCTGGCCACCGCTTTCGAAATCGACGTCGATCGCGTCACGGGTGGTGCCGGGCTCGTCGAAGGCGATCATGCGTTCCTCGCCGAGGATCGTGTTGACGAGCGTCGACTTGCCGACGTTGGGGCGACCTACGAAGGCGACCCGGATGGTGTCGGGCCGCTCACGGTCGGCCGCGGGGCTCGCCGGCGCCTCGACCTCGTCCGCACCGCCGCCGGCGAGATCGAGTGCATGCTCGACGAGCGCATTGACGTTCTCGCCGTGGGCGGCGGAGATCGCCACCGGCTCGCCCAGGCCCAACTCGTGGAACTCGGCGACCGCCCGATCGGACGATCGACCCTCGGACTTGTTCACCGCGAGCACCAGCGGCCGCCCGGCGCGGCGCAGGAGGTCGGCGATGACCGCATCCTGCGGGGTGAGGCCGTCGCGGGCGTCGACCAGGAGGACGACCACGTCGGCCTCGGCGATCGCCTGGCGCGTCTGCCGCGCCATCGCGTGCAGGATGCCGCTCGTCGCCTTGGGCTCGAAGCCACCGGTGTCGACGACGAAATACGTCCGCTCGCCCAGGCGGGCCCGGCCGTAGTGACGGTCGCGGGTGAGGCCGGGCACGTCGGCGACGAGCGCCGCGCGGCTCTTCGTCAGCCGATTGAAGAGCGTCGACTTGCCGACGTTGGGACGACCGACGAGGGCGATGGTGGGCAGCATGCGGGGGAACGGCGGGGTTGCCGGCGGGCGCTCTCGCGTTCCCGCCGCGCCTACTTCGCGGTGACGGCGTAGACGTTGCCGCCCGCCGACTGCCAGAGGATGTTGGACAGGAACGGTGCCGGCTGCCCGGTAGCCGGGGTGCCGTCGGTTTGCAGGCGGCCGACGTAGGCGCCGTTGCTCGCGGCGAGGAGGTGCGCGTAGCCTTCGACGTCGATCACCGCGACGAAATCGCCCAGAGCCTGCGGCCCGCCGATCTTGCGCGCGGCGAGGAGGTCCTGCTTCCACAGCGACGCACCGGTCGTGCGGTCGAGCGCGTGCACGGCGCCCTTGTCGTCGGTCACGAAGATGCTCTTGCCGTCGCCGGCGATGCCGGTGAGGCTGCTGATGTCGCGCGACCAGTTGAGTGTGCCGCGCGTGATCTCGAAACAGGCGACGCGCCCCTGGTAGGCGACCGCGCACACCTGGTTGCCGTCGATGAGCGGGAGCGAGGCGACGTCGGCGATGCGTTCGAGTTCGGTGGCACCTTTCGGGATCGCCACCGCGGCATCCCAGCCGACGATGCCGGTGTTCACGTCGAGCGCGACGAGACGCCCGCCGGCGGTGCCCACGAAGAGGCCGCCGCGGGTCGACGTTCCGCCCGCGTAGTTACGCACCGTGAGCGGCGGCGCGGTCCGTTGCAGAACCCATTTCTTGGCGCCGTCGGCGGCGGCGAAGGCGTGCAGCGAGCCGTCGCCGACAAAGACCGCCACGATGCCGTCGACCACCCGTGGCGGCGCCATGATCTCGGTCGGCACGCGGGCGGTCCATTTCGGCTTGCCGGTGGCGTCGAAGGCGAGGACCTCCCCCTTGTCGGTGCCGACGACGATGGTATCGGGGCCGGCGCCGGGTCCGGCGGAGATCGTCTTGCCGACCTGCGTGCGCCACGCCACGCGGCCGGTGGCGGGATCGAGACGGACGAGCGTGCCGTCGACCGCGGCGGCGTAGATCGCATCGGGCTGCACCGCCGGCGCAAAGCCGGGGACCGCCTTGCCGACGCTCGCCTGCCACGACACGCTGACCACCCCCGACGGCTTCAGATCGGGCAGCGGCCCGGGCTTCTTGCTGTCCCACAGCCAGCGCAGCGAGAACGCCGGCGGCACCGGGAGGTAGTCGTAGATCGAGAAGTTCGATGTGGCGCAACCGGCCAGCACGAGGCTCGCCACCACGCCGAGCGTGACGGCCCGCACGGGGCGCCGCCGGCTCATGGCTTCGCCGGCGCCGCTGCCGGTGCCGCTGCCGCGGCTGGACTCGCCGGTACGCCGGCGGCGCCACTGCCGCCACCCGGTGCGCCCGCCGCGGCGGCGCCCGGCAGCGTGCCGCCCAACGCTTCGAGCTTGACCTCGACGTAGCGCCGGTACTGCGATTTGGCGTCGAGTTTGGCGAGCGCGGTCTCGTAGGCGGCCTTCGCGTCCGCGGATTTCCCGGCGGCGGCGAGCGCGTCGCCGCGCAGGTCCGCGTAAAGGCCGGCGAAGGGCTCGCCGTGCTTGGCATCGAGCACCTTGAGCGCGTCGTCGTAGCGCTTCTCGTCGAGCAGGATCTCAGCCAGGCGATAGCGTGCGATCTCCTTGAGCTCGGTCTCGTCGCCGTGGTCGATCACCCACGTGAGTTGCGCCTTGGCGCCGGCGGCGTCGCCGCCATCGAAGAGCGCCTTGGCGAGCAGCAGCGCGCCGCGCGGCGCGTAGCCGGTCCGTGCGTAACGATCGGTGAGTTGCGTGGTGGCGTCCTTGGCACGCGGCAGGTCGTGATCGCGGACCGCGGCGGACAGCGCACCGTAGAGCACGCCCGCCTCGTCGGCCTGCCGCAGCGTGTACCAGCGCCAGCCCTGCACGCCGATGGCGACCGCGCTGGCGATGACGACGACGGTGGTGACGACGTTGCCCCAGCGCGCCCACCACGCCTTGAGATCGTCGAGTTGCTCCTGCTCGTGGGAATCGTAGACGGCCATGCGTTCCTCGTGTCGTTCGTGTATTGCCGTGGTATCCGCGGTGCGCGGGGGTCAGCGGGTGAGCGCGGCGAGGCGCGTCGCGAGTTCGCCCGCCGGCACCGCGAATTGCTCGCCACCCCCGCGCAACGGCTTGATGGCGACGGTTCCGGTGCGCGCCTCGTCGTCGCCGATGATGAGCGCGTACGCGGCGCCGCTCGCGTCGGCGCGTTTCATCTGTGCCTTCATGCTGCCGTCGCCGGCATTGGTGACGATCGCCACGCCGGCGTCGCGCGCCGCTTCGGCGGCCCGGCGCGCGAGGGTGCCCGCGGCGTCGCCGGCGTGCACCACGTAGGCGAGCGGTGCCGGTGCACAGTGCGCCCCCAGCGCCGCGAGCAGCAGGATCATCCGCTCGATGCCGATCGCGAAGCCGCAAGCGAAAGAGGGCTTGCCGCCCAAGATCTCGAACAGCGCGTCGTAGCGCCCGCCACCGGCGACGGTGCCTTGCGCGCCCAGCGTGCCGCTCGCGTCGATCCACTCGAAGACGGTGCGGTTGTAGTAATCGAGACCGCGCACGAGCCGGGCGTCGATCGTGTACGCGAGCCCCGCCTCGGTGAGCAGGCGCTGCAGTTCCTCGAAGTGCGCGCGCGAATCGTCCTCGATGAAGTCGATGAGCTTCGGGGCAGCGGCCAGCATCGGCTGCAGCGCCGGGTTCTTGCTGTCGAGGATGCGCAGCGGATTGGCGTGCAGACGCCGTTGCGCGTCGGCGTCGAGGAGATCGGCGTGGCGCTCGAAGTGCGCGACGAGCGCCTGGCGGTGCGCGGCGCGCTCGCCGGCGTTGCCGATCGAGTTGATGTGCAGCTCGATCCCGGCGAGGCCCAGCGCCTTCCACAGCCGTGCCAGCATCACGATCTGCTCGGCGTCGACGTCGGGACCGGCAAAGCCCAGCGCCTCGGCGTCCATCTGGTGGAACTGGCGATAGCGGCCCTTCTGCGGACGCTCGTGGCGGAACATGGGTCCGCTGGTCCACACGCGCTGCGGCCGGTCGTAGATGAGGCTGTGTTCGATGCTCGCGCGCACGATGCCCGCCGTGGCCTCCGGGCGCAGCGTGAGCGACTCGCCGTTGAGCTTGTCCTCGAAGGTGTACATCTCCTTCTCGACCACGTCGGTGTATTCGCCGATGCCGCGCACGAAGAGCGCGGTGGACTCGACGATGGGCACCCGGATGTTGCGGTAGCCGTACTGCGCGAAGACGCGGCGTGCGGTGTCCTCGAAGAGCTCCCAGAGCGGGGCCTCGTCGGGGAGGATGTCGTTCATGCCGCGTATCGCCTGCAGGCGGGTCGGCTTGACGGGGGCGGCGGCCTTCGGGCCGGAAGGCGGCAGGGTCGGGTGCTCGTTCATCGTGCGGTCAGGCGTGGCGCTCGAGCGCGCCGCGGACGGCGACGGCACCGGCGCGTGGAATGGAGCGCATCGTCACTTCACCTGGAACTTGGCGACGTTTTGCTTGATGTAGGGCGCGGTATCGAACGCCTCGCCGCGCACCGAGATCTGCACCGCTTCGGCATTGCCGAGCACGACTTCGAGCGGCAAGGCGCCGCCGACGGCGTGGCGGGCGCCGGGATAGCCCATGGTCGAGAGCAGCACGTTGCCGCGCGCATCCTTCACCTCGACCCACGAGGTTCCGCGAAAGACGAGCACCAGCGGGGTATCGCCCGCGCCTGGCGCTGCCGTGGCCGGCGTTTCAGAGGTCGCGGTCGGGGCTGGCGCCGGCGCTGGCGCCGCCGCCGATAGCGGTTCGGTGCTGGCTGCCGCCGGGGCCACGGGCGCTGCTGCGTCGGGCCCCGGTGCCGGACGCGCCGCCCCCGGCGCCACCGCGCCGGGCAGCATCGGCACGACCTGCTCGTCGGCGCTGGCACCGCGGGTACGCTCGCCCACCGGCCGCCACAGGTACAGCGCGGCGAGCGCGACGACGGCGACGATGACGAGGGGGATCACCCACCGCGCGGCGCCGCCGCGGACGGTGGTCTCGGCGGGCAACTCACCCATCACCCGCGTGGTGGGCCCGAGCGTCGGGCGATCGAGCGACGCGCTGCCACCCTCGGGCAGCGTGGCGAGCAACGCATCGGCGTCGAGTCCGAGCAGGCGCGCGTAATTGCGCAGGAAGCCGCGAACGAAGGTGCGACCAGGCAGCAGGGCATAGTCGCCGGCCTCGAGCGCTCGCACCTGGCGCGGGGCGAGCTTCAACTGGCGCGCCACGTCGTCGACGGACCACCCCGCGACCTCGCGCGCGCTGCGCAGGACCTCGCCTGGCGCGGGCGGCACTACCGGGGCCGGAATGGTGGCCGCCGCGTCGTTGGGCTCGCTCACCCCTGGATGCCTATTCGCACTTGCCCGGCGGGATCGCGCGGGCCTCCGGCGAGTCCGGGTAACGGTTGCGCAGTTGCGCGATGTACGACGCCTCGGAGGCGCGGTCGCCGAGGGAGCGCTCGATGCACATGCCGAGATACAGCGCCTCCGGGGGTGCCGACGCCTGCTGGGTGACGCGGCGGATCATCGTCCGCGCGTCGTCGTAACGCGATTCGCGGAACCTGAGGAGCGCGAGGTTGTACGCGGCCTGCGTGCTGCCCGGATTGACGCCGAGCGCACGGCGAAAATACTCGTCGGCACGTCGCGTCTCGCCGATCTCCACGGAGCACTTGCCGGCGTTGACGAGCGCCACGTCCGGCGTCCGATACAGAGGGTTCTTCACCGCGAGGTCGAACTCGGCGATCGATTCGCGCGGCTTGCCGTGCGAGCACAGATACCAGCCCCAGTTCTGGCGAATTTCCGAATCGTCGGGGGCGAGCGCCAGCGCGCTCTGGAAATTGGCGGCCGCCTTCGCCTCCTCGCCGAGCATCGCGTAGACGAGCCCGTAGATGTTGTAGATCTTCGCGTTCTTCGCATCGAGCTTGACCGCGGCGTCGAGCTCCTGCAGCGCGATGTCCATCTGCCCGCGCTCGTAATAGCCCGCCGCGATATCGGCGTGCAGTTGCGCGCGCACCGGTGCCGGCGCCTCCTGCACCGGTGGCGGCTGCGGCGCGGGCGGCAGGGCCGGCGCCTGCGCTTGCTTGCTCGAGGTCGATTCGCAGCCGACAAGGGCGAAAGCGGCGGCGCAGAGCAGCGCGGCGACGAGGTTGCCCGCTGGATGACGGAAGGGGGACGTGGGCATCAGCTCGAGGCGACCGGGGAGGCGGTTCGCACCGGGACGATCCGCGTGGCGAGGCGCCGCTTGATCCGGTCCTGAACCTGACCGGCGAGCTGGCCGCAAGCGGCGGCGATGTCGTCACCGCGCGTCTTGCGGACGGTGGCGACGAGTCCGGCGTCATTGAGGCGCTGCTGGAAGGCGACGATGCGCGCGCGGGGGCTGGTGCGGAACTCGCTGCCCGGGAAAGGATTGAAGGGAATGAGGTTCAACTTGCACGGCACGTCGCGGACGAGCTGCACGAGTTCGGTCGCGTGCGTGTCCTGGTCGTTCACGCCGTCGAGCATCACGTATTCGAAGGTGATGAAATCGCGCGGCGCCGCCGGCAGGTAGCGCCGGCACGCGGCCATGAGTTCGGCCAGCGGGTGCTTGCGGTTGATCGGCACCAGGCGATCGCGCAGCGCATCGTTGGGCGCGTGCAGCGAGACCGCGAGCGCCACCGGACAGGCCTCGCGCAGGCGGTCGATCGCGGGCACGATCCCCGATGTCGACAGCGTGACGCGGCGGCGCGACAGGCCATAGGCGTTGTCGTCGAGCATGAGGCGCAGCGCGCCGACGACGTGGTCGAAGTTGGCGAGCGGCTCGCCCATGCCCATCAGCACGACGTTGGTGATCGGCGCGCGTCCCGCCTCGACCCATGGCGTGGGCGACGGCGCGTCCGCCAGGTCGGCGAGGAGCGTGCGGTTGGCATGCCAGAGCTGGCCGATGATCTCGCCCGTCGTGAGGTTGCGCGCGAAGCCCTGCTTGCCGGTCGAGCAGAACGCGCAATCGAGCGCGCACCCCGCCTGCGACGAGACGCACAGCGTGCCGCGATCATCCTCGGGGATGTACACGGTTTCGACGGCATTGCCTGAGCCCGCGGCGAGCAGCCACTTGCGGGTGCCGTCGGCCGCTGTGGTGTCGCCGATGACGGTGGGGCCGACCACCTTCGCTTCCGCGGCGAGCGCCGCCCGCGACGCCTTGGAAAGGTCGGTCATCGCCTCGAAGTCGCCCACGAATCGCTGGTGCAGCCAGCGCAGGACCTGCCGCGCGCGAAATGGCTTTTCGCCACGCGCGGCGAGCCAGTCCGCGAGCGCGGACGGCGACAGGTCGAGGAGGTTCGTGGTCATCGCGAAACGCGGATCCGCGCTGGCGGCGAGGGCGGTCCTAGCGCGAGTAGATGGCGAGCGCCGGGAAGAAGTACGCGATCTCGGTGCGCGCCGTCTCCGCGGCGTCGGAGCCGTGGACGGCGTTGGCGTCGATCGACTGCGCGAAGTCGGCGCGGATGGTTCCCGCGGCCGCCTTCTTGGGGTCGGTGACGCCCATGAGCTCACGGTTGCGGGCGATCGCGTTCTCGCCTTCGAGCACCTGGATCATCACCGGGCCGGAGATCATGAAATCGACCAGGTCGCGGAAGAAGGGGCGCTCCTTGTGCACGGCGTAGAAGCCCTCGGCCTCGGCCTTCGACAGCCAGGCCATGCGCGCGGCGGCGATCTTGAGTCCGGCGCTCTCGAACCGGGCGAGGATGGCGCCGATCGCGTTCTTGGCGACGGCATCGGGTTTGATGATGGAAAGCGTGCGTTCGACCGCCATGGTTGCTCCGGATGAAAAAGGCCAGGAAAGAGAACCCATTATTTTAGCACTGGACCCCGACACGCGGACCGCGCGTTCGGCTACCATCGCGCCGTCTTCCCGGAGGATCGCGATGTTGCGCAACGCATGGCGCGTCGTCGTCGGACTGGCGCTCGCGGCGCTGGCCGGCGGTGCCGGCGCCCAGGACTTCCCGAAGCGGCCGATCACGATCGTCGTTCCGTTCGCCGCCGGCGGCCCGACCGACACCGTCGCCCGCCTCGTCGCGCAGGCGATGACCGCTGACCTGCAACAACCCGTACTCGTCGAGAATGTCGCTGGCTCCGGCGGCACCGTCGGAGCCGCGCGCGTGGCCAGCGCCCCCGCCGATGGCTACACGCTGCTGCTGCACCACATCGGCCTCGCGAGCGCCCCCAGCCTGTATCGCAAGCTGCCGTTCGATCCGCAGCGCGACTTCGCGCCGATCGGCCTCGTCACCGAAGTGCCGATGATGATCGTCGCGCGCAAGGATTTCCCGGCGCAGGACGCGCGAGACCTCGTGGCCTACGTCAAGGGGAACCGCGACAAGGTGGCGCTTGCGCATGCCGGCCTGGGCTCGGCGTCGCACCTGTGCGGGATGCTCTTCATGACCGCGCTGGGCACCGAGCTGACGACCGTTCCGTATCAGGGCACGGGCCCGGCGATGGATGATCTGGTCGCGAAGGAAGTGGACCTGCTGTGCGACCAGACGACCAACACCAGCGCGCCGATCCGCGCCGGCAAGATCCGGGTCTACGCGGTGACGGTGCCGGAGCGGATCCCGTCGCTGCCGAAGGTGCCGACGTTGCGCGAAGCTGGCATGGAGGGCGCCGACGTGGCGGTATGGCACGGCCTGTACGCACCCGCCGGCACGCCGGCAGCGGTCGTCGGCCGTCTGGCGACGGCGTTGCAGGTCGCGCTCGCCGATCGCACCGTGGAGGCGCGCTTCGCCCGCCTCGGAGGCACCCCCGTCGCCGCCGCGCAGGCCACGCCGGAAGCCCTCGCCGCGCGGTTGCGCCAGCAAATCGAGCTGTGGCGGCCGATCATCCGCGAGGCGGGCGTGTACGCGGACTGACGCATCGCCGAGGTTGATCCGGCGCGGGCGGTGGCTTGCCTCTCGCCGGCTACGGCGGCTTGGCGATCCAGTCTTCCAGGGGGCGCGCCTGCCAGCGTACGACGATGCCATCGTCGCCGGCACTCGCGGCAAACGCCGGGTCGATGCCGAGCCCGGGCACCGCCACGAGCCGGTCGCCGGCGACGATGAGCGGCACGCTCGCGCGCGCCCACGGCGGCCAGTCGGCATCGTGCAGGATCGCTTTCAGCGCGCGGCGCGGGCGGTCGGGTGCGAGGCGAAAGCGCTCACCGCCCCGGCGCCGACGCACCCGAAGCGGCCCCGGTAGCCGCGCAGCAGCGATGCCGCCTGGACCGCGGCCGAAGCCGAGCGTGCCGTGCGGCAGCGTGAGCGTCGCTTCCCCGCGCCACTCGACGTCGTAGGGCGGCGGCACCGGCGCGTGGACGTGCACCACACCGCGGTACACGCCGAGCACGACGCCGGCGTGCTCGATCGCCACTCGCGCGTCGCTGGCCGCGGTCGTGAGCTGGTCGAGCATCGCCGCGAGCCGTGCGGTGGACGGCGCCGGCAGGTCCAGCCCGCGCAGGTGGAAGCGCAGCAGGTTGCGTGCGCGATGCCGCGGGAGGGCGGCGAGCGTGGCGCAGGCGAGCGTGGCGGGGTCGTGGCCGGTTCCGGCATCGAGGCGCGCGAGGTCGTCGGCCAGGCGGGCGGCTTCGGCCTGATGTTGCGCGGCGCGTGCAATCGCGGCGACGGCCTGCGGCGCGACCTCGCGCAGCGCCGGCATGACGAGGTGACGCAGCGCATTGCGGCGGTGGCGCAGCCCGGCATTGCTCTCGTCGTCGACGTAGTCGAGCCCGTGGGACTGCACGTAGGCGTCGATGTCGGCACGGTCGGCGTCGAGGAGCGGGCGCCACCACGCGATGCCACGCGCATCGTCGCGCAGCGGCGGCATCGCCGCGAGCCCGCGCGGCCCGGCGCCGCGCAGGAGTTGGAGGAGGAGCGTCTCCGCCTGGTCGTCGCGGTGGTGGGCGAGGGCGACATGGCGGCAGCCGGCCCGCGCGGCGAGGTCGACGAGCGCGGTGTAGCGTGCGCGCCGTGCCGCGGCTTCGAGGCTCGTGCTGTCGGCGCGCCGCACCGCTACCGTCGCAGCGAGGAACGGCACGTCCCAGCGCGCGCACAACTCGCCGCAGAATGCGCGCCAGCGAGGCGCGTGCGGCGACAGACCGTGATCGACGTGCGCCGCGCACACCACGTGGCCGCGCGGCGGCGCCACCGCGCGCAGCGCGGCGAGCAGGGCCACCGAATCGCGCCCTCCCGACAATGCCACGAGGATGGGCGCGCCCGCGGGCAGGTCGCGCGCGAGCGCTTCGGCGACGAGGCCGGGCAGGTGCGCGCGGTCGGGAGTTTCGTCGGCCATGCGCGGCGATCCCGCCTGGAGGGGGCGCCGGACGGTGCGCTACCGGCGCGGACCCGATCAGCCGGGCGTGATTTCCTTGTACTTCCCGTAGCCCAGCAGACGCTCCTCGCGCTGCTCGAGCAAGGTCTCAACCGGCAGCTCGGAGAGGTGACGCAGCGCCTCGGTAAGCGCCTTCTTCAAGGTGACCATCATCGCGGCGTGGTCGCGGTGCGCGCCACCCAGCGGCTCGTTGACCACCTTGTCGATGAGGCCCAGCTGCTTGAGGCGCGGCGCCGTGATGCCGAGGACCTCGGCCGCCTCGGCCGCGTGCTCGGCCGATTTCCACAGGATCGACGCGCAGCCTTCGGGGGAGATGACCGAGTACGTCGCGTACTGGAGCATCAGGGTGGTGTCGCCGACGGCGATCGCCAGCGCGCCGCCGGAGCCGCCCTCGCCGATGATCGTCACGATCACCGGAATGCGCAGGCCCGCCATCTCGTAGAGGTTGCGCCCGATCGCCTCCGACTGCCCTCGCTCCTCGGCGCCGATGCCCGGATACGCACCCGGGGTGTCGACGAAGGTGAACAGCGGCAGGCCGAATTTCTCGGCGAGCTTCATGAGCCGCAGCGCCTTGCGGTAGCCCTCGGGGCGCGGCATGCCGAAGTTGCGGTGGATCTTCTCTTTGGTATCACGGCCCTTCTGGTGCCCGATCACCATGCACGGCGCGCCGTTGAAGCGGGCGAGACCGCCGACGATGGCGGCATCGTCGGCGTAGGTCCGATCGCCGTGCAACTCGCGGAAATCGGCGAACATGCCGGCGATGTAGTCGAGCGTGTACGGCCGCTGTGGATGACGCGCCACCTGCGCGATCTGCCACGAGGAGAGCTTCGAATAGATCTCCTTGGCGAGCTGCTGGCTCTTCTTGGTGAGTCGCGAGATCTCGTCGGAAATGTCGACGGCCGAGTCCTCGTGCACGAAGCGCAGCTCGTCGATCTTCTGCTGGAGCTCGCCGATCGGTTGCTCGAAATCGAGAAAATTCTGCTTCATGACGGATGCCCCGGAGATGCCGGTGTGGCCGATGGAAGTGGCGCGCATGATAACGCGGTGGAGGGGCGGTGCCTATCGTGTGCCGGTCGCGGCGGCGGGGTGCAGCCTATGGCGTTCGATGCGGTGGGTCGGCGCCGTTCCCTCGGCTTGACTCTGAATTGACTCATGGCGACGCGTGACTCTAAAATGGTTCCATTGTGAATCCGTCAGGCGCCATGTCGACACTCACGCTCAAGAATATTCCGCCTCACCTGCATGCTCGCCTTCGCGAAAGCGCCGAGAGGAACCGCCGCAGCCTCAATAGCGAGATCCTCGCGAGGCTCGAGCGTGAACTTGCGGTGCCGACGGTCGACCGGGACAAGCTTGCGCGCGAGTTGAGCGCCTTTACCAAGCGGCTTCCCTGTGTCGACCACAGGATCGGCGATCGTTACAAGCGCAAGGGTCTCAAGTGATCGTTGTCGACACCAATGTCATCCAATATTGCTGGGTGCGCGGCCAGTACACCGAGACCGCCCAGGCGGTGCGGGAGAAGGATCCCGAATGGCACGCACCGATTCTGTGGCGGTCGGAGCTGCGCAACGTACTGACGGCGTATTTGCGGCGAAGGATGCTGACGCGCACG
This sequence comes from Burkholderiales bacterium, assembly GCA_020852555.1. Lineage (GTDB taxonomy): Bacteria > Pseudomonadota > Gammaproteobacteria > Burkholderiales > Casimicrobiaceae > VBCG01. The sequence goes on from JADZAQ010000070.1 coordinate 45,234, forward strand.
CACGTCATGGAAATACTCGGCGCTGCCGACCATGCGCTTGCCGAGCGCGAGCACATCATTCCCGATCATCTTGTGCTTGATGTAGTGGCGAGCAGCGCTCTGACGGCGTATGACGCCGAATTCGTTGCGCTCGCCGGAGCCTTGTCCGTCCACCTGGTGACCGCAGACAAGGCAGTACTCAAGGCATTTCCGGAGCGCGCGCTAACGATGGAAGCGTTTCTTGACTCGTAGAGGCGGCGCTTCCTTCCCCAGATCGTGACTTCCGCCAACGGCGTCGCATCGCTTTCCCTCGCGCTGACGCCGCAGGGGCAGCTGCGGCTCGCCAACGACGCGGAAGCGCCGCCGGTCGCACCCGAGCTCGCGCGCCGGCTCGCGGCGGCGTTCGACCGCGGCGCCGGCCGCGGCCTGTTGCACCTCGGCGCCTGCGAAGTCGGCCGTGCGCTGCCGCCGGTGCTCGCCTACTGGCGCGAGTTCGCCGCCCGTTACGTCGGCGCGCTGTGCGCCACTCCGGAGGGCGCGCCGATTGCGGTTGCCGCCATGGACCGTGCGACGGTCGAGTCGCTGGTGATCGACGCGCCTCCCATGCGTGGGGCGGAGTACCTGTCGTCGGACGTGGTGGCGACGCTGTGGACGCAGATCGATACCGCGGCGCGCGAGGCACTCGCCGAGTCGAAGCTCGCGCTCCCCGAGTTGCTCAAGAGCTGGCATCCGGCGTGGCATCGGGTCGGTCGGGTGCACTTCAATCTCGCCGAGAACCGCAAGGATGCGCAGGCGCCGTTCGCGTTCCTCGCCACGTATACGACGCGCCTGTCGGCGCACGGCAAGGCGCAGCATCAGCCGCTGTCGGCGGCGCTGGCGGAGTTTTCGGGCGGCCGCAAGAAGGCGCAGCTCCTGTCGCTGCTGGTGCCGGTGCAGCGCGCGGCCGAGCAATGCGACTGGCTGCGCGACATGGTCGATGCGGACGAGATCTATCATCCGCTGCGCTGGAGCGCGGACGAGGCGCTGCGCTTTCTGCACGATGCGCCGACGCTCGAAGACAGCGGCATCGTCGTGCGCATGCCGGGAAATTGGCAGGCGGGTCGACCGCCGCGGCCGCGCGTCAGCGCGGTGGTGGGCTCGGCAGCGCCATCGATGCTCGGCCTCGAGGCCCTGCTCGACTTCAAGATGGCGATCACGCTCGACGGGGAGCGGCTGAGCGCAACGGAGATTGCGTCGCTGCTGCGCGGCGCCGAGGGTCTGCAGCTCATTCGCGGCCGCTGGGTCGAGGTGGACGCGAAGGCGCTGGGGCGGTTGATGGAGCGATTCCGAACCATCGAGCGCCGGGCCGCACAGGACGGGCTCCCCTTCGCGGAGGCAATGCGGCTCGTCGCCGGTGCGGCCCTCGAAGGCGACAGTGAAGGCAGCGAACGCGCGGACTGGTCGGAGGTCGTGGCCGGGGACTGGCTCGCCGAAACGTTGCGCAGCCTGCGCGCGCCGGAGGGCCTCGCTCGGGTCGATCCGGGCCAGGCGCTCAAGGCGACGCTGCGTCCCTATCAGCAGGCCGGGCTGCGCTGGCTCTATCTCTTGACGCGGCTCGGGCTGGGCGCTTGTCTCGCCGATGACATGGGACTCGGCAAGACGATCCAGGCGCTCGCGTTGCTGCTGGTGCTGAAGCAGGAGCGGGCGAAGAGCGGCGCGCTGCATCGCGCGAGCCTTCTCGTCGCACCCGCGTCGCTCCTCGCGAATTGGGCCGCGGAAAGCGAGCGCTTCGCGCCCGATCTGCGCGTGCTGATCGCGCATCCTTCCGCGCTCCCGGCGGCCGAGTTGCGCAGCCTCGACCGCGCGGCGCTCGAAGCCGTGGACCTCGTCGTCACGAGCTACGGCACGCTGCTACGCCTGCCTTCGCTGTCGCAGGTCCGTTGGCGCATCGTGGTCGCCGACGAGGCGCAGGCGATCAAGAATCCCGGCGCCAAGCAGACGCGGCAGCTCAAGGCGCTCGAGGCGGACGCACGCATCGTGCTCACCGGCACGCCGGTCGAGAATCGACTCTCGGACCTGTGGTCGCTGTTCGACTTCACGCATCCCGGGTTGCTCGGCTCGCAGAAGGTCTTCGCCGATTTCACCAAGCGACTCGCCGGCACGGAGCACTTCGCTCCCTTGCGCAACCTGGTCAAGCCGTACATCCTGCGCCGCCTCAAGACCGACAAGCGCGTCATCGACGACCTGCCCGACAAGACGGAGCAGAACGCGTGGTGCCACCTTTCGCCCGCGCAGGCGGCCCTCTATCAGCAGTCGGTGAAGGAGCTGGCGCGCGCGCTGGATGATGCCGACGGCATCGCCCGCAAGGGTATCGTCCTGTCCTTCCTCATGCGCTTCAAGCAGATCTGCAATCATCCCTCGCAATGGCTGGGGGATGCGGCCTGGCGCGCCGACGACAGCGGCAAGTTCGCGCGCCTGCGCGAGCTCGCCGAGGTGGTGCGGGAAAGGCAGGAGAAGGTGCTGGTGTTCACGCAGTTTCGCGAGGTCACCGAGCCGCTCGCTTTTTTTCTCGGCGCGATTTTCGGGCGCGAGGGCCTGGTGCTGCACGGCGGCACGCCGGTGGCCCGGCGCCGCGAGCTGGTCGAGCGCTTCCAGAACGACGAGCTCACGCCTTTTTTCGTGCTCTCGCTCAAGGCGGGAGGGTCGGGACTGAATTTGACCGCCGCCTCGCACGTGATCCACTTCGACCGCTGGTGGAATCCGGCGGTCGAGAACCAGGCGACCGACCGCGCGTTCCGCATTGGCCAGCGCCGCAACGTCCTGGTGCACAAATTCGTCTGTCGCGGCACCGTGGAGGAGCGCATCGATGCGCTGATCGAATCGAAGCAGCGATTGGCGACCGAGGTGCTGGAGGGCGGCGCCGAACTGCAGCTCACGCAAATGAGCGACCGCGAGTTGCTCGACCTGGTGCGCCTCGATATTCACGCGGCGCAGGAAGACTGATCGAAGGAAAGGGTAAGGTATGAGCTACGGGGGATGGAAGCCTTACGTTCCCGTTGCCGCGCGCCGGAAGAAGGCGGCATCGGCAGCGGCCGGCGCGAAGAAGGCGGGCAAGGCGCTGTCGCCCATCGCGCCCTCGCGCGGCGCCATCGCCAGGACGTTCTGGGGCAAGGCGTGGTGCGACAACCTCGAGCGCTACAGCGATTTTTCCAACCGGCTGCCCCGCGGACGCACGTATCTGCGCAGCGGATCGGTCATCGACCTCGCCATCGACGCGGGCGAAGTGCGCGCGCAGGTCGTCGGGTCACGTCTGTATCGTGTCGAGGTGCACGTGGCGGCCGTGGGCGAGAAGCCCTGGAAGGCCATCGCCGCCGATTGCGCCGGCTCGATCGACTCGATGATCGAGTTGCTTCGCGGGACGTTCTCGAATGCCGTGATGCAACGCTTGTGCAGGCAGGGCGACGGCATGTTCCCGGCGCCGAAGGAGATCGAATTCACCTGCAGTTGTCCGGACTGGGCGTCGATGTGCAAGCATGTCGCCGCCGTGCTGTATGGCGTCGGGGCGCGGCTCGATCAGCAACCGGAGCTCTTGTTCCGGCTGCGCCG
>JADZAQ010000071.1 GCA_020852555.1 Burkholderiales bacterium
AGCGCGTGGCAGAACCATTGGCAGTAGTACCAGAACACGCCCGGCCGGTCGGCCTTGAACGTGACCGACGCCGTTGCCTGCGGCCCGATCTCCATCGCGATGCCGTAGTTCACGATCGTGAATCCGTGCGTCAGGTCCTCGACGGTGTCGCGGTTGGTGACGTAGACGGTCACCTCGTCGCCTTCCCTCACGGTGAAGTCGGTCAGGCTGAACGTCGGCGCGACCGAGAACATGTAGACGCGCACCTTGTTGCCGTCGCGGATGACGTTGGCCGCGCTCTCGAGCTCGACGTTGTCGGCCTTCGCCTGGCGGCGCGCGTCCTCCCACATCGGGTCGTCGCGCTTCCACACGTTGACCGGGTTCACCTTCGAGCGGTGGATGATCGTCGCGTCGTGCGGCTCGGCGAACGTGGGCGAGTCGTGCACCAGCACCATGCGCTCGCCGGAGATGTCGATCAGCTGGTCGCATTCCGGCTTCAGCGGGCCGGCGTTGAGGAAGCGGTCCTTGGAGAACTTGTTGAGCGACAGCAGCCACTTGCCATCGGCCTCCTTGGTCTGTCCCATCGACGTATGGTTGTGACCGGGCTGGTAGTGCACGTCGAGCTTCTGGATGATCGGGTCGACGTCCTTGCCGGCGAACTTCTGGACCGCGCGCTCGATCGACCACTTGCACACCTGGCTGTCGATGAACAGCGTCGTGTACGCGTTGCCGCGTCCGTCGAACGCCGTGTGCAGCGGCCCGAGGCCGAGCTCGGGCTCGGCCACCACCGTGTCGCGCGGCTTGATCTTGTCGTCGAAGAGATCGTCGAACTTGCGCACGTCGAACACCGTGCACGTCGGCGACAGCTTGCCGTTGGCGACCACGTGGATGCCGTCGGGCGCGGTGTTGATGCCGTGCGGGCTGTTGGGGACGGGGATGTAGCGCGTGTACGGCGAGCCGTGCCTGCCGTCGAGCACCGGCACGCCGCCGATCGTCCTGTGCTTCTTGTTGGCGACGGCTTCCTCGATGCGCTTCAGGTTGAAGACGACCACCCAGTCCTGCTCGGCCTTGGTCATCTCGGCCAGCGTGACGCCGCCCTCGGAGTTGTAGCAGGTCGAGAAGCAGTACTTGCCCTGGTAGTCGCCGTCGACGTTGTCGAGGTTGCCGTCGACGATCACCTGCCAGGCGACCTTCATCGTCTCGCCGTCGACGGCCGTGAAGACCGCCTGGTACTGCTTCGGGTCGTCGAGGTCGCGTCCGTCGTTGGGAATGGGGACCGAATCCTCGCCGTTGCAGAACACGTAGCCGGTCTTCGGATACTTCTGCACGCGCAGCCCGTGCACCGTGTGCTGGTTGGGCAGCTCGATGATCTTGTCGCACTTCATGACGTCGCAGCGCACGCGGGCCACGCGCGTGTTCGCCTTGTCGTTCATGAACAGGTAGCGACCGTCGTACGTGCCGTCGGTGAACGACATGTGCGGATGGTGCAGGTCGCCGTTGACGTACGTGCCGCCGCGCGAGGCGAGGTACTTGCGCGTCTCCGGCGTCAATCCCTCGGTGAGGATCTTGAGGCTCTCGTTGGTCTGCCCCCAGCCGGTGGCGCTGCAGCGGTTGAACACGGGCACCCGCATGATCTCGCGCATCGACGGCAGGCCCATGATGCGCATCTCGCCGCTCTGTCCGCTGGAGAAGAACACGTAGTACTCGTCGAGCTCCCCCGGGCCGACATGCGTTTTCGCCGACTCGGCGGCGACCGCCGTCGCGGCCTTTGGCGCCGGCTTCGGCGTCGCCGCGGTGCCCTCGGCCGGCGCGGCCGCTTTCTTCGGCTCCTCCGCCGCCTGGCCGCACGCCGCCAGCAGCCCGCTGCCCGCTCCGGCGGCGAGCGCCAGCGCCTTCACCCCGCCACCCAGCACGGCACGGCGTTCTGCATCCGCGGGCGGTTCGTTCGTGGCGTCATCGGTCATGTTGCTGTTTCCTTTCGGTGTTGGCGCGTTGCGCATGGGGTCAGCTGGACTTCGCAGGCAGGATCGGGATCACGGCAGGGTCCGGCGCGGGCTCGGCGCCCGGCGGCGGCCTCGGCGCCATCGCCTCGCGCTTCTCGCGCTTCAGCCGGCGCTGGATCTTCACCGGGCACTTGTGCTCGTGATGGTAGAGCACCTGGCAGTGCAGGCACGAGATGCACTCGTTGGGGTTGATGTGCCCTTCGGGGTGGATCGCCTCGACCGGGCATTCCTTGAAGCAGCGCATGCACGGGTTGCCGCACTCGCGATAGCGCTTCAGCCAGTCGAACATGCGGATCCGCCCCGGGATCGCGAGCGCCGCGCCGAGCGGGCACAGGTAGCGGCAGAAGAAGCGCTCGACGAACAGGCCGGCCACGATGAGCGCCACGGCGAAGGCGACGAACCACCATTCGCGCATGAAGCGCAGCACGATCGCGGTCTTGAACGGCTCGACTTCCGCGAGCACCTCGGCCCAGGCCAGCGATCCGAGCGACACGCCGAACAGCGCGAGGAAGACGATGTACTTGATCGGCCACAGCCGCTCGTGCACGCCCCACGGGATCTTGAGCTGGGGCACCTTGAGCGCCTTGGCCGCCCGGTTCGACAGCTCCTGCAGCGCGCCGAATGGGCAAAGCCAGCCGCAGAACGGCCCGCGCCCCCAGAACAGCAATGCGGCGGCGACCGAGCACCAGAGCAGGAAGATCAGCGGATCGATGAGAAACGACTTCCATTCGAATCCCGAGCGCAGCGCGGTGGTGAACGTCAGGACGTTGACCACCGAGAGCTGCGCCTGCGCGACCCACCCGAGCCAGACCAGCGTCACCGCGAGATAGACGAGCCGTATGCGATCGAACAGCCTCTCGCGCTTCACGAGCACGTCCTGGAAGAAGAAGATCAGCGTCAGCGCGCCCAGCATCGCGGCGAGCACGCCGATGGCGGCCGCCTTGCTGTACCACATGCGTTGCCACAGCGGCACATCGCCGGGCGCAGCATCCACCGCGCCCGCCCGCTGTTGCCCCGGCGCGCCTGCCGCGGCAGCCGGCGCCTTGATGTAGCGCTGCGGCAATTCGTAGCGAAGCTCGAACGGCACGAACGCCTTGTCGAGCGCCCCGGTCGCGCGCTGCACCAGCAACTGCAGTCGCCACGGCGCCGCCGGATCGAACTCGGCGCCTTCGGGAATCAGGAAGACGCCGATTTCCTTCAGCGGCGGCGCGCCCTCCGCGCGAAGCGTGCCCACGCGGCGATGCAGCCGGTCGCGAAAGCGGATCGTCTCGGCGCCCTGGATCAGCTCGATCCGGTCGAACACGCCGCCGCGCACGTACCCCGAGCCCTTGAACGAATAGATGCCGTCGCCTGCGACCAGGATTGCGTGCTGCCCCGGCGCCAGCATCTTCGCGACGCTCGCGTATTCGTCCTCGCCGAGCAGGCTTCGCCCGATCGCAGGTTGCGACACCAGCGCCGTGTACAGGTCGATGAACGTGTCGTCCGCGGCGCCCGGCTCGGGTCGCTGCGCGGCGACCCGATTGCCCGAGTCGACGAACGCCTTGTTGACCTCGCCGATGGTGAGGTGCAGCCGACGCACCGCGCCTTCCTTCAGCAATGCCGCCCAGTCCGCGATCGATCCCGCCTGCGGATCGACGACAGGGCGTGCCGGTGCAGCGGCCGGTGCGGCGGCCGGAGCGGCGCTCGATTGCAGCGCCTGGTGAACGCGAACGGCTGCGCGAACGACGCTTTCGCCCATGACCAGCACGGTCACGGTCGCACCGCTGACGATGTCCGGTCGCGGCGGAGAGCGGCCTGCCGCGGCGGCCTTGATCGGGTTGTAGCCGATGAACGCCGACAGGTAGTCGATGACGCGCCGCTCCGGAATGCCGATCAGGACGATGGGCTCGCTGTGCGCGACCAGCCTGGCGCCGACGATCGTGCCCTCGGGGTCGAGGCCGACGAGGATGTGGATGGGCTTGCCCGAATAGCCGTCGCTGTCGACGTACTGCGAGTTGAGGAAGACGTGGCCGAGCAGTTGGTCGCCGCGATACGCCGGCGCCACCACGGGCCGTTCGAGAACCGGGCCGAAGCGGTCGGCGCCGGGAACGACGTCGGCCGGCTGGACCTTCGGGAGGAACTGCGCGAGCGCGGCGCCCTCCCGTTGGGCGCTCGCCGGCGACGCTGCGACGACGAACGTGAAGAGCGTGGCGAGCACGGACGCGAGCCACCGGAAGGATCTGCAGCGGATCGGCATGCCGCTCGGAGGATATGGGAACATGTCGGCGTGGGTGGGGTCCGCGTGCGGACGGCGCGGATCGCCGGAAGGAGCTGGACGATGCGCGGGTCGCTACTCGGTCGGGATCCTGATATCGATTCGGTCAGCATGGCCACGCTGGTCGGCATCGCGACGACGATCGAGCGCGATTCCGTGCAGCGCTACGAGGCGCTTGCCTCGCTCATGGAGCGCCGCGGCGAGTTCGCGACGGCCACGGCCTTTCGCCTGATGCTCGACGAAGAGCGTGCGCACGTCAATGCGGTCGGACGCTGGGCCGCGTCGCTCGGCGAGCCCGTCGTTCCGCCGGGCCCGTTCATGCAGGGCATTTCTGCGGATCTCGCGCGCGCCTGGGACGAAATTGCCGGTAGCGCGCGGCTCACCCCATATCGCGCGTTCGCAATCGCCGTCGACAGCGAGCAGCGCGCCTTCTCGCTGTACAGCTACCTGGCCGCGCACGCCGCCGATGCGCGGGTCGAAGCCGAAGCGGAAAAACTTGCGATGGAAGAGCTGCGCCACGCCGCGCTGATGCGACGCTGGCGCCGACAGGCGTGGCATCGCGAGCGCAGGCCCCCGCGCGAGGTCCAGCCGCCCGTCATCGCGTCGGCCCGTGAACTGCACGTGTTCCTCGGACGCCGCGAGGCGCACATCGCGGCGGCGCATCGTGCGCTCGCGATGCGCCTGCGCGCTGCGGGCGACGACGACAGCGCGCAGCTTCTCGAGGAGCTCCTCGAGACGCCGACGTGGCCACCGGACGCCGACACGAGCCATGCCGACATGCACGATCTCCCGGCGTCCACGACCGTCGAGCCCGTGCACCTGCTGGTCGCGGCGCAGGAGCCCCTCGAGTCGCTGTCCGAGTCGCTCGAGGCCACGATGCGCATCACCGAGGGCAGCCTGTTCGCCGAAGTGCAGGGCGCGCTCGCCAACGTCGTGGCGCGGATGGCGCGCATTTCGAGGCAGATCACGCGGCGCATGCAGGCAGCGTGAGGCGGCGCCCGCGACCCGGATCATTCGCCGTCGGTCGCCAGGCGCTTGAGCTCGTAGAGCGCCTCCAGCGCCTCGCGCGGCGAGAGCGCGTCCGGATCGATCGCGGCGAGGCGCTCGGCGACCTGCGCGGTGCGCCGCGATGCTTCGTTCTCGCCGCTCATCGCGACGTCGGGCGCGGCGAACAGATCCTGCTGGCCGTCGCGCCGCGCGTTGAACTGGTCGAGCCGCGCGAGATACGCGCGCGCCTGCCGGACGGTATCGGCCGGAACGCCGGCGAGCTTCGCGACCTGCAG
>JADZAQ010000072.1 GCA_020852555.1 Burkholderiales bacterium
AGCCCGTAGACCTTGGACAGCGTCCGCGACACCAGGAGGTGCGGAAACTTCGCGAGCCAGCCCACGCTGTCGGCGCGCTCGGCGGGATCGAGGTATTCGTTGTACGCCTCGTCGAGCACCACCAGCACGTCGCGCGGAATCGAGTCGACGAAGGCCTCGAGCGCAGCAGGCGTGGCCCAGGTGCCGGTCGGATTGTTCGGATTGGCGACGAAGACGATCCGGGTGCGCGCGGTGAGCGCGGCGCGCATCGCGGGCAGATCGTGGCCGAGGTCGCGCGCCGGGACTTCGATCCCCGTCGCGCCGCGGGCAAGTGTGGCCAGCGGATAGACGGCGAAGGCGTGCTGGGCATACACGGCGTGGTCGCCCGGGCGCAGGTAGGCGAGCGTCGCGAGTTCGAGGATGTCGTTACTGCCGTTGCCGAGCACGATCTGCGCCGGCGGCACGCGAAGCCGCGCGGCCAGCGCCTCCTTGAGGAGAAAACCGTTGCCGTCGGGATAGCGGGTGAGCTCGGCCGCCGCCGCCGCGACGGCGCGCAGCGCCGCCGGACTCGGCCCGCGCGGATTCTCGTTGGAGGCGAGCTTGACGATGGTGGCGGGATCGAGTCCCAGCTCGCGGGCGAGTTCCTCGATCGGCTTGCCGGGAAGGTACGGGGCGATGCGCGCGACGTAGTCGAGCGCGGCGGGCGGTGCGGTCATGGCGGATTCAATCGAGAGCGGCGGGATACGACCCCAGGAGTTTGAGCAGCGGCGCGATCTCGGCAAGCTCGGCGAGGGCCGCCTTGACCGGCGGGTCGTCGCGGTGGCCGACGAGGTCGACAAAGAAGAGGTATTCCCAGCGCCCGGTGCGCGCCGGCCGCGACTCGAAGCGCGACATCGACACCCCGTGGCGGGCGAGCGGCTCGAGCAGCCGGTACACCGCGCCCGCGCGATTGGGGCACGCCATCACGAGCGAGGTCACGTCGTGGCCGGAGGCCTTGGGCTGCTGCCGGGCGAGCACCCAGAAGCGGGTGGTGTTGTTGGGTTCGTCCTCGATGTGCGGCGCGAGCGTGGCGAGCCCGTAAATCACTCCCGCATTCTCGCCGGCGATGGCGGCGGCGTGGGTCTCGCTGGCGGCGAGGCGTGCCGCTTCGGCGTTGCTCGCCACCGCGATGCGCGGCACCGCCGGCAGGTGCTGCGCGAGCCAGCGCACGCACTGCGCGAGCGACTGCCCGTGCGAGTACACGCGGGTGATCGATGCCAGGTTCGGCGCATTCGACAGCAGGTTCTGGTTGACGCGCAGGTTGATCTCGCCGCAGATGGTGAGATCGGTGGCGACCATGAGGTCGAGCGTGCGCCCCACCGCGCCTTCCGTGGAATTCTCGACCGGCACCACGGCGAAGTCGGCCTGCCCGCCTTCGACGGCGCGAAAGATGTCGTCGAACGCGGGGTAGGGAACCGCTTCGACCCGCGCACCAAAGTGCTTGCCGACCGCGGCGTGGCTGAAGGTCCCCATCGGCCCCAGGTACGCGACACGCAGCGTCTGTTCGAGCGCGCGACACGCCGACATCACCGCGCGGAACACGCTCGTCACCGCGTCGTTGGACAACGGTCCCGGATTGATCGCGTGCAATCCGCGCAGGACCTGCGCTTCGCGTTCCGGGCGATACGCCGCGCTGCCCGCCTTCAGCGTACCGATCGCCTGCGCGTGCCGCGCCCGCTCGTTCAGGCGCGTGAGGATCTCGCGATCGAGGGCATCGATCGCCTCCCGGTGCCCGGCGAGCGTCTCGTCATCCGGCGCGATGGCGCGATCGACCATCGGTTACGCCTCCTCGCCGGAGCTGCCGGCGTCGTCACCGCCGTCGAGCCGGTCGTCGTCGCCTTCGGCGACGCGCTCCAGCCCGGCCAGCGTTTCCCCCGCAGCGAGGTTGATGAGCGTGACGCCCTGCGTCGCGCGGCTCATGGCGCGGATCGAGTTCACCTTGGTGCGAATCAGCACGCCGCCGGTGGAGATGAGCATCACCTCGTCGTCGTCGCGCACCAGCGCGGCCGCGACCACCTGGCCGTTGCGCTCCGACTGCTGGATCGCGATCATGCCCTTGGTGCCGCGACCGTGGCGCGTGTGCTCGACGATCGGCGTGCGCTTGCCGTACCCGTTCTCGGTCGCGGTGAGCACCGACTGCGCCTCGTCCTCGGCGACGAGCATCGAGATCACGCGCTGCCCGGGCTCGAGCGCCATGCCGCGCACGCCGTGCGCGTTGCGCCCCATCGGCCGCACGTCGTTCTCGTCGAAGCGCACCGCCTTGCCGCCGGAGCTGAACAGCATCACGTCGTGCGCACCGTCGGTGAGCGCGACGCCGATGAGCGAATCACCCTCGGCCAGGTCGACGGCGATGATCCCCGACGGTCGCGGCCGCGAGAACTCCGCCAACGGCGTCTTCTTGACGGTGCCGCGCGCGGTGGCCATGAACACGAACTCGCGATCGGTGAATTCCTTGACCGGCAGGATCGCGGTGATCTTCTCGTCGTCGACGAGCGGCACGAGATTGACGATCGGCTTGCCACGCGAGGTGCGCGAGCCCTGCGGCACGGCGTAGACCTTGAGCCAGTACACGCGGCCCCGGTTCGAGAAGCACAGGATGTGGTCGTGCGTATTCGCCACGAACATGCGATCGACGAAATCGTCCTCCTTGGTGGCGGTCGCCTGCTTGCCCCGCCCGCCCCGCTTCTGCGCGCGGTACTCGTCGACGGGCTGCGCCTTCACGTACCCGCCGTGCGAGAGCGTCACCACCATGTCCTGCGGCGCGATCAGATCCTCGATCGACAGGTCGACCCCCTGCGCGACGATCTCGCTCTTGCGCTTGTCGCCGAACTGGTCGCGGATGACGACCAGTTCGCCGCGCACGATCTGCGTCACCCGCGCGGGCTTGGCCAGGATGTCGAGGAAATCGGCGATGAGGTCCATCACCTCGCGATACTCCGCGGTGATCTTGTCCTGCTCGAGGCCGGTCAGCCGCTGCAGGCGCAGTTCCAGGATCGCCTGCGCCTGCGCCTCGGAGAGCCGGTAGCCTTGCGCCTGCAACCCGAACTCGGCCGGCAGGCCCTCCGGGCGCGCCGCATCGGCCGCCGCGCGCATGAGCATCGCCTCCACGACCGGCGAGCGCCACGTCCTCCCCATGAGCGCGATCCGCGCCTCCGGTGGTGTCGCCGACGCCTTGATGAGCGCGATGATCTCGTCGACGTTCGACAGCGCGACGGCAAGGCCTTCGAGCACGTGGCCGCGCTCGCGCGCCTTGCGCAGATCGTAGATCGTGCGCCGGGTCACGACCTCGCGACGGTGACCGAGGAAGAAGTCGATGAACTGCTTCAAATTGAGCAGGCGCGGCTGGCCGTCGACCAGCGCGACCATGTTCATGCCGAAGCTGTCCTGCAACTGCGTCAGCTTGAAGAGGTTGTTGAGGATGATGTCCGCCACCTCGCCGCGCTTCAGCTCGATGACCAGACGCATGCCTTTCTTGTCGCTCTCGTTGCGCAGGTCGGCGATGCCGTCGATCTTCTTCTCCTGGACGAGATCGCCGATGCGCTTCAGTACGGCGTCGCCGCCGACCTGGTACGGCAGCTCGTCGACGACGATCGCCTGCTTGCCGCCGCGCTCGAGATCCTCGACGTGCGTGCGGGCGCGGATCACCACCCGGCCGCGTCCCGTGCGATAGCCCTCGCGCACCCCGTCGAGCCCGTAGATGATGCCGGCGGTCGGGAAATCCGGCGCCGGAACGATCTCCATCAACTCGTCGATGCCGATCTCCGGCTGGTCGAGCACCGCCACGCAGGCGTTGAGCGTCTCGGTCAGATTGTGCGGGGGGATGTTGGTCGCCATCCCGACCGCGATTCCCGCCGCACCATTGACGAGGAGGTTCGGCAGCCGGGCGGGCAGCACCGCGGGCTCGCGCTCCTTGCCGTCGTAATTGGGGACGAAGTCGACCGTCTCCTTGTCGATGTCGGCGGTGAGCTCGGCCGAGATCCGCTCCAGCCGGCATTCGGTGTAGCGCATCGCCGCCGCGTTGTCGCCGTCGACCGAGCCGAAGTTGCCCTGTCCGTCGACCAACGGGTAGCGCAGCGAGAAGTCCTGCGCCATCCGCACCAGCGTGTCGTAGATCGCCGAGTCGCCGTGCGGGTGGTACTTGCCCATCACGTCGCCGACGACCCGCGCGCACTTCACGTAGGGCCGGTTCCATACGTTATTGCCCTCGTGCATCGCGTAGAGGACGCGGCGGTGTACCGGCTTCAAGCCATCGCGAACGTCCGGCAGCGCACGCCCCACGATCACGCTCATCGCGTAGTCGAGGTAGCTGTGCCGCATCTCCGCCTCGAGGCTGATCGGGAGAGTTTCCTTGGCGAATGACTCCATGAACGGGCTCTTTTATCCGGAAGTGTGCGGTGCAGGGCCGTTGCGCGCGATCGGGCTGGAAAACCGCCAACCGGCAACCCCTGTCGCCGGTTCAGGAACGCTCGCGCACCCTCCTTGCGGTGCAGCATGCGCGTCGGGAGCGCGCCGGAGGGATGTTCGGAGGCCTTTGATAACACGGCATTTTATCATGGCGTTGTATCGCCGCGACAGTCCGCGCCAGGTCTGCCGCACGCAGGGCAGGTTTCTTTTGCGACGCGAAATCCCGTGTGCTATATTCGTCCGGGAGATATCGCATATCGCGCTGACGGACATTTGCTTGGCGCCGAAAACCTCAAGTTCGCACTAATTTGTTCAAAACCAAAGCCAAAGGGGTGAAACAATGACTCGACGTCTCGTGTCCGGAGCGGTTGCTGGCCTGTTTGCCGCAGCATTCGCCGGCGGTGCGGTCGAAGCAGTTGCGCAAACCAAGGGATACGTGCCGGGAACCGCGCCGTGCTCCCCCGGATACGTCTGCAGCGCCTATCCGACGCCAACCGACGGTGTCGTGAAGAGCGGCGCTTACAACAGCACCGCCGGATTGTCCGGCAACCTGTGCTATCGCCAGGGTTACTGGACGCCGGGCAACGCGACCAAGGAGTGCGATCCGGACCTCGTGCCGAAGCCCGCGCCCGCCCCGGCTCCGGCCGCAAAGCCCGCCCCGGCGCCCGCCCCGGCTCCGGCGCCGAAGCCGGCCCCGGCTGCCGCACCGCAAGTGCAGAAGATCACCCTGGCCTCGAAGGCGCTCTTCGATTTCGACAAGTACGCGCTGAAGCCCGAAGGCAAGGCAGCGATCGACAGCGAAATCATCGCCAAGCTGCCGCAGGTGCAAAAGCTCGAACTCGTGCTGGTCACCGGCCATACCGACCGCATCGGGACGCAGCAGTACAACCAGAAGCTCTCCGAGCGTCGTGCCGATGCCGTCCGCGACTACCTGGTGAGCAAGGGCGTGCCGAAGGACAAGATCGAGACCCTCGGTATGGGCAAGACGCAGCCGCTCCCGGGTGTCGTCTGCAACCAGAAGAACTTCAAGGAACTCGTCGCCTGCCTCGCGCCGAACCGTCGCGTGGAGATCGAAGTCAAGGGCGAAGCAACCGTCCGTCGCTAAGCCTCACCCGCGCTGCAGCGAAGAGCCCCGCCCCGAGCGGGGCTCTTCGTTTTCGGTGTCGCGGTCGAGTGGCGCAGCGAACGCCGGCTGCCGGCGATCCGGACGCTTTGGCCCCCGCTCGCCCCGACCTGGTCGACCCGCATGATGACCCTACCCCGCCCCGTCGATCTGCGCATCGATGCCCGCTGGATCGTGCCGGTGGTGCCGTCGGGCGTCCTCGAAGGGCACGCGCTCGTCGTCGATGCGGGGCGCATCGTCGCCGTGCTGCCCGCCGCCGACGCGGACGCGGCATACGCTCCGCGGCACACACTCACGCTGCCGTCGCACCTGCTCATTCCCGGCCTGATCAATGCGCACGCGCACGCGGCGATGAGCCTTCTGCGTGGCATCGCCGACGATGTCGCGCTCGAGCCGTGGCTCCACGAGCACATCTGGCCGCGCGAGAACCGCTTCGTGTCGCCGGAATTCGTCCACGACGGCACCTTGCTCGCGTGCGCGGAGATGGTGCGCGGCGGAATCACCACGTGCAGCGACATGTACTTTTTTCCCGAGGCCGCGGCAGCGGCGTATGACGCGACGGGCCTGCGCGCGGTGCTGGGGGTACCGATCCTCGATTTCCCGACCCGCTACGCAGCCGATGCGGAGGGCTACCTGTCACAGGGGCTCGCCGCCCGCGATGCGTGGCGGCACGCGCCGCTCCTCTCGTTCGCGCTGGCGCCGCACGCGCCCTACACCGTCTGTGACGCGAGCTTCACGCGCATCCTCACCTACGCGCGGCAACTCGATCTGCCGCTGGAAACGCACCTCGCCGAAACGCGCGACGAGGTGGATCGCGCGCGCGGCAACACCGGCGTGACGCCGCTCGCCCGCCTCGATCGCCTCGGCGTGACGGGGCCGGATTTCATCGCCATCCACTGCGTCCATCTCGATGCGCCCGACATCGCACTCATGGCGCGCCACGGCTGCCACGCCGTCCATTGCCCGGCTTCCAACATGAAGCTCGCGAGCGGCATCGCACCGGTGGCGGCACTCGTCGCGGCCGGCGTGAACGTGGCGCTCGGCACCGACGGCGCGGCGTCGAACAATCGCCTCGACATCCTCGCCGAGATGCGTCTCGCCAGCCTGCTCGCGAAGGTGGCGACCGGCGACGCCGCGACGTTGCCCGCCGCCGCCGTGCTCGCCATGGCGACGATCAACGGCGCGCGCGCGCTCGGCCTCGACCGGGTGACCGGATCGCTCGAGCCCGGAAAGGATGCCGACGTCGTCGCCGTCGACCTCTCGTCGCTTGCCGTGCAGCCCGTGTTCGATCCCGTGTCGCATCTGGTCCACGTGGCGGATCGCACGTGCATCAGCGACGTATGGGTGCGCGGCGCTAGAATCATGGCCGACGGCGCGCTCACCACGATCGACGAATCGGCGGTCCGTGCGCGAACGCGCGCCTGGTCGCAACGCCTCGCAGCCACTCCGTGAGCCACGCCACCCCAAATACTCTTTCGCCGCCATGACCGGCCCCGCGATGTCCACCACCGCCAACGTCGACCCCGCCGAACTCGACAAATTCTCCGAGATCGCCCACCGCTGGTGGGATCCGGCGAGCGAGTTCCGCCCGCTGCACGAGATCAATCCGCTGCGCCTCGCCTGGATCGAGACCATGACCGGCGGCATCGCCGGCAAGCGCGTGCTCGACGTCGGCTGCGGCGGCGGCATCCTGGCGGAGGCAATGGCGGTTGCCGGCGCGCAGGTCACCGGGATCGACCTGTCGGAAAAGGCGCTCGGCGTGGCGAGGCTGCACGGACTCGAATCCGGGGTCAGCGTCGATTACCGCCTGGTTGCCGCCGAGGCCTACGCAGTCGAGCGTCCGGAGGCCTTCGCGGTGGTCACCTGCATGGAGATGCTCGAGCATGTGCCCGATCCGAGCTCGATCGTCGCTGCCTGCGCCAAGGCGGCAGCCCCGGGGGCCACGCTCGTTTTCGCCACGCTCAACCGCAATCCGAAGTCGTATGCGTTCGCGATCCTCGGCGCCGAATACGTGCTCCGGCTCCTCCCGCGCGGCACGCACGACTGGACGAAATTCCTGCGCCCGGCGGAACTCGCGGGTCACGCGCGCCGTGCGGGGCTCGATCTCGTCGCGATGAACGGCATGACGTACCAGCCGCTCACCCGCACGTATCGCCTCGAACCGGATACCTCGGTGAATTATCTCGCCGCCTTCCGCAAGCCCGCGCGTGACGGCTGACCTGCCGCACCCGCTGCCGGTGGCCGCGGTGCTGTTCGACCTCGACGGCACGCTCGCCGATTCCGCACCGGATCTGGCGCTGGCGCTCAACATGATCCGCAAGCGGAGCGGACTCGCCCCCGTGCCCGTGGATGACTTGCGCCCGTACGCATCGTCGGGCGCGCGCGGCCTCCTGCACCGCGGCATGGACGTGACCCCCGAGGACCCGCGCTACCCAGAACTGCGGGAGACGTTTCTCGCCAACTACGCGCAGTGCCTGGCCACGCACACCGTCCTCTTCGACGGCGTCGCCGCCTTGCTCGATGCGCTCGAGGCCCGCGGGCTCGCCTGGGGCATCGTCACCAACAAGCACCTGCGCTTCACCGCACCCGTCGTGGCGGCGCTCGGCCTCGCGACGCGCGCGAGGACGGTCGTGGCCGGCGACACCACCCCGCATCCCAAGCCGCATCCGGCGCCGCTCCTGCACGCGGCGCAGGCCCTCGGCATCGCGACCACGCGCTGCCTGTACGTGGGCGACGACCTGCGCGACGTCGAAGCCGGAAACGCCGCCGGCATGGCGACGATCGTCGCCGGCTACGGCTACATGGGGGTCGGTGGGGATCCGCGTCGCTGGCCGGCAACGGGCTGGATCGATCGCCCCCTCGACCTCCTCGACTGGCTCGCGCCTTAGGGACAAGTCCCCGCGTTGAGCAACAGCCACTCGCGGGTCTCGCCGTTGCGCTGGCCGGTCACGCGTACGGCTTGTTGCGCCGCGAGCGGGCGCAGCACGGCGGTGACCACGTCGTCGGGGGCGGTGAGCGCGATGCCGTTGGCCTGCGTGAGGCGATCGCCCTTGCGCATCGCGAGCATCGCCGAGAAGCCGCTGTCGTCGCGCACCACGAGGCCGCTCCGCCCGGCGGCGAGGAGTGCGGTCCACGCCTCGGGTTTGGCGATGATGCCCTGGAAGAGCTCGGCATTGAGCTTCAGGACGGCGCCGCGGAAGCCGGGCGGCGGCATGCACGCGGGATTGCGCGGCGCGCGGCCCGCGGCTGCCGCCACCGGGACGACCGTCGGCTTTGCCGGCGCTTCGCCGCGCAATTCGAGCCGCCGTTCGCGACCTCCTTCGCGGATCGTCACGCCGTCGGGGCGTACCGCGGCAAGCGTGGCGCCCTGCGCGATCTCGTCACCGACCCCGACCAGACGCGACCCCGACGGCAGGCGGAAGAGCGCGTAGCCACGGCCGTCGCGCTCGGCGAGGATACCGACGAGGCGCGTGTCGCCGGAGAGCGTGGCGACGTCGGGGCTCGCCGTTTCGCTGACCGGCGTGGCACCGGGACCTGCCCACAGGCCCGAGGCGAGGATCGTCGCGGACGGATCCCTGGGCTCGGCCGGCGAGAAGACGGTGGCAGGCGGCCCCATCCATTGCCAGCCCCACCAGGCGAGCACGACCGCGAGCAGCACGAGCGCCGCCGCGGTGGCGACGAAGTGCGCGATCGGTGCTACGGCACTGCGCACGGTCAACACCGGATGACCGATGCGCGGCGCCGCCGTGCGGTGTGCGGAGGCGCAGGGGCACGCGCGGCCGCCCGGGTGGCGCGTCGCACGCCGCTATAATCATCGTTTCGTGACGCTGCGCGCACCGTGAATCCCCGCCTCGATCTGCTGTCTCCGTATCCGTTCGAGAAGCTGCGCACGTTGTTCGCGGGCAGCACACCCAACCCGGCCAAGCCGCCGATCAGCCTGTCGCTCGGCGAGCCGCGCCATCCCACGCCGCAACTCGTCATCGATGCGCTCGCCGCAAGCGCGAGCGGCTTCGCAAATTATCCCACGACGATCGGCTCGCCCGCGCTGCGTGAGGCGATCGCGGAGTGGCTCGTGCGCCGGCACCGGCTGACGATGCTCGATCCAGCTACCGAGGTGCTGCCGGTGCTCGGCAGCCGCGAGGCGCTCTTCTCGTTTGCGCAAACGGTGCTCGATGGCGCGCAGCCCGGCGCCACCGTCGTCGTCCCCAACCCCTTCTACCAGATCTACGAGGGCGCAGCGCTCCTCGCCGGGGCGCGGATCCACTGCGTGAACGCACGCGAGGATGCCGGCTTCGCGCATGATTTCGAAGCCGTCCCCGCACCGGTGTGGGCGCGCACCCAACTCCTATACGTCTGCTCGCCCGACAATCCCACCGGTCGCGTGCTCGATCTCGCCGAGTGGCAGGCGCTCTTCGCACTCGCCGACCGGTACGGCTTCGTCATCGCTTCCGACGAATGTTATTCGGAGATCTACTTCGACGAGGCGACGCCACCGCTCGGCGCGCTCGGTGCCGCACAGGCCCTCGGACGGCGCGGCTATCCGCGTCTGGTCGTCTTCGGCAGCCTGTCGAAGCGCTCCAACGTCCCCGGCTTGCGCTCGGGCTACGTCGCCGGCGATGCCGCGCTGCTCAAGGCATTCCTCCGCTACCGCACGTACCACGGCAGTGCGATGTCGGGGCCGGTGGCCGCCGCGAGCATCGCGGCATGGAACGACGAAACGCACGTGCGCGCCAATCGCGCCCGATACGCCGCGAAGTTCGCTTCCTTGCAGCCGCAGGTCGCTGCCCTCCTCCCCTGTGCGATGCCGCAAGCGGCGTTCTACCTGTGGGCGCGCACGCCGATCGCCGATACCGAGTTTGCCCGCCGCCTTTATGCGGAAGAGAACGTCGCCGTGCTGCCGGGCAGTTACGTCGCGCGCACCGCCGATGGCGTGAATCCGGGCGAGGGCAGGATCCGCCTCGCCCTCGTCGCCACCTTGGCCGAGTGCACCGAGGCGATCGAGCGCCTGCTCGCCTTCACGCAGCGCCTGGACCCGGCAAGAGCGGCCGCCTGAAGCGGCTGGCCGCGGGCCGCGCCCTCGATGCGCTGGGCGGTCTAGGCGGGGCGCCGGACGCAGTCCCCTATAATTTCCGCTATTTGCACGTCGCCGCGCCCGGCGACGATCTCATGACCGATCTCGCCACCGCCATCGAAGCCGCGTGGGAAACCCGCGCCACGCTGTCCTCCACGAGCGCCCCCCGCGCCTTGCGCGAAGCCGTGGATGCCACGATCGCCGAACTCGACGCCGGGCGCCTGCGCGTCGCCGAGAAGCGTGACGGCCAGTGGATCACGCAGCAGTGGTTGAAGAAGGCGATCCTGCTGTCGTTCCGCCTGACCGACAGCACCGCGATCGGGCTCGCGGGTCCGCAGGTTCCGTTTCGCTTCTACGACAAGGTGCCGACCAAGTTCGCGCGCTACAGCGACGACGACTTCGCGGTCGCCGGCGTGCGCGTGGTGCCGCCGGCGGTGGCGCGCCGCGGCGCCCATATCGCGCGCAACGTCGTGCTGATGCCCTCGTACGTGAACATCGGCGCCTACGTCGACGAAGGCACGATGGTCGACACCTGGGCGACCGTCGGCTCGTGCGCGCAGATCGGCAGGAACGTCCACCTGTCGGGCGGGGTCGGCATCGGCGGCGTGCTCGAGCCGCTGCAGGCCAATCCGACGATCATCGAGGACAACTGCTTCATCGGCGCGCGTTCGGAAGTCGTCGAGGGGGTGATCGTCGAGGAGAACTCGGTGCTCGGCATGGGCGTGTTCCTCGGCCAGAGCACGCGCATCTACGACCGCGCCACGGGCAGCGTCACTTACGGCCGCGTGCCGGCAGGGTCGGTGGTGGTCGCCGGCAGCCTGCCGTCGGGCAAGGGCGGCTGCCAGCTCTACTGCGCGGTCATCGTGAAGCAGGTCGATGCGCAGACGCGCAGCAAGACGAGCATCAACGAACTCCTGCGCGCCTGATCGCCGATGTCCGTCCATCTGAAGACGCCCGATGAGATCGCGGGCATGCGCGTTGCCGGGCGACTTGCTTCCGAACTGCTCGATTACCTCGCGCCGCATGTCAAGGCCGGCGTCACCACCGGCAAGATCGACGCCCTTGCGCACCATTACATGGTGGACGTGCAACACACCATTCCGGCGACGCTCAACTATGCGCCGCCCGGACACTCGCCGTATCCCGCGTCGCTGTGCACCTCGCTCAACCACGTCGTCTGCCACGGCATTCCGGGCGAGCGCAAGTTGAAGGACGGCGACATCGTCAATGTCGACGTCACCGTGATCAAGGACGGCTTTCACGGTGACTCGAGCCGCATGTTCGCGGTCGGCAAGCCCTCGATCCAGGCGAAGCGCCTCGTCGAGCTCACCTACGAGGCGATGTGGCGAGGCATCCGCGAGGTGCGCCCCGGTGCGCACCTGGGCGACATCGGCGCGGCGATCCAGCGCTTCGCCGAAGGGCACGGCTTCTCCATCGTGCGCGAATTCTGCGGCCACGGCATCGGCCGCCAGTTCCACGAAGAGCCGCAGGTGCTCCATTACGGCAAGGCCGGCACCGGCCTCAAGCTGCAGCCGGGCATGATCTTCACCATCGAGCCGATGATCAACGCCGGTCGCCCGGGGATCCGCTGCCTCGCCGACGGCTGGACGATCGTCACCGCCGACCACTCGCTCTCGGCGCAGTGGGAGCACACGATCCTGGTGACACCCGAGGGTTACGACGTCCTGACCGTGTCGGCCGGCACGCCGCCACCACCTCCGTTGACCGCGGCCTGACGCCGTGGCGCTACCGCTGCCGACGCCAGACGCGCCCGCAGCACCGGTGGCGCAGGCAACGAGCACCGTGGCTGCCGTGCGTGAACGGTTGCGCGCGGGGCGACAGGCGCTGCGCAACGCGTTCCACGCCGACCCCGACAGCGCGCGCCTGCTGCGCGAGCACGCGGCGCTCGTCGACCACGCGATTCGCAGCGTATGGCAGGCGAGTGCGATGCCCGCGACCGCGGCCGCGGTAGCCGTCGGCGGCTATGGCCGTGGCCAGCTCTATCCGCACTCCGACGTCGACGTCCTGGTGCTCGTTCCCGACGGCGCCAGCGTGCCGGCGACCGCGATCGAGCGCTTCTTCGCCATGTTGTGGGACGTCGGCATCGAACTCTCGCACGCCGTACGCACGCTCGCCGACTGCGACAGCGAGATGGCGCGCGACGTGGCGACGCGCACGAGCCTTCTCGAGAACCGTCTCGTCGCCGGCTCGCGCGCGCTGCTGCGCCGCTTCCGGCGCCGCTTCGCGGCCGCACTCGACGCGCCGGCCTTCCACGACGCCAAGGTGCGCGAGCAGCAGCAGCGGCACGTGAAATACCAGGATGCCATCTACAACCTCGAGCCCAACGTGAAGGAGAGCCCGGGCGGCCTGCGCGACCTCGCCACCGTGCTGTGGATCGCGCAGGCCGCGGACTACGGCAGCTCGTGGCGCGAGCTCGCGCGCAACGGGCTCATGACGCAGGACGAGGCGCGCGCCGTCGCGCGCGCCGAACGCGTGATCGCCGGGTTGCGCATCCGCCTGCACTACCTCCTCGGGCGGCGCGAGGACCGGCTCGTCTTCGACGCACAGCACGCGCTCGCCGCCGAGCTGGGGCTCGCCGATACGCGCAGCAAGCGGGCGAGCGAGCAACTCATGCAGCGCTACTACCGTGCCGCCAAGCTTGTCTTGCAGATCAACGCCATCGTGCTCGCCAATCTGCACGCCAAGCTCCATCCGGCGGCGACGACGCCGGTGGCGATCGACGCCGACTTCCAGCAGGTCGACGAGCTCCTCGATGTCGCCGCCGACGATCTCTTCGCGCGCCGCCCGTCGGCGATCCTCGACGCCTTCCTGCTCCTGCAGACGCACCCCGACCTCAAGGGGATGGCGGCCCGCACCGTGCGCGCGATCTGGGCCGAGCGCGCCCGCATCGACGCCGTCTTTCGCGCCGATCACGCCAATCGCGAACGCTTCATCGCGATGTTTCGCACCGAGCGCGGCCTCCTGCATGGGCTGCGCCGCATGAACCTGTACGGCGTGCTCGGCCAGTACCTTCCGGTGTTCGGCCGCATCGTCGGCCAGATGCAGCACGATCTCTTCCACGTCTACACGGTGGACGAGCACATCCTCATGGTGATCCGCAACCTGCGCCGCTTCACCGAGGCGCAGCACGCGCACGAATACCCGTTGTGCTCGCGCCTCATGGCCGACTTCGAGCGGCGCTGGGTGCTCTACGTCGCGGGCCTCTTCCACGACATCGCCAAGGGCCGCGGCGGCGATCACTCGCTCCTCGGCGCGCGCGACGCGCGCCGCTTCTGCCGCGAGCACGGGCTGCTCGCCGAAGACGCCGAACTCGTCGAGTGGCTGGTCGCCGAGCATCTGGTGATGTCGACGACGGCGCAGAAGCAGGACCTCTCCGATCCCGACGTCATCCGCGGCTTCGCGCACAAGGTCGGCAGCGAGCGCCGGCTCGCGGCACTCTACCTCCTCACCGTCGCCGACATCCGCGGCACGAGTCCCACCGTATGGAACAGCTGGAAGGCGAAGCTCCTCGAAGAGCTGTATCAGGCAACGCACGACGTCCTCGCCGGTGACGCCCCCGAACGCAGCGTGCGCGACAGCATCGACGCGCGACGCGCCGAAGCGAGGCGTCTCCTCCGATTGCACGCCATTCCCGACGGCGCCGAGGCGCCATTGTGGCGGCACCTCGACACGCCGTACTTCCAGCGGCACAGCGCCGAGGAACTCGCCTGGCACGCGCGGCAACTGCATCGCCGGATCGACAGCACGGCGCCCGTCGTCAAGGCGCGGCTCACGCCCGGAGGTGCCGGGGTGCAGGTCCTGGTCTACGTGCGCGACGAGCCGCAGCTCTTCGCGCGGCTGTGCAGCTTCTTCGGCAACCGGGGTCTGTCGATCGACGAAGCGAAGATCCACACCACGCGAGCGGGGTTCGCGCTCGACACGTTCACGCTCGACGCGTCCAACCCGAGCGGAGCACCGTACCGCGATACGCTGGCACTGATCGAGAGCGAGCTCGTGCGCCAGCTGACCGAGCGGGCACCCCTCGCGCGCCCGGCGCCGGGTCGGGGATCGCGACGGGTCCGCCATTTCCCCCTCACGCCGCAGATCCAGATCTTCCCCGACGACAAGGGAACGCACTACATCCTCGAGGTCACCGCCGCCGACCGCCCCGGCCTCCTCGCGAGCATCGCCTACACGCTGGCGCAGGCCGACGTCTCGGTGACGAGCGCCAAGATCAATACGCTGGGCGACCGCGCCGAGGACGTGTTCCTGATCGAAGGCGCGCCGCTGCACGATGCGCAAGCGCTGCTGCGCCTCGAGACGGCGCTGGATGCGGAGCTCAAGGCCGGACTCGCGGTCGGGACCGCCTGACGCCGCGCCGGCGTTCATACGTGGCCGCCAGACACGCCTCACGTTCGCCGAACAGCCGCTCCTCCTCACGAACCGCCTGCATGTAGGCGAGCGCGGCCGGCGACAGCGACCGATGGCGGAGCCAGAGAAAGCCGTATCGCGCTCGCATGTCGACCTCGGTGTTGGCCACGAGGTCCAGGACCCCCGCATGAAGCTCGCGCTCCACCATCGCGAGACCGCCTATCGCCAGCACATCGCTCGCACCGACAAAGCTCGCGATCTGCATCGGAACATCGAGCTCGATGGCAGGGACGAAATCGCCGCTGGCGTCGTCGATCTTCCCTGCGCGCCCGAGCGATCGCGGGAACGCCGCGGCAATCCTCGATGGGATACGCGTGGTGGCCCAGGGAAATTCCAGCAGGTCGGCGAACGTGGCGCGTTCCCGCCGCAGGATCGGATGCTCGGGACGACAAAAGAAGCGTGCCCGGTGGCTGCCGACGGGTTCGCTGGTCAGCCCCTCGTTGCCCATGGCATCGGCCAACTCGGCAATCCCGAGATCGGCCTTCCGGTCGACGACTGCCTGCGTGACAACGCGCCAATTGGTCACCCGCAGAGCAATGCCGAGCCTCGGGTGTTGCCCGATGAGCCGGGCTGCGGCCGCGTAGCCGGAAACGACGCTGGGATACGGCCCTAACGCCACGCTGAGCCGTCCCGTTTCGAGCCCGGCGAGCAAAGCCAAGTCGTGGACGAGATCGTCCTCGGCATGCGCTGTGTCGCGTGCATACGCGACGACCCGGGTACCGAATTCGGTCAAGGTCACGCCCCGGGGCTGGCGGTCGAATAGGCGCACGCCGAGTTCCTTCTCCACCGCCTGGACGGCCTTGGTGAGCGCTGGCTGGGAAATCTTGAGCGCCGCGGCGGCGCGGCTGAAGCTGCCCGTCTCGGCCACCACGAGGACCTGGCGAAAGCGTGTCGTCGTCATAATAACCACATAGCTATCGATTGAGTACGTACAGCGAATATGTGGAATATATCCGAACTTGTGTATATGCTTCGCCCCCTTCGCGATGGCTCGCCACAGCAACGAGCCCGCGCACTGCATGCGGCCGATCGGATCCGCGCCCATCCCGGCGCGCGGCACCGGCCTTGCCAGCATTCGACGCACACGACCGACCGACCGGAGCAACGCATGAGCACCATGAACGGATCCCGACTGGCCCTGCTGCTGGCGCTTGCCGTCCTGCTGGCGCCGGGCGCGCATGGCCAAACGCCGGGCGGCTTGCTGGTCCCGGCCGACGGCGGCGCGAGCGCGACGAAGCACTTCGACCCGCTCGGCAAGCCGCCGTCGACGTTCACGATCGAGCTGCGCAACGGACAGAAGGCGCAACTGCCCTTCGCCGACCGGCGCGACTTCGACGAGGCGAAGCGCGGCTTCATCGCCGAGCCGCCCTACACGAAGATCATGGCCGACGCGGGCCACGTCGCGTGGGACATGGGCAGCTACGGCTGGCTCCTCACCGGCAAGGACTTCGAGAGCATCCACCCGTCGCTGCAGCGCCAGGCCGTGCTCAACATGGCGTACGGGCTCTACGAGGTCGTGCCGGGCCGCGTCTACCAGGTGCGCGGCTTCGACCTCGCCAACATCAGCTTCATCAAGGGCGACATGGGATGGATCGTGTTCGACCCGCTGACCGCGGCGGAGACCGCGCGCGCCGCGCTCGCGTTCATCAACGACAAGCTCGGCAAGCGGCCGGTCGTCGGCGTCGTCTACTCGCACTCGCACGTGGACCACTTCGCCGGCGTTCGCGGCGTGGTCGACGAGGCCGACGTGGTGAGCGGCAAGGTCATGCTGATCGCAGCCTCGGGCTTCATGAACGCGGCGATCTCCGAGAACGTCTTCGCCGGCAACGCGATGTCGCGGCGCAGCCAGTGGCAGTACGCCACGCTGCTGCAGCGCAATCCGTTCGGGCACGTCGACCAGGCGATCGGCAAGAACGCCGCCAACGGCACCGTCAGCCTGATCGTGCCGAACCGGCTGGTGAGCAAGGACTTCGAGGAGATCACGCTCGACGGCGTGACGATGGTGTTCCAGAACGCGCCGGACACCGAGGCACCGGTGCAGATGAACACGTACTTCCCGCAGTTCAAGGCGCTCTGGGCGGCGGAAGTCGTCACCGGCACGATCCACAACATCTACACGACCCGCGGCGCCGCGGTGCGCAACGCCCTCAACTGGTCGAAGGAGATCAACGAGGC
Organism: Burkholderiales bacterium; assembly: GCA_020852555.1. Classification (GTDB taxonomy): domain Bacteria; phylum Pseudomonadota; class Gammaproteobacteria; order Burkholderiales; family Casimicrobiaceae; genus VBCG01. The sequence goes on from JADZAQ010000072.1 coordinate 17,223, forward strand.
GCTGTACAAGTTCGGCCAGGAGGCGGAGGTCATGTTCGCCTCGCACAGCTGGCCGCGCTGGGGCAACGCGCGCATCCAGGAGGTGCTGCGCGCGCAGCGCGACGCCTACGCCAACCTCAACAACCAGACGCTGCACTACGTGAACCAGGGCGTCACCATCAACGAGATCCACAACGTCTACGAGGTGCCCAGGAGCCTGCGCGAGCAGTGGTCGGCGCGCAGCTACCACGGCGACGTGCAGAACAACGTGCGTGGGGTGGTCAACCGCTTCATCGGCCACTTCGACGGCAACCCGGCCAACCTGATCCCGCTCTCGCCGAAGGACTCGGCGCCGCTCTACGTCGAGATGATGGGCGGGTCGGCGAAGATCGTCGCCAAGGGCGCGGAGTTGATCGGCCAGGGCAAGTACCTGCTCGCGACCGAGATCCTCAACAGGCTCGTGTTCGCCGAGCCGCAGAACCAGACGGCACGCCGGCTGCTCGCCGACGCCTACGAGCAGCTCGGCTACCGCGCCGAGAGCACCAGCGTGCGCAACACCTTCCTGCAGGGTGCCTTCGAGCTGCGCAACGGGCTGCCGGGCGGCGCTCCGCCGAAGACGACCGGCCCCGACGTGATCCGGGCGATGTCGACCGAGCAGTGGCTCGACTTCGTCGGCATCAGCATGGATCCGAAGAAGGCCGACGGGATGAAGTTCACGATCAACCTCGTGACGCCGGACAACGGCGAGAAGTTCGTGGTCGAGATGAGCAACGCGACGTTGACGACGATCAGCGGCTTCCAGGGGGCGAAGCCGGATCTCACGGTGACGGTGAACCGCGCCGAGCTGAACCGGGTGATGATGGGGCAGGCGTCGTTCGACGACCTGATCGCCGAAGGCAAGGCGAAGTTCGACGGGAACCGCGCGGGATTCGACCAGCTGCGCTCGATCCTCGTCGCGTTCACGCCGGACTTCGAGATCCTGCCCGGTACGGCGCCGAAGCAGCGCGCCGCCCCACCCAAGCCGTTCGAGGTGCGCCAGCAGATCGATCTCGAGATCGACTGACCGGCGAGGAGACGCGAATGACGCGGTCCGGGACATCGAGGCGAGTGGTCGCGGCGTCGGCGCTGGCCGTCGGCCTGCTCGGCGGAGGCCCCGCCTCCGCCGGTGGGCTCCTCCTCTACGAGTTCGGCACCGCCGAGGCCGGGCTCGCCGCCGCGGGCTACGCGGCGCGTGCGCAGGACGCGTCGACCGCGTTCACCAATCCCGCCGGGATGACGCGCCTCGAGGGCACGCAGGTGCAGGCCGGCGGGCAGCTCATGTGGTTGAACACGAGTTTCTCCATCGGCGGTGGCACCTCGCCGGCGCTCGGAGGGAACGACGGCGGCCGCTCGCTCGGATCGAACGGCTTCGTCCCGGGCGCCGGGGCGTTCGTCTCGCACAGCCTCACGCGCGACCTCAAGGTGGGCTTCTCGATCGCCGGCAACTTCGGCTCGATGCTCGACTACGACGACGACTGGGTCGGCCGCTACCGAGTCCAGCAGGCGACGATCCTCGGCGTCCAGTTCGTCCCCTCGATCGCCTGGCGCGTCAACGACCGGCTCTCGGTCGGCGCGGGCGTGAACGCGGTTTACGGCATCTTCGACCAGAAGGTGGCGATCAACAACGTGCTGCCGTCGGCCGCCGACGGACAGCTCGAGCTGAACGACAAGACCTGGGGCTTCGGGGGTAATCTCGGATTGCTCTACCAGGCCACGCCGTCGACGCGCATCGGGCTCACGTGGACCTCGCAGGTCGATCTCGACTTCGCGTCGCCCGCGCGATTCTCGGGGCTCGGACCGGGACTGTCCACGCTTCTGGCCTCACGCGGCCTCCTCGGCGCACCGGTGAGCCTCGGCGTCAAGATTCCGCAGCAGGTGATGGCCAGTGCCTGCTCGCAGATCGACGAGCGCTGGACCGTGCTCGCCAACGTCGGCTGGCAGCAATGGTCGAAGTTCGGGGAAGTCGAGATCGGCATCGACAATACCCTCAACCCGACCGGCCTCACCACCGCCATCCCGTTCAAGGACACCTGGCATGTCGCCCTCGGCGCCCAGTATCGCGTGAGCGAACCCTGGACGCTCAGCTTCGGCGTCGCCTACGATTCGGGATTCCAGGAGCGCGGCAATGTGTCGCCGCTGCTGCCGGTGAATGCCGCATGGCGCTTCGGCGTCGGCGGTGAGCGGCAGGTGAGCAAGGCGCTGAAGTGGGGCATCGCGGGGGAGCTGCTCTACGGCGGTACGCTCGACGTCGACAAGGGCAGCGCGCTCCCGCCGATCCTCGGTGGTCGGGGTGCCCTCGTCGGCTCCTACAACAACACGATGAGCCTCGTCGTCTCGGTCTACGCCAACTGGACGTTCTGACGGTGCGGTAATCTTGAAGAGTCCGATTCGACGTTGGTGGAGCCCAAGATGAGTTTCAGCCTATCGGCAACGCTGGTCGTCGCCCTGTCCGCCGCGCTTGCGGCCTCCCTGCCCGCGATCGCGCAGCCGTCAGCGAAGTACGAGCCCGCGCCGAAGCTCGCCGGCAAGGACCTCGCCCCCGAGCCGCTGCTGACCGGACCGCTGCACACCGTGGCCGAGCCCATCGCCATCGAGGGCTTCATGGGGCGGTTCGAAATCGATTCGAAGTTCGGAAAATTTCACGTCGCGGGCACGGACCTGCTGGGCGTCCGGGTCCGCGAGCTGGCGGCGATCGAGGCGTTGGACCAGGTGGAAAAGGGCGTCGAGTTCCAGCAGGCGCTGGCGCGTTCGGCGCAAGTGCCCGTGCGGTTCGTAGGCAATGCCATCACCGACCCCGGCGGGACCGTGGAGAACGTCGCGATGGGATTCGGCACCGTGCTCGGACGAGTCGGTCGGCTGGCGGTGACCGGCGCGCACGCGGTCGGCGATACCGCAAGCGACATCACCTCGTCCGGGTCGCGACCTGAGCCTCCCCCGGCTCCCGCCGACGAGCCCGTCCCGCCGTCCTTCACCGGCGACCCGTTCGGCTTCAACCGGGCACGCCGCGAATGGGCGAAGCGGCTCGGCATCGATCCCTACACGACCAATCCCGTGCTGCGCGTGAAGCTCGACAGCGCGGCGAGGGCGAGCTTTGCGGGCGAATTTCCCGTCAACGTCGCGATCGGCATCGTGGCAGCGCCACTCCAGTATGCCGCCACGTTCGACAACATCGTCCGCGATTCGATCTGGAATCTACCGGTCGGCGACCTCGTGGCGCGCAACGAGGCGAAGCTGCGGGCGATGGGGATCAGCGGTCGGCCGGTCCGCGATTTCTTCCGCAATCGGTGGTTCACGCCGACGCTGCAAACCGCTCTCGTCGCCGCCCTGGAGGAGCTGCCCAACGTGCGTGGGCGCGACGCGGTCATCCTGGCGGCGACGGCGGTCTCCGGGGAAGCGCGGGCCCGCTCGTTCATCGGCGCCGTACGCATGCTCGCGCAATATCAGCACGACGTCGCGCCACTGGCAAAGATCCGGATGAGCGGGATCGTGGCCGTGGGCAGCGCCGCCAAGGGCGAACTCGTCGTCGCGACCGATCTCGACTACATTGGGTGGAATGCCGAGGCCGCACAGTTCGCGGCACGCACGGACCTCGCGGCGAAGCAGCGCACGCTGCTCGTGTCGGGCGCCGTCAGCCCACGCGCGACCGGCGAACTAGCAAGCGCGCATTGGGCCGTGCGCAGCGGATTGCGCCCGCAGTCAGCGCACTGATACCGATCGCCCGAGCGCTCGCCGTGTCGCGACCGGCGTGCTCGATCTTGGGAGCGATGCCAACGCTTGGCGCCCCGCGCCGCTCGCGGTCGCTGAACTGCTACTCCTCTTCGTCCCGATCGGGAAACAGCACCTCGGTGAACCCGAACTCGCGCAGGTCGCGGATGCGCTGCGGGTAGAGGATGCCGTCGAGGTGGTCGCACTCGTGCTGGACGACGCGCGCGTGGAAGCCCTCGACCTCGCGGACGAGGCGCCGGCCGGCCGGGTCGAAGCCTTCGTAGCGCAGGCGCCGGTAGCGCGGCACGAGGCCGCGCAGGCCGGGCACCGACAGGCAGCCCTCCCAGCCTTCCTCCTCTTCGTCACCGAGCGGGGTCAGCACCGGATTGACGAGCTCGGTGTAGGGCACCGGCTCGGCGTCGGGATAGCGCGGATTGGCCTCGACGCCGAAGATGACCACGCGCAGCGGCACGCCGATCTGCGGCGCGGCAAGCCCCGCGCCGTCGGCGGCCTCCATCGTGTCGCGCAGGTCGGCGAGGAGCGCCGCCAGCTCGCGGGTGCCGAAGCGCTCGACCTCGCGGGCGCGCTCGAGGAGGCGCGCATCGCCCATGCGCAGGATCTCGCGGATCATCGGCGTCCTCCAGCTTCCCCGCGCCTCACCACGCCGGGGCAATGTGGTCGAGGAGCGTGCGGACGCGGTCCATGCCCGCCTCCAGGACTTGGGTAATGCCGGCCATCGAGATCGCGCGCGTGCTGTCGCCGCGCCCGGCGGCGTGGTTCACCACCACGCAGATGGCGGCGTACGGCAGGTCGAGCTCGCGGGCGAGCACCGCCTCCGGCATTCCCGTCATGCCGACCAGCGTGGCACCGTCGCCGGCCATGCGGTCGACCTCGGCGGCGGTTTCGAGACGGGGGCCGTTGACCGCGCCGTAGACGCCGCCTTCGCGCAGGGTGAGGCCGGCCGCGGAGGCCGCGACGAGGCACTTCGCGCGCAGCTCGGGGCTGTAGGGCTGCGTGAAGTCGACGTGCACCACCTTGCCCTCGCTGCCGTCGTAGAAGGTCGCTTCGCGCCCGAACGTGTAGTCGATCAACTGGTCGGGCAGCACGAGGTCGCCGGGCACGCAATCGCGGATGCCGCCGACCGAGGCCACCGCCAGGATCCCGGTGGCGCCCTTCTCCTTCAACGCCCAGGCGTTGGCGCGGTAGTTGACGCGGTGCGGCGGGATCGTGTGGCCGTGCCCGTGCCGCGCGAGGAAGACCGCGTCGACGCCGGCGATCTGCCCGAAGAGAAGCGTGGATGACGGGTCGCCGTACGGCGTACGGACCACTTCGCGGTGCGCCACCGCGAGCGTCGACAGCCGGGTCAATCCGCTGCCGCCGATGATCGCCAGCATGACAATTGCTTCCTTTCGTCTCGTGCCATCGCGGTGGGCGCGGAGTGCGTCACGCCGACGGGTGGATCTTCACCACGTTTCATGACAGTATCATGACCGGCACGGCCTTCCCGCAGCCGCTGCTGAAGCCGATTGTAGCGGCCGTGACGCGGGTCACCCGCGGCGCCGGACGTAGCCGGCCCGCGGCTTCTCGCCGGCGCCCCCGGCGCGCAAGGAAATTCATGTACCTCGATCGCCTGTTCAAGCTGATGGCCGAGAAGGAGGCCTCCGACCTCTTCATCTCCTGCGGCGCCCCCATCAACCTCAAGATCAACGGCGTGGTCCAGCCGGTCTCGACGCACCCGATGGACATGGAGACCGTGCGGCGCATCGCCTACGAGCTGATGAGCAAGGAGCAGGCGCGCGAATTCGAGAACACGCTGGAGATGAACCTCTCGCACCTCGATCGCTCGGTCGGCAACTTCCGCGTCAACATCTTCCGCCAGCGCGGCACGATCTCGCTCGTCATCCGTTACGTGCGCAGCAACGTGCCGCCGTTCGAGCAGCTCAAGCTGCCGTCGGTATTGCTCGACCTGGTGATGGCCAAGCGCGGACTGGTGCTCCTCGCCGGAGCGACGGGTTCCGGAAAATCGACCTCGCTCGCCGCGATGATCGACCACCGCAACTCGACCCGCTCGGGGCATATCCTCACCATCGAGGACCCGATCGAATACCTCTTCGAGCACAAGCAGAGCATCGTCAACCAGCGCGAGATCGGCGTCGACACGACGACCTACGCGTCCGCGCTGCAGAACGCGCTGCGCGAGGCGCCCGACCTCATCATGGTCGGCGAGGTCCGCGACAAGGAGACCATGCAGTCGGCGCTCCTGCACACGCTGACCGGTCACCTGTGCCTCACCACGATCCACGCCAACAACAGCTACCACGCGCTGTCGCGGATCATCAACCTCTTCCCGCACGACGCGCGCTCGGCCGTCCTGTCCGACCTCTCGATCGGCCTGCGGGCGATCGTCTGCCAGCGCCTCGTGCGCAACCACGAGGGCGGCCTGCAGCCGAGCGTCGAGATCCTGCTCAACACGTCGCTCATCGCCGAACTCATCAAGAACGGCGAGTTCACGCAGATCAAGGAGGCGATGGAGCAGTCGCTGTATCCCGGCTCGCAGACCTTCGAGCAGTCGCTGTGCCGGCTCTACCTCGACGGCGTCATCACCTACGACGAGGCAATGGCGGGTTCGGACTCCCCGACGAACCTCGCCTGGCAAATCAACCAGAGCAGCCCCACGTCGCGCATCGAGGCGATGGCAGGGTCCGCGCGCCGGGACGGCGTACAGCCCGGCGCCGACTTCGCGACGATGACGATCGATCCCGAGCTCCTCGATCGCACGCACTGACCCGCGGCAACGGCGGTGCGCAGCGCCACACCGGTACGCCGCACGACCTGCGGTACCATCGGCGCATGCCCGCCGCCGATCCGACGCTCGCCCTGACGCGCGACCTCGTCGCGCTGCGCTCGCTCACCCCCGACGACGCGGGTTGCCAGGCGCTCATCGCCGCCCGCCTCGCGCCGCTCGGCTTCGCCTGCGAGACGATCCGCTCGAACGGCGTCACCAACCTGTGGGCGCGGCGCGGCACGGGTGCGCCGCTCGTCTGCTTCGCCGGGCACACCGACGTGGTGCCGACGGGCCCGCTCGACGCCTGGCGCTCGGATCCGTTCGTCCCGACCGAACGTGACGACTACCTGTATGGGCGTGGCGCCGCCGACATGAAAGCCTCGCTCGCCGCCTTCGTCGTCGCGATCGAGGATTTCCTGACCCGCCGTCCGGATGCGCCTGGGTCGATCGCCCTCCTCCTCACCTCCGACGAGGAGGGCCCAGCGGTGGACGGCACGGTCAAGGTCGTCGAACGCCTTGCCGGGCGTGGCGAGCGCATCGACTACTGCGTCATCGGCGAACCGTCGTCGGTGACCGCACTCGGCGACACCATCAAGAACGGACGGCGCGGCACGCTCTCCGGCCGCCTCGTCGTGCGCGGCGTGCAAGGGCACGTCGCGTACCCGCACCTCGCGCGCAATCCGATCCACGAGGTCGCCCCGGCGCTGGCCGAGCTCGCCACGACGACCTGGGACGCCGGTGACGCCTACTTTCCGCCGACGTCGTTCCAGTGCTCGAACCTCCACGCCGGGACCGGCGCGACCAACGTCATCCCCGGCGCGCTCGAGCTGCTCTTCAACTTCCGCCACTCGCCGCAGAGCCCGCGCGAGACGCTGATGGCACGGATGGAGGCGATCCTGCACCGGCACGGGCTCGACTACGAGCTGGCGTGGACCGGCTGGGGCAAGCCGTTCCTGACGCCGCGCGGACGCCTCGTCGAGGTCGCTACCACCGCCATCCGCGACGTCACCGGCCGCACTCCCGAGCTCTCGTGCACCGGCGGCACCTCCGACGGCCGTTTCCTTTGCGACGTGTGCGACGAACTGGTCGAGCTGGGGCCGGTGAACGCGACGATCCATCAGGTCGACGAGCGGGTGTGCATCGCCGACCTCGCGCCGCTCGCCCGCATCCACGCGCGCATCCTCGAGCGCCTGCTCGTCGAGACCGCATGATCCCGGCCGACGAACTCGTCACGCTGCGCGACTGGCTGCGCTACGCGGTGTCGCGTTTCGGCGAGGGCAAGCTCGCCTTCGGCCACGGCAGCAGCGAGGCGTACGACGAGGCCGCGTACCTCCTGCTGCACGCGCTGCACCTGCCGCTCGACGCCCTCGAGCCCTTCCTCGATGCGCGGCTCACCGCCGGCGAGCGCGAGCGGCTGGGCGAACTCTTCGCGCGGCGCATCGACGAGCGCATCCCGGCGGCGTACCTCACCCGCGAGGCGTGGCTGGGCGAATTCCGCTTCTACGTCGACGAACGCGTCATCATCCCGCGCTCGTACATCGCCGAGTTGATCCCGGGCGGCCTCGAGCCCTTCGTCGGTCCCGCCGACGACGTGGTGACCGCGCTCGACATGTGCACCGGCTCGGGATGTCTCGCCATCCTCCTGGCCCACGCCTACGAGCGTGCCGACATCGATGCCGTCGACATTTCCTCCGATGCGCTGACCGTTGCGCAGCGCAACGTGAGCGATTACGGGCTCCAGGCGCGCATCAACCTCATCCGCTCCAATCTCTTCGAGAACGTGCCCGAGAAGAGCTACGACCTCATCATCTGCAATCCGCCCTACGTCGATGCGCGGGCGATGGAAGCGCTGCCGCCCGAGTACCGCCACGAGCCCGTGCTGGCTCTGGCCGGCGGCGACGACGGTCTCGATGCGGTACGCGTCCTGCTGCGCGAGGCGCCGCGCTTCCTCGCGCACGAGGGCGTGCTCGTCGTCGAAGTCGGGCACAA
>JADZAQ010000073.1 GCA_020852555.1 Burkholderiales bacterium
CTCGCCGGCGGCAGCACGAACACGCGCTCGGTGATGCACGGGCGCCCCTTCTCGTCGAGGAAGGAGACCAGCGCCTCGCCGACGCCGAGCTCGGTGATCGCCGCTTCGGTGCTGAACTTGGGATTGGCGCGCATCGTTTCGGCGGCGGACTTCACCGCCTTCTGGTCGCGCGGCGTGAATGCGCGCAGCGCGTGCTGGACGCGATTGCCGAGTTGACCCAGCACGGTGTCGGGCACGTCAAGCGGATTCTGGGTCACGAAGAACACGCCCACGCCCTTGCTGCGGATGAGGCGCACGACCTGCTCGATCTTGTCGAGCAGAATGCGCGGCGCTTCGTTGAAGAGGAGGTGCGCCTCGTCGAAGAAGAAGACGAGCTTCGGCTTCTCGGGATCGCCGATCTCGGGTAGCCGCTCGTACAGATCCGAGAGGAGCCACAGCAGCAGCGTCGAGTAGAGCTTGGGCGACTGCATGAGCTTGTCGGCGGCGAGGATGTTGATGGTGCCGCGACCGTCGACCGTCTGCAGGAGGTCGTCGACGTTGAGCATCGGTTCGCCCAGGAACTTGTCGCCGCCCTGCTGCTCGAGGGTCAGGAGGCCGCGCTGGATCGCGCCGATCGACGCCGCGGAGACGTTGCCGTAGGTCGTCTGGAACTGGCCCGCGTTGTCGCCGATGTACTGGAGCAAGGCGCGCAGGTCCTTGAGATCGAGCAGCAGCAGTCCGCCATCGTCGGCGATCTTGAAGGTCAGCGTGAGGACTCCGGCCTGCGTGTCGTTGAGGTTCAGGATGCGCGCGAGGAGCAGCGGACCCAAATCCGAAACGGTCGCGCGAACGGGATGCCCCTGTTCGCCGAAGACGTCCCAGAACGTCACGGGGAAGCCGGTGAAGGTTGGCTTCGTGGCGCCGATCGTCTGGAGACGCGCGTCGAGCTTGGGGGAATCCCTTCCCGGCTGCGACAGCCCCGCGAGGTCGCCCTTGACGTCGGCCATGAAGACCGGCACACCCAGTGCGGACAGGCGTTCGGAGATCACCTGCAGCGTGACCGTCTTGCCGGTGCCCGTGGCGCCGGTGATGAGACCGTGACGGTTGGTGAGACCGGGGAGGAGCGAGCAGGTGATGTCGCCGTGGACGGCGATCGGCATGGGATCGGGCATGGCAGGTCCGGTGGCGGTTGAACGTGCAAGTGTAGCGTGACCGCCGGGCGCGCTACACGATGCAAAGCGCGAGCGGGATTCAACGCCGTTCGACGCGACCGCGATCGGGCGTCGCCGCCGCGCCGGTTGCCGCCGAGCGTCGACGCACGTCGTGCTTCGCGCATCATCCGGATGCGCTTGCCGACGAGCGCGATCTATGCGAACCGTGCGGAGAGCCCGCGCACCTCGACGCGCGGGATCTCGAGGTCGAGCAGCCGCGTACCACCCGAGGCGCGCACCCACGCGAGCGCACGCTCCGAGTCGGCGGTCGGCATCGCGGCGAGGACGTCGAGCGCGCGCTGCACGAGCCACAGCGTATGCGGCGTCGCCAGCCGCTCGTGCATCGCGTCGCCGTACGGGTGCCGCACCGGGCCCAGCATGCGCGGGATGCGTGTGCCGCGCACCGGTGCCGGGAAGGCACGCCGCACCTCCGCGAGCGTCCCCTCGACGAACGGCACGAGTTCGTCGAACACACTGCGCACGACGGGCTCGATGGTCGCCGGCAGAGGCGCGCCGACATCGGGGAATAGCGGCGGCTCGGTGCCGACGTACGGCTGCTGCATTCGCCACACCCACGCGTGCAGGTGCGGCCGCGGCTCGAGGTACTCGCGGCGCGACCACGGATCCTGCGCGAGATGGCCGAAGAACGGGCAGATCAACCCGAAGTCGGCGCGCGTCGCGCGCGGGCCGAGGAGGTACGGATGCACGGCGAAGTGCCGCTCCAGCGCATCCATCGTTCGGTGCGCCCAACCGAAGATCGCCGGCGCGGTCTGCGCGCTCGCGCCGAGTCGCGGCAGGTGCGCTCGGATCACGCGCGCGAGCCTGGCAGTGAGCGCATTCTGCGCTCGCTTCGGAAACCCCGGGAACATCCCTTCGCCCAGTTCGTCGAACCACCACGGGTACTCGCTGCGACCGAGCCAGCGCGTGGCGAGATCGACCGGCAGCCAGAATTCGCTTCCCCACACACTCGCGATCGCTGCGAAGAACGCGTGCACCGGATCGGGCGGCGCGATCGGATGCTGCGGATGTTGCGCCTCGAACGCGTCGAGGATGCGCTCGCTGTCGGCGACCCATTCGCCGTCGGGCATGATCACGACCGGGATCGCCGGGTCGCCGAAGCGGCGGCGGATGGTCACGAAGTACGTCCACGCGGTCGGCACCCGCTCGACGTACTGGATGCCCTTCTTGACCAGGTAGCTGCGCACGCGCGCGCTGTAACGCGAGCAGACGGCACCGAGGAGGAGGGGGACGTTGTGCATCGTGTCGTATCGAGGCGTCGCGCCGCGCAGACGGTAACGATACGCGGGCACCGCCGCGCGACCCCCACCCACCGCCGGGGGGACGCGCGGCGGCCGCGTCGTTTATCGTCGTGAGCACGGCTGTGTGGCACGGCCGGACAGGCCGAGGCCCGCGGAGACCGCCGCGAGCTGGGCGCGAAGTCTTCGGCCGTAGACCTGCCGCATGGCAGGCGTCAGCGACCGCAGTCGACCGCAAGGTCATTCACTCGACACGAAAGGCAAGCATGACGACCATCACCGGCGGCGAGCTGCTCGCCAAGGCGCTCGCCAACGAAGGCGTGCGAACGGTCTTCGGGCTCTCCTGCCCGGAGATCGATCCCCTGCTGGCGGCGCTGGCCGCGAACGGCATTCGGCAGATTCCGATTCGCCACGAGGCGGCTGCCGTGCACATGGCCGAGGGTTTGTACAAGACGACCGGGCAGGTCGCGGTCGTCCTCGGGAATCCCGGGCCGGGCTCGGCGAACCTCATTCCCGGGCTCGTCACCGCGCGGCATGAGGGCGTGCCGGTGCTCGCCATCAGCTCGCAGCATCGGCTGGGCATCGCCTATCCGTCGACACCGGCGACGTTCCAGGGGCAGGATCAGCTCGACCTGTTTCGTCCCGCGGTCAAGTGGACCGGCCCCGTATTCGACTGGACACGAATTCCCGAGCTCGTGCGCATGGCGTTCCGCGAGATGTGGGCGGGACGACCTGGTCCGGCGCATCTCGAGATCCCGGGCCCGGTGCTGTACGCAAGCGCTGCCGCGGCGACCGCACCGATCTTTCCGTGGGAACGGGGCCGGGCGAGTGCGCCGCAGCCGTCGGACGCGCAACTCGAGGCAGCCGCCGAGTTGCTGGCGCATGCGCAGCAGCCGCTCGTCTTTGCGGGCGCCGGCGTCGACCGCGCCGGTGCCAACGCCGCGCTCCTCGCGCTCGTCGCGCGCCTCGACTGCCCGGTGATCCCGTCGATGGCCGGACGCTCGGTCGTCCCGCACGATCACCCAAACTGCTTCCTGTCGCAGAGTCCGGTCGCCGACGATCTTCGCCGTGACGCGGACGTCATCCTTGCGGTCGGGACGCGCCTGGGCAACCTCGACGTGCCGTACGACAAGTATTGGGGCGACCCGATGCGCTGCGCATTGATTCACGTCGACGTCGAGCCGCGCCACATCGGCGTGTCGCGTCCGGTGACCGTGGGGATCGTCGCCGACGCACGCGCCACGCTCGAAGGCCTGGATGCGAAGCTCGCGGGCCGCACGCTCGTGAGCGCGGGACGCGCCGATCTCGCGGCGGCGCGCGAGCGGTATCGCGCGTCGATGCACGCGCTCGGCGGCTCGATCGCGACGTGGACCGGCGACGGCGTACATCCCGGCCAGGCCTGTGCCGTCGTCGGGCAGGTTTTCGGTCGCGACGCGGTGTATGTGACCGACGGCGGCATGACCTCGCTGTGGACGAGCGCCATGCTGCCGTCGACCCGCCCGTCCTCCTACCACAACATCCTCGAGCTCGGCATGCTCGGCACCGGCATTCCGTCGGCGATCGGCGCGAAGCTCGGCGCGCCGGCGCGCGAAGTCGTCTGCGTCACGGGCGACGGAGCTGCGGGCTTCAATGTGATGGAGCTGGAAACGGCCGCGCGCGAGGGCGTCAAGGTGACGGTGGTCGTCCTCGCCGAAGGCGAGTGGTCGATGGAGATCCTGAACCCGACGCTGCGCTGGGGCAAGACGTTCGGGACGACGATGAGCAAGGTCGACTGGGCGAGGGTTGCCGAGGGTCTGGGCTGTCACGGCGAGAACGTCGACACCATGGCCGCGCTGGCGCCCGCGCTCACGCGCGCACGGGCCGATGTCCGCCCTTCGCTCGTCTGTGTGCGAACGAGCGTCGCCGCGAATCTCGCGGTGCCGACGGTGCTGCTCTCCCGTTTCAACGAGGTCTATTTCGGCCCTTCCTCCTGATCCGGCGTCAACGCACGAGGAGGTGCACGGCGACCGCGGCCTCCTCCACCCCCTGCATGCCGCCGCCGTTCTCCTGGATCGCGACGCGAGCGCCTTCGACCTGCCGCGCACCGGCGTCGCCGCGCAACTGCGTGACGAGTTCGAAGAGCTGTCCGATGCCCGTCGCCCCAAGCGGGTGGCCCTTCGATTCCAGGCCGCCCGATGGATTGATCGGGATCCGACCGCCGAGCGTGAAGTCGCCGCGCTCCGCGGCCGGCCCGCCCTCGCCGCGTGGGATGAGGCCCAAGTTCTCGGCCTGAATGATCTCGCCCATCGCCGAGGCGTCGTGCATTTCGGCGACGTCGACGTCATCGGGGCCGATGCCGGCGATCTCGTACGCCTCGCGCGCCGCGAGGGCGCCGATCGCCTTCTCGGGCTCGTCGATGCCGCGGTGCGTGAAGCTGCGCATGACGCTGGCGGCGACGCGGATGCACCGACTGCGGTCGGCGCCGATGCGGGCGAGGCCCTCGTCGGTGCACAGGATCGCGGCCGCGGCGCCATCGGACAGCGGTGCGCACATCGGCAGGGTGAGCGGATAGGTGATGGGGGGTGCCGCGAGCACCTCGTCGATCGTGAAGGTCTTCCGGAACTGGGAATAGGGGTTGTGTACCGAGTGCCCGTGGTTCTTGGCGCACACGGCTGCGATCTGGCGCTGCGTCGTCCCGTAGGTCTTCATGTGCCAGCGGCACATCGCCGCGTAGATCGCCATGAACCGGCTGTACGGCCGGTCGGACTCCGACCCGCTCGGCGGTACGATCCCGTCGCCCATGGCAATCAGCGTCGCGTAGTTCTCCTCGGCTCGGGCGACGTCCCACCCGGCCTCGAAGATCGACATCGCCTTCGCCTTGTCGGGAATGTTCATTTTCTCGGCGCCGATCGCCAGCGCGACATCGGCGGCGCCGGCGCGCAGGCTCTGCACGGCGAGATGCACCGCCGAACTGCCCGACGCGCAGGCGTTCTCGACGTTGAACATGGGGATGCCTTCGAGGCCAATGCGGCCGAAGACGACCTGTCCCGGGATCGCGATCTGCCCCTGCAGCGGGCCGTTGGTCATCCCCGCGTAGTACGCGACGCCGAGGTCGGCGCGTGTGCAGCCCGCGTCCGCCAGCGCGCCGTCGAGTGCCTCGCGCGCGAGGTCGTGCAGCGAGCGCTCCAGGTGGCGACCGAATACGGTCATGGCGATGCCGGCGATGTACACGTTCCTCATCGATTCGATCCTTTCGTCGGTTGATGCCGCAAGTCTCGACGGCAGCGATCGCGCCCGCCCCCCCTGCGGCGGGTAGAGCGGAGACGCGCCTGGAGCGGTCACCGATCGCATGGCGGCCATTCCGGACGCCGGCAATCCCGGGCAATGTCTCGCCGCGCGGCCGTTCGCCGCGTACGCTCCCCCTCGTCGATGGGGGGGATTCCCGCCCGCGGGATCCGTAATGTTCGCTTCCGGACGCCCGGCCGTGGGTGTCGATGAGGAGGCAATGATGAAGGGGAGGAAAACCTGCAAACGTGTTGCTGGGCGCGCGCGCCTGCGTCACGGTGCTCTTGCGGCCGCCATGGCCGCCGTCGTCGGCAACGCCGCACCGGCCCTCGCTTTCGAGATTCCAAGCGACAACCCGGACCTCACGGTGCGCTGGGACAACACGCTTCGCTACAACGCGGGAGTTCGCGCCCAAAGCCAGGATTCGGCAATTCTCGGGAATCCGAATTACGACGACGGGGACCGCAACTTCAGCAATGGCTCGATGACCGCGAACCGGCTCGACATCCTGTCCGAGTTCGACTTCGTCTGGCGTCGCAAATACGGCTTTCGCGTCTCGGCTGCGGGCTGGTACGACGGCGCGGCGAGCAATCTCGCCAACAACTCGCCGGCGACCTCCAACTACCTGGGCGAGAATGGTCTGCCCATGGTCGGGCTGTCGCCGTATACGCAACGCTATGCGCGCGGCATGTCCGGGGAAGTTCTCGATGCCTTCGCCTTCGCCAACGTCGACCTCGGCACGATGCCGTTCAGCGTCAAGGTCGGCCAGCACACCGTCTACTGGGGCGAGAGCCTGCTGCTCGGGGGCGCGCTGCACGGCGTCGACTATGCCCAGAACTCGCTCGACATCTGGAAGGGCCTGCAGGTCCCCGGATCCGAAGCGAAGGAACTGTTCCGGCCACGGCAGGGCATCACGGCCCAGCTGCAGGCGATGCCGGATCTGTCGGTCGCGGCACAGTGGTTCTGGAACTGGCAAGCCGTGCGCTATCCCGAGTCCGGGAGTTATCTCACGGTCAACGATGCGCTCAATTTCGGCGGCCAGTCGCTCATCGTCGGCCCCAATCCGTTTGCGGCAGCGATCCCAGGCGCCCCGGCATACCTGCGAGCATGGAATCTCAACCCGATCGATCCATCGGTGACCAACGGCAGCACGATGGGCGACTGGGGCCTCGCCGCCCGCTGGAGCCCGGCCTGGCTCGACGGTACCGTCGGCCTGTATTACCGCAACGCCACCGACATCCAGCCGCAGCTCATCCTGACGCCGGGGATGGTGCCGCTGTCGGCGCAGCTGACGCCGGCCGCGTGCGGTGCGATCGGTGGCCAGGTCGCCTTCAAGGCCGTGTGCATGATCAACAAGGACGCGACCACGCAGGCGGACCTCGCGAGCAAGGGAAAGTACGGCACCTACCAGACTGCGTACGGTAACAACATCCACATCCTCGGCCTGTCGCTGTCGAAGAACATCGCCGGCGTTTCGGTCGGGGCGGAGCTGTCGTATCGCCAGAACATGCCGTTGCTCTCCGATCCGGTGACGGTGCTGCCGGCGCCGCTCGCGGCGATGACGCCGGGCGCGATCAGCGTCGGCACGATCCCCTCGCAGGGCACGCCGGGTGCTCTGGGTGACACGATGCACGGCCTGCTCAACGGCATCTGGAGCGTGCCCAAGACGCCGCTGTGGGACACGGCGACGCTGCAAGGCGAGCTCAGCTGGATGACCTGGCTCAGCGTCACGCAGAACGAAGCCGTGTTCAAGGGCCGCTCGAGCTACACCGGCATCGACAAGCCGGACAAGAACTATTTCGGACTCGGCCTCAACTTCACGCCGACCTGGTACCAGGTGTTTCCGGGGATCGACATGTACGCGCCGCTCACCTGGAGCCAGGGGATATCGGGCAACGCGGCGGTGACGTCGGGCGGCAACGACGGCACCGGCAACTGGTCGGCTGGCGTGGCTATGGACATCCAGCAAAAATACCGCGTCGACCTCAAGTACACCGGCTACTACGGCAGCTATTCGACGCTTCCCAACGGCGCGATGAACGTTCCCAATGGCGTGTCGGCCGCGCTGTCCGATCGCGGGTTCGTGTCGCTCACCTTCAAGACCACTTTCTGAGGATTTCCCATCATGGTGCGCAAGACACTTCTCGCGCTCGCCGTTGCATCGCTGTGCACCGGCGCGCTGGCGGCGGTTACGGCCGATGAGGCCAAGCAGCTCGGCACGACCCTGACACCGACCGGTGCCGAGAAAGCCGGGAACAAGGACGGCACGATTCCCGAATGGACGGGCGCGCTGAAGGCTCCGGCCAACTTCCAGGCCGGCGGCACCAAGCGACCCGACCCCTTCGCCGGCGAAAAGCCGCGCCTGGTCATCGACGCCAGGAATGCGGCGTCGCAGGCGGACAAGCTGACCGAAGGAACGAAGGAGCTCCTGAAGCGCTATCCGACGATGCGCGTCGACGTCTACCCCACGCACCGCACGGTGGGCTATCCGGCGAAGCTCGTCGAGAATACGCAGAAGAATGCGACCGGCGCCAAGATCACCGATGGTGGCCTTGGCACCGAGAACGTGTTGCCGGGTTTTCCGTTCCCGATTCCGAAGAGCGGTTACGAGGCGATGTGGAACCATCTCCTCACGTACAAGGGCCTTACCTACAGCGCCAAGTACGACTCGTGGAACGTCGATTCCGCGGGCACGCCGATCCTCGCGACCACCGGGGAGATCTTCTACGGCTGGCCGAACTTCGATCCGAAGAAGGTCGGCGTCATGAAGGAAACCGACCCCTTCTGGTACTTGAAGCTCTTCTACCTCGGCCCGGCCCGTCGCAACGGCGAGGCACTGATGGTGTGGGATTCGGCCAATCCACTCAAGCAGGGCCGGCGCGCGTGGCAATACCTCCCCGGCCAGCGTCGCGTGAAGCTCGCCCCGGATGTCGCCTATGACACGCCGAACCCGGGCTCGGCGGGCGCCTCGACGTACGACGACGCCTACGTGTTCAACGGCGCGATGGATCGCTTCGATTTCAAGCTCGTCGGCAAGAAGGAGATCTACGTCCCCTACAACAACTACCGGCTGACGTACGAGGCAAAGCCCGCGGACATCACCAAGCCCGGCCACATCAACCCGGACCTCGTACGCTGGGAGCTGCACCGCGTGTGGGTGGTCGAGGCGACGCTCAAGGAAGGCAAGCGCCACATCTACAGCAAGCGGATCTTCTATCTCGACGAGGATACCTGGCAGGCGCTCGCATCCGACGAATATGATGCCCGTGGCCAGCTCTACCGATCCGGCTTTGCGTATCCGTCGTTCAGCTACGACGTCGGGGCACCCCTGCTCGATACGCAGGCGTTCTACGACTTCAGTTCCGGCGCGTACAACATCACGGGGCTGTTCGGGCCGTACTACGGCGCCAAGTACGCGAACGAGTTGCCGGAGCCGAGCTTCTGGTCCCCCGACGCGCTCGCCGGCGCCGGGCTGCGCTGACGCGGATCGCGGACGACCCATGGCAACCACGTCGTTCGCGGCAGTGCGCGACCGGTTCGATCCACGAGTGGCCTCCTCCCCCCGGGCTCGTCCCGGGGTCTTCTTGCAATCGACGGGGCGGGATGTGAGGCGCGGATGCGTCGTCCTCGCAGCGTTCCTCGCAGCGGCGTGCCTCACGGCGCCGGTCCATGCCGACCCGAAGGCGTTCCGGGATCCGCTCGAAGTCGCCGCGCAGTCGTCGCCGCTCGCCGCGCGATCGCTGTTGCAGGGCGTCGCGCGTGCCGGTGACCGGATCGTCGCCGTCGGCCAGCGCGGACACATCGTCGTGTCGAGCGACCTCGGCGCGACGTGGACGCAGGCGAAGGTTCCGGTGAGTTCGGATCTCAATGCCGTGTTCTTCGTCGACGCCCGGCAGGGCTGGGCCGTCGGCCACGACGGCGTGATTCTCGCGACCACCGACGCCGGCGACACGTGGACATTGCAGCTCGACGGCCGGCGTGCCAACGAGCGACTGGTGGAGTACATGCAGCGCCGCGCCGCCGAGTCGCCGACGCCGGAAGCGCGGCAACTGCTCGACGACGCGAAGCGCTATCGCGAGCAGGGCGCCGACAAGCCGTTTCTCGACGTCTGGTTCGCCGACGCGAGCCACGGCTACGCGGTCGGCGCGTACAACCTCATCTTCCGGACCACCGACGGCGGCAAGGACTGGCAGCCGTGGTTCGATCGAACCGACAATCCGAAGGCGTTCAATCTCTACGCGATCCGGCCCGCGGGTGGAGCGCTCTACATTGCCGGCGAGGGTGGGCTCGTGCTCAAGCTCGACCCTGCTGCGCAGCGCTTCCGTGCCCTCGACGTGCCGTACAAGGGCAGCTTCTTCGGCATCGTCGACGCCAAGGACGCGGTCGTCGTCTATGGCCTGCGTGGCACCGCGTTTCGCAGCGCCGACGGCGGCGCAAGCTGGGCGAAGATCGATGCCGGGCTCAAGGCGACGATCGCGAGCGGCACGCGCACCGCCGCTGGGGCGCTCATGCTCGCCGATGTCGCGGGGCGCCTCGCGGTGAGCGGTGACGATGGACGCACGTTCAAGCCCGCCGGTGCGGCAGCGGTTCCCATCACCGGCATCGTCGCGATCGGCGACGGGCGATTCGTGATCGTCGGTCCGCGCGGCACTGCCGCCGCCGAGATCCCGCCCAAGTAATTCCCACGGATAGGACATCATGGCTGCCGTTACCGACGACGTCGATCGCATGCCGGTCGTGCGCGACCTCAAGGACTTCGATCGAGACTCCGGCAACCTTCTCGAGCGGCTGGTATTCAACCACCGGCTGGTGCTGGTGCTCGCCTGCGCGCTCGTCACGCTGGTGCTGGGCTACGTCGCGGCGACGCGGCTCGTGCTGAACGCGAGCTTCGAGAAGATGATCCCGCAGTCGCAGCCGTACATCCGCAACTACCTCGACAACCAGAAGGCCCTGCGCGGCCTCGGCAATTCCATCCGCGTCGTCGTCGAGAATACGCGCGGCGACATCTTCGATCCGCAGTACCTCGAAGTCGTGAAGCAGGTCACCGACGAGCTGGTCCTCACGCCGGGCGTCGATCGCGCGTGGGTCAAGTCGTTGTGGACGCCGGCGGTGCGCTGGACCGAGGTGACCGAGGAGGGATTCCAGGGCGGGCCGGTGATGCCGGACACCTACGACGGCTCGCCGCAGAGCATGGAGCAACTCAAGCAGAACATCGCGCGCTCGGGCATCGTCGGCAGTCTCGTCGCCAACGACTTCAAATCGAGCATGATCTTCGTGCCGCTGCTCGATCACGATCCGGTCACCAAGGCCAGCATCGACTATCGCGGGCTGTCGCGGGTGCTGGAGGAGAAGATCCGGGACCGCTACGAGCTGGCCAAGAATCTCGACAAGGTTCGCGACAAGGCCGAGACGCCGATGGTGAAAGTCCGGGTGATCGGTTTCGCCAAGCTCGTCGGCGAGCTGATCGATGGGCTCGTCAAGGTCATGATGTTCTTCGGCATCGCCGCGCTGATCGCCACGGTCGTCATCTTCGCCTACACGCACTGCGTGCGCAGCACGGCGCTGGTGATCGCCTGTTCGCTGGTTGCCGTGGTCTGGCAGCTTGGCCTGGTCGCCCTCTTCAATTTCGAGCTCGACCCGTTCAGCATCCTGGTGCCGTTCCTGGTCTTCGCGATCGGCGTGTCGCACGGCGCGCAGAAGATGAACGGCATCATGCAGGACGTCGGCCGCGGCACCGTGAAGCTGGTCGCAGCGCGCTACACGTTTCGCCGGCTGTTCCTCGCCGGGCTCACCGCGCTCGTCGCCGACGCGGTCGGCTTTGCGGTGTTGATGGTGATCGATATCCCGGTGATCCGCGATCTCGCGCTCACCGCGAGCATCGGAGTGGCGGTGCTGATCTTCACCAACCTGCTGCTCTTGCCGGTGCTGCTGTCGTACACGGGGGTGAGCGCGGTCGCCGCGCAGCGCAGCCTCCGTGCCGAGCGGGCGGACACGCGCGGCAAGGGAATCGGCCACCTGTGGCAGCTGCTCGGGCGCTTCACGTCGCGCCGCTGGGCGAGCGCGGCAGTCATCATGGCGGCGACGCTGACGCTTGGGGGGCTCCTCGTCGGCACCCACCTCAAGATCGGCGACCTCGATCCGGGTGCTCCGGAATTGCGGCCCAATTCACGCTACAACGTCGACAACGCGTACATCACCGGCCACTACGCGCTGTCGTCGGACCAGTTCGCGGTCATCGTCAAGACGGACAAGGAAGGCTGCCTCAAGTACGAGACGCTGGTCGAGGCCGACCGCCTGGCCTGGGCCCTGCGGCAGGTGCCGGGCGTCCAGGCGACGGTGTCGTTGCCCGACGCGGTGCGGCAGATCACCGCCGGGTCGTTCGAAGGCAATCCGAAGTGGTTGACGCTCAACCGCAACCAGGACGTGTTGAACTACGCGGCGCAGCAGGCGTCGGTCAACAACCCCGATCTCTTCAATACCGAGTGCTCGGTGATGCCGGTGATCGCGTATCTCGCCGACCACAAGGCGGCGACGCTCGACCGCGTGGTGCAGGCGGCGGACGCGTTCGCCAAGGAGCACTCGACCCACGATCGCGTCTTCCTGCTCGCTGCCGGCAGCGCCGGCATCGAGGCCGCGACCAATATCGTGGTGCGCAGCGCCTGGCGGGAGATGCTGCTGTACGTGTACGCAGCGGTCATCGTGCTGTGCTTCGTCACCTTCCGCAGCTGGCGGGCGGTGGTGGTGGCGGTGGTGCCACTGATGATCACCTCGGTGCTGTGCGAGGCGCTGATGGTGCTCCTCGGCATCGGCGTCAAGGTGGCCACGCTGCCAGTGATTGCCCTCGGGGTCGGGATCGGCGTCGACTACGCGCTCTACCTGCTCTCGGTGCAACTCGCGAACCAGCGCCGCGGCCTCGAGCTGCCGGAGGCGTACATGCAGGCACTGCAGTTCACGGGCAAGGTGGTGGCGCTGGTGGGGGTCACCCTCGCGGCCGGCGTCGTGACCTGGGCGTTCTCGCCGATCAAATTCCAGGCCGACATGGGCATCCTGCTGACGTTCATGTTCCTGTGGAACATGGTCGGAGCGCTGGTGGGCATCCCGGCGCTTTCGTACTTCCTCCTCCCGACCTCGGCCGTGCGTGGCGCGACGTCGCAGCACGGCACATCACCCGCAGTGCCGGTAGTCGCGGAACGCTGAGGTCGAAGTCGCGCCGGCGGCGTCGGGCCCGCCGATCCTCGCGACGGGTGGCCGCGGCGATCGGCATCGCCGGTGGCGCGGTTACGCGGCGACCAGCCCGAGCAGGCGCGCCCGATCGACCGCGTGCCTGCGCGTCCCCGCGTTGAGCTTCGAGAACAGGTTCTTGAGGTGCCACTTCACCGTCTCGTCGCTGATGCTCATCGTTTTCGCGATGACCTTGTTCGACATCCCGCCGACGAGCAGGCGCAATACCTCCGCCTCCTTGGGCGTGAGCAGGCCTCCGGGTATCGTCGCGGCACGAGCGGTGGCGGAGGTCAACGCCGGAGCAGGCGCCGCCTTGTGGTCGGTCGCTTGCGCCAGTCTTGCTGCGATCGGGTGCGTGTCGACGACGAGGCGTCGAAACCCGCCGAGATCGAGGAGATCGAGCAGTTCGCGCAGCAATGATGTGGCATCCAGACCGCGCTCGTGCGCGACCACTACCTGCAGGATGCGAACGACGAACTGCAATCCGCGATCGCGCAGGCCCAGCGTGATCGCGCTCGCGTCGCGCAAGCGCGCGTCCGCAGTGTCGACGTCGAGCCGGGCCAGTGCCACCTGCGCCCGGGATATCGCGAGCAGCGCATCGTAGATCGGACCATAGACTGCGAAATCGGACTCGTCGAACGCTGCGCGCAGGGCCTCGATCGTCCCGACCAGTGCGGTTGCCGTTTCCACCCGTCCACGCGCCGCGTGGATGCGCACCTGGTCGGCGAGCGCGAGCAGTGCGATGCGCGGCATCTCGCGCGTGCGTGCGAGCTCGTGCAGGCTGCCGAGCGTTTCCAGCGCGCCACGCTCGTTGCCTTGCGCCATGGCGACGTGCGCGAGCACCCGGTAGGCGATGGCGACGGCGTCGGGGAGTCCGGTCTGCTCGATCACGTCGAGCCTGTTGGCGAGCATCGCGCGAGCCCCGGCGACATCTCCCTGCTCGTAGAGCACGAGCGCGAGCGGGGCGGCGAACGTCGCCGCGAGTACGTGGCGCCGTCCTGCCTGTCGCTCGGCAGCCACGAGCGCCGATCGGAGGACGGCATCGGCCTTGAAGAGGTCGCCGTCCCACACATGGCTGAGGGCGACGATGACGCGGCCAAGTGCCACCGCCATCGACAGCGACTCGTTCGCGGGCTGGAGCGAATAGGGTGCCTCGAGCTGGCGGGCGCGCTCGGTGGCGCCGGCGTGCAGTTCGATCCACGCGCAGACGTTTGCGTACGAAACCTCGTGGACGGGCGTGGCGAACGCCTTCGGCGGCTCGTCGACGCGCCCGAGCCAGTTCCGCAGTACGCCAGGGCGGTCGAGGAACGCCGCTGCGCAGGTGGCGACAAGGACGCCGACGAATTGCTGCGCGGCGGTCGCGGACGCCGACGCGTAGACCGCTTCGGCGATCTCGAGGCCGCGCCGCGGCTGCACGCCGACGGCAAGGACCCACGCGGCGACGAGCCGCAGGTCGTTGTCGCTCGCCAGCAGGTCGTCAGGAAGCTGCTCGAGCCACGCCTGCGCTTCCCGGATCCTGCCCTGGGCACCGATGGCAAAGAGGCAGCGCTTGGCGTAGCTGCGCGCGAGGCCGGCGTCACCCGCGGCAAGCGCATGCCGCCCCGCTTCGTGAAAATGACCGTGTGCCGCCAACCAGTCGCCCGCACGGCGGTGCACGGCGCGCTGCTCGTCTCGCGGCAGCTTTTCGAAGCGGCCCAAGAGGAAATCACGGCCGAGACCATGGATGCGCATCCAGTCACGCTGCTCGCCGACGACGATCATCGGGCTGTCGGTCACGAGCTTGGCCAGATACCGAGCGGTTTCGGCGCAGCCGGTTACGGCTGCTGCGAGATCGACCGAGAAGTCGTCCAGGATCGCGATGCGGATCAGGAAGTCGCCTACTGCCGGCGGCAGCTGCGAGAACGAGGATTCGACAAAATATCGCTCGAGGTCGCCCTCGCGGGCCGACAGGCTCGCGATCGCCTCGTGGAGATCGGAGGCGCGTTCGATCGCCGTCGCCGCGAGCTGGAGCCCGAGCGGCCAGCCCTCGGTGGCCTCGTGCAGGCGTACGGCGTCATCGAGCACGATCCGCTGGCCAAAGCGCTTCTCAAGCATCGAGACCGATTCGAAGAGATCGAGCCGCAGGTCGTTCGCGTCGATCGATCCGAACTGACCGTGTGCCCGCAGAGCAACGGTTGGCACGCGCAGCGGACCGCGGGAGCCGATGACGATGTGCAGATTGGGTGGCGCGTTGAAGGCGAGGTAGGCGAGCGAATGATGCAGCGTTTCATCCGGCAGCCGCTCGGCATCGTCGAGCATCAGCACGGTGGGGGTCGCGAGCCCGGCGACCTCGGCGAGCAGTCCGGTCAGCATGTCGACGCTGTGCGCCGAGGCATCGGTGTACTCGGCCATGATGCGTTCGAACGCCGGGCGCCCGCTCGCCACCCGCAGCGCGTAGAGGAGGAGGCTTGCGAAGCGCGCCGGGTCGTCGGTGGCATCGAGCGTTGCCCAGGCGACGACGGCGCCGTGCTCCATCCACAGTCGCCGCCACTGGGTAAGCAGTGTCGTCTTGCCGAATCCGGACGGCGCCGAGACCGAGATTGCCGTGCGATCGCGCAACTCGAGCCATGCTTGTGTCAGGCGCTCGCGGAGCAGCGCCGTGCGCAGCACGCGCGGCGGCGTGGTCTTGAGGATGAATTGCGGGTCGGCCATCGATCGGTGCGGGGCGCCTGCGGCGGCGCGAACCGTCACAGACTAACCGAAACGACCGCCGCTTCGCCACTGGCGCTAGATGACCCGGCCGGCGGCGAGCCCGATCCGGCGCACGCGCGGCAGGTCGAGTTGCAACAACTCGCCCCCGCCGAGCGCATCCAGCCATTGCCGGACTGCCTGCCGGTCGGCGAGCGGCGCGGCCCGCCAGCTGTCGAGCAGGCGCTGCGCCATCCACACCGGATACGACAGCCCGGGCCGGCGGTGGACGCCGCCGGCAAACGGATAGGTCACCTCGGGCAGCATGCGAATCGCTGCCGGCGCATCGGCAGCGACGATCGGGGTCGATCGGACTCGCGCCGCGCAGGCGTCGAGGAACGGCAGCATCTCGTCGACGATCGAGCGCAGGCAGGGGGTGAGCGTCGGCGGCACGCTGTCGTGTGCAAGGAAGCTTCCCGACGACGCCCCGGGCTCGAACATGCGCTTTATCCACGCGCCGAGATGGGGCCGGGGGCCGATCAGCTCGCGCCGCGGCCAGGGATCGCGCCCGAGGTGCGCGTACAGCGGCCCGATGAGTCCGAAATCGCCCAGCGAGGCGCGATCGCCGAACAGGAAGCGATGCTTCGCGAAATGCGTGTCGAGCGCGTCGAGCTGGATCTGCGCGAAGCGATCGATCAGCGGTGCAAACTCGGGAGTCACCCCAACGGCCCGGGCGAGCGCATGCATCAGGCGCGCGTGGTTGCGTCCGATAAGGTTCTTCGCCCAGCGCGGCCAGGCCGGCAGCAGCGCGTCGCCGGCGTCGTGCACGAAGAGCGGCAGATTCTCCGCGTGACTCCAGCGGGCGTGCATGGCCAGCGGCAGCCAGAATTCGTCACCCCACAACTCGAACAGGAACGCTGCGAAGCGCAGCACCGGCGTTGCCGGGAGCACCGGTCGTTCCGGGAACCGCTGCTCCAGGCGATCGATGATCTCGCTCGTATCCTGGAGCCACTCTCCTTCTGGCGTGATGAGGATGGGCACCGCCCGCGCGTGGGTCCGTCGCTTCGCCGTCCATACGAACTCGAAGGGACTCGAGCCCCGCTCGACAAACGCGATACCCTTCTGGATGAGGTAGCTGCGCAGCTTGCCGCTGTACAGCGACAGCTCGGCGCCGATCATCGTGAAGCGAGGCTCGCTGCCGCGTATGGACGCTGGATGCATGCGTCAAGAGCATGCGGCAGCCGCACGCACGGTCACCCACCCATGGTGGGGGGCGAGCGGGGCCGGCTGCCGGCGGCATCTTGTGGCACCTTCTTCACCGACGCACCGGGGCCACCGCCCCGTAACGACGACAGGACCCATCATGCAAGGACTGATGCAGGATCGCCCACTGTTGATCTCGTCGCTCATCGAGCACGCGAATGCGTTCCATCCGGGCGCCGAGATCGTCTCGCGCACTGTCGAGGGCCCCATTCACCGCTGCACGTACGCCGACATCCGGCGCCGCGCGAAGCAGGTGGCCAATGCGCTGACCGCGCTCGGGGTGCGCGCAGGGGAGCGCATCGGGACGCTCGCCTGGAACGGCTTCCGGCACATGGAGCTCTACTTCGGGGTGTCCGGGATGGGGGCTGTCCTGCACACCATCAACCCGCGTCTTTTTCCCGAGCAGATCGCCTACATCGTCGACCATGCCGACGATCAGTACCTGTTCTTCGACCTGACGTTCGCGCCGCTCATCGCGCGCCTGGCACCGCAGCTCAAGGGCGTCAAGGGCTTCGTCGCGATGACGGACCGCGCGCACATGCCGGCGATCGACGTGCCCAACCTCGTGTGCTACGAGGAACTCGTCGGCGAGCATACGGACGACTTCGACTGGCCCATGCTCGACGAGAATGCGGCGTCCTCGCTGTGCTACACGTCGGGGACCACCGGCAATCCCAAGGGTGTGCTCTATTCGCACCGGTCGACGGTGCTGCACTCGTTCGCGGTGTGCGCGGCCGACGGCATCGCGCTGTCCGCGCGCGACAGCGCGCTGCTGGTCGTGCCGATGTTCCACGTCAACGCCTGGGGCACTCCGTACGCAGGTGCCATGTCCGGCGCCAAGCTCGTCATGCCCGGCCCGAACCTCGACGGCAAGAGCGTCTACGAGCTGATGCGCGACGAACGGGTGACGGTCGCGCTCGGCGTGCCGACCGTCTGGCTGATGCTGTTTGGCCATGTCGAGGCGAACAGCCTCGATCCTCGCCGTGAGCTCACCCTCCAGCGCGTCGTGATCGGCGGCTCGGCCGCACCGCGCACCATGTGCGAGCACTTCGAGTCGCGGTTCGGGGCATTTGCCCTCCACGCGTGGGGCATGACCGAGACGTCGCCCATCGGCACCGTCTGCAATCTATTGCCCAAGCATGTCGGGCTGCCGCTCGCCGGCCGCCTGGACGTGCAGAAGAAGCAGGGACGGCCGCTCTTCGGCGTCGAACTGCGGATCACCGACGACGACGGGCGCCGGTTGCCGCACGACGGCGTCGCGTTCGGCCACCTGATGGTGCGCGGGCCGTGGATCGCGGCCAGCTACTTCAAGAGCGAGGGAGGGGACCTGCTCGACGCGGACGGCTTCTTCGACACCGGTGACGTCGCCACCATCGACCCCGACGGCTACATGCAGATCACCGATCGCAGCAAGGACGTCATCAAGTCCGGGGGCGAGTGGATCAGCTCGATCGACATCGAGAACGCGGCGATTGGGCACCCGGCGGTGGGCGAGGCCGCGGTGATCGGCGTCGCGCACGAGAAGTGGCAGGAACGGCCGCTTCTCGTCGTCGTGCGCAAGCCCGGGCAAGACGTCTCCCGCGAGGAGTTGCTCCACTTTCTGGAAGGCAAGGTGGCGAAGTGGTGGTTGCCGGACGACGTGCAGTTCGTCACCGAACTGCCGCACACGGCCACGGGCAAGCTCCAGAAGATCAGGCTGCGCGAGATGTTCCGCGACTACCGGCTGCCGGCGGCTGCGGCGTAACGGTGGGCGCGTTGTTGCCGGTGGAGGCGGCGGGTCGAGCGGTACGATGGATCCCGGAAGCGGGCGCGCGCTGGCGGCGCCGCTTCGTCGAGGCGATGCTGCGGTTCGGCATCCGGCGCCGGCTCGGTCCCGAGGCGGGCATCGACCACCTGCGCGAGGTCGCCGAACGAATGGATTTGCGGTTCGGCGCGGCCGAGCGTGACGTGCGGCGCACGCCCGTCGACGCCGGCGGGGTGGCCGCGGAATGGATCGACGTGGTATCGGGCGGCGACGCCCCCGTGATCGTCTACCTGCACGGTGGCGCCTTCTGCCTGCGCTTCCCGTGCACGCACGCGGCGCTGGTGGCGCGGCTGTGCCGGCGCCTCGGCGCGCGTGCCCTGCTGCCCGACTACCGGCTGGCGCCGGAGCACCGCTATCCGGCCGCGCTCGACGACTGCGTCAAGGCGTATCGCTTCGCGCTTGCGCAGTGCGCAGACCCGAAGCGCATCGTTCTCGCGGGTGACTCCGCGGGAGGAACGCTGGTGCTTGCCGCGCTGCTCCGCCTGAAGGCATCGGCGTTGCCGCTGCCGGCCTGCGCCGTCGCGATCTCGCCGTTGACCGATTTCACCCTCTCCGGTCGCAGCATGGTCGACAACGAAGGCATCGATCCGATGTTCCGGCTGCGCGTGATCGCCGCCATGCGAACCCTCTATGCGGATGCCGTGCAGTTCACCGATCCCTTCGTATCGCCGCTGTTCGGAGCGTTCCACGGGTTGCCTCCGCTGCTCCTGCAGGTGGGCAGCACCGAGATGCTGCGCGACGACGCGCTGCGCATCGCGGCCCGAGCGCAGCAAGCGGGCGTGGACGCGGAAGTCGAGGTCTACGAGAACATGCCGCACGTATTCCACGTGATGCGCATGCTGCCCGCAAGCGACAAGGCGCTCGACGCCATCGCCGACTTCGTGCGGGCGCGCACCGGCCGGTTCCTGTAAGGGCGCTGGCGGAAGGCGCCCGCGTCCGGCCCGTCCGGTTGCCGGGCGCACCCCACCCCTTCGCAGGGGGGGCGTCCTGCCGTACTCCTCTCTAGCCTTCGCTCTTACGGTGCGCGCTGCACCCGACGCTGCGCTGGCCGACGGAGAACGGACATGATCCATCTGCACGAAACGCTGGAACTCCCGGTCGCGGGTCTCTCGGGATTCGATGCCCCGGCGAGCGAGGAGGAGTCGGCGATCCAGGCGTCGGCGCATCGCTTTGCGAAGGACGTGCTGCGGCCGATCGGCCGCGAGCTCGATCGCCTGAGCGCCGAGGACGCGATCGCGCCGGGCTCGCCGTACTGGGCGGTGTTCGCCGAGGCGAAAAAGCTCGGCCTCGATCCGTCGCTGCTCGCGCAGTTCCCGCCGGCGGTCGGCGCACGGCTCGAATCGATGATCGGCGAGGAGCTGGGTTGGGGCGACGCCGGGCTCGCAACGTCGCTCGCCGCGGCGCAATTTCCGCTGACGATGGCAGTGGCTGCGGAGCACCGCGAACTGATCGAGCTTTGCGCCGACCGCATCGGCTGCTGGCTCATCACGCAGCCGGATCGTGGCTCCGACGTGGGGGTGATGTACGCCGACGAGTGGCCGGCCGGCGTGCCCGGCAACAAGGGCAACGTCACGGCCAAGGTCGCCGGCGACGAAATCGTGCTGAACGGCCAGTGCTCGGCGTGGGTATCCAACGGCGCGGT
This sequence comes from Burkholderiales bacterium, assembly GCA_020852555.1. GTDB lineage: Bacteria > Pseudomonadota > Gammaproteobacteria > Burkholderiales > Casimicrobiaceae > VBCG01. Next base: position 20,308 of record JADZAQ010000073.1, read on the forward strand.
GGCGCAGGTGGCCCTGTGCTACGTCGCCGCGGACTATGGAGACGGCTTCCTCGGGAAGGACGGGGTGGTCAACGGGCTCGTCTGCGTCGCGCCGCTCGACGTGAAGGGCGTGTCGCGCGGCAAGCCGCTCGAGAAGATCGGCCAGCGCTCGCTGCCGCAGGGGGAGATCTACTTCGACAACGTTCGCATCCCGCGCCGCTTCGCGATCGCGGAGCGCGATCGCTACTACGGCAACCTGTCGGCGACCTGGTCCTACGCTGGAACGCACATGTGCCAGACGTTTACCGGCGTGGCGCGCGCCGCCTTCGAGCACGCGCTTGCCTACGCGCACGAGCGCACCCAGGGTGGGGCGCTGCTCGCCCGGCACCAGCTCGTCCGTTGGCGCCTGGGCGACATGGGTCGGCGCGTCGAACTCATCCGCGCGGCGGCGCGCCGCGCCGTCGAGTACGCGCGCCTCACGCCCCGCGGTCACGCGTTCGTCACGGCGCAGGCCAAGGTGACGGTCACCGAGGAAGCGATGAAGGTCGTGCACGAGGCGCTGCAGATGTTCGGCGGCAACGGCACCACGCGCGAGTACCCGGTCGAGAAGCTCTTCCGCGACACGCGCGCCGCGCTCATCGAGGATGGCGAGAACTATGTGCTGACGATGCGCTTCGGCGCGCTGCTGTCGCGCCTGTACGAGTCGGGCTGGGCCAACGGCTGAGGCCGTTCGCACCGCGAATCACTTCACGAAGGAATAACGACATGGCGAAGCACCCCGTCGTCGTCTACGGCGCATCCGGCTACACCGGCATGCTGACCATGGACTGGCTGATCGATCAGGACATTCCGTTCACCGCGGTCGCGCGCAACGCGCAGCGGACCGAGGAAATGATGCGCCAGCGCGTCGTGCGTCTCGAGTCGGCGCGTTACGAGATCGTCGAGTGTGCGCACGACGTCGCGGCGCTGACCGCGGCGTTTCGCGGTGCCAGGGTCGTCTGCAACACCGTCGGGCCGTTCGTCAGGTTCGGGCTCGAGGGCGTACAGGCCGCGCTCGCCGCCGGCTGCCATCACCTCGACACGACCGGCGAGCAGTCGTACGTGCTCGCCGCGCGCGAGCGCTTCGGTGCCGCGTATGCCGACGCCAACCTCGTCCTCGCGCCGTCGACCTCGTACATGTACACGCTGTCCGAAATCGCCGCCGAGCTCGCGCTGGAGACGCCGGGCATCGATGCCCTCGAGACGGCGAGCCTGTCCCGCGGGCCGCGGGCGAGCGCGGGCATCACCGTCGGCTCGACGGCGTCGATCTTCGAGATGTATCGCGCGAAGGAGCATTTCCTCTGGGACAACGCGCTCGTCGAGCACGAGAAGCACAAGGGCTACGAAATCTCCGTCCCGGAGTTGCTGCTGCCGGTGTTCTGTCTGCCGTGGAGCGGCACTTCGCTGCCGGTGTTCTTCGAGGGCGATCCGCGGGTGCGCCACTGCTTCTCGCTGGTCGGCTTCTACGACAACCCGGCGATGCGGATGGTCGCCGCGCTGGGGCAGAAGTGGGACGCCGAATACCGGAACCTGCCGCAAGAGCAGCAGGATGCCGTGCTGCAGCAGATCGTGAGCTCGACCACGCCGGCGATGCCGCCGCGCGAGCGGACGACGTTGAACCGCTCGATCGATATTGCGGTCGGTCGCGGCCAGCTCACCTCGGTACGCGCGGTGGTGCACAGCGTCACTCCGTATATCACGACGGGCGCGCTGCAGACGGCGGCGGTGATGAAGCTTCTCGACGGCCGGTTCGCGCAGCCCGGCTTCGTCTCCGCGTGCCAGGCCTTCGGCCATCGCTACCTCCTCGCCTTCCTCGAGCAGCGCGGGCTCGCTCGGGCCAGCGTGACGCACTCCTGAGCGCAGCGACGAGGAGCGGCGCAATGGCAATGATCGATTTCTTCGATCGCGGGTGGCGCAGCCATCCGCGGCGGCCGGCATTCGTGATGGACGAGCGCGCACGGACCTACGACGAGATCGGCGAGCTGTCGTGCCGGATCGCCCACGGGCTCCTTGCCGCCGGCTTCGCGCGCGAAGCGAAGGGTGCGGTGCTGGCCGGCAACGATCCCGGGGCCTGGGCGTGCACGCTCGGCCTGTGGCGGGCCGGCATGGCGTGGGTGCCGGTCAATCCGCGGGGCACGCCGCAGGAATGCCAGTACGTCGTGGACAGCTTCGACTGCGAGGCGATCTTCTTCCAGCGCGCCTTTGCTCCGCTGGTGGCGGCGCTGCGCGACAAGCTCGAGAAGGTGAAGTTGTGGGTGTGCATCGACGGTGACGCCGAGGGTGCGCCATCGCTCGAGGCGTGGGCCGGCGCGCAGTCGGCGACGCGACCCGAGATCGCGGTCGACCTCGACGACGTCGTGATGGTCGCGGCAACGGGTGGAACCACCGGCATGCCGAAGGGGGTGATGAATACGCATCGCAGCGTGCAGACGTTCGTCGCGCATTACATGATGGCGATCACGTATCCGTGCGACGTCGTTCCCGTGAACCTCGCCGCCGCACCGATGACGCACACGGCGGGCATCCTGTCGCTGCCGACGTCGGCGCGGGGCGGTACCGTCGTGGTCCTCTCCAAGCCCGATCCGGCGGCGCTGCTGGCGGCGATCGCGAAGCATCGGGTGACCGAGTTCTTCCTGCCGCCGACGGTGATCTACCGCCTGCTCGACATCCCGGGCATCGAGCGCGCCGACTTCTCGTCGCTGCGCTACTTCATGTACGGGGCGGCGCCGATGTCGGTCGACAAGCTGAAGCGGGCGATCGAGGTATTCGGCCCCGTGATGACGGGTGGCTACGGCCAGACCGAGGCGCCAGCGTCGATCGCGTACCTGCGACCCGACGAGCACTTCGTCGACGGCAAGCTCGCGTCGGATGCGCGCCTGACCTCCGTCGGTCGTCCGAATCCGCTGATCCGCGTCGAGATCCTCGACGCGGAGGGCCGTGTGCTGTCCACCGGCGAGTCGGGCGAGATCTGCGTGCGCGGCGACCTCGTGATGAAGGGCTACTACAAGGCGCCGGACAAGACCGCCGAGACGATCGTCGACGGCTGGCTGCACACCGGCGACGTCGGTCACCTCGACGACGAGGGCTACCTGCACATCACCGATCGGCGCAAGGACATGATCATCAGCGGCGGCTTCAACATCTATCCGGGCGAGATCGAGCAGGTCATCTGGTCGCACCCGGCGGTGCAGGATTGTGCGGTCATCGGCGTGCCGGACAACGAATGGGGCGAGGCGGTGAAGGCGGTGGTCGAGCTGAAGCCCGGCGCCACCGTCGACGGTGCGGAACTCATCGCGCTGTGCAAGGCGCGGCTCGGCAGCGTCAAGGCGCCAAAGAGTGTCGATACCGTCGCGGCGCTGCCCCGGAGCAGCGTCGGCAAGGTCTTGAAGAAGGACCTGCGCGAGGCGTACTGGCAGGGCATCGAGCGACGGATCTGATGCCATGCGCCAAAGCGAATCACGACACGCCAGCATCTACGCCTGGGCGGGGCTCACGACCGCGCTGGCGCTCACGCTGACGCTCGCTCCCGGCGTGCTGGCGCGGATCGCCGGCGTGCCGCTCACCGATGCAGCAGCGCCGTGGGCGCGGCTGGCGGGCCTGATGGCTGCCGGCTATTCGCTCGCCTACTGGATCGCGGCCGTCTACCGCCTCCTCCCCTGGATGTGGGCGTCGGTGGTTCTGCGTGGCACGGTGCTCGTGCCGGTTGGCGCTCTCGTTGCGTTCGGACTGTTGCCGCCGTCCGCCATCGCAATCGGCGTCGTCGATCTGTGCGGCGCGCTGTGGACCTGGCGCGAACTCGCCACACCGCGTCGTCGCGTCGTGGATCCGCAGTTTCAGGAGAGTCGATGAATCCGTATCAAGACAAGGTCGCCGTCATCACCGGGGCGGGCTCCGGCATCGGGCGCGAACTCGCGCAGCTCCTCGCCCAGCGGGGCGCGCGGCTCGCGCTCTCCGATGTCGACGAGCAGGGACTTGCGGAGACGCGTCGGCGCTGCGGGGATGCGGCGACGATCCGTACGTACCGGCTCGACGTGTCGCAGCGCGCCGGCGTCTTCGCGCACGCGGATGACGTGAAGCGCGACTTCGGCGGTGCCCATTTCATCTTCAACAATGCGGGCGTGTCGCTCGCCGCAACCTTCGAGCACATGACGATCGAAGAGCTCGAGTGGCTGCTCGGGATCAACCTGTGGGGCGTCGTCTACGGGACCAAGGCGTTCCTGCCGATGATGCTCGCGCAGCGCGAGGGACGCATCGTGAACATCTCGAGCATCTTCGGCTTCGTCGGCGTGCCCGCGCAGTCGGCGTACAACATCTCGAAGTTCGCGGTGCGCGGATTGAACGAGTGCCTGTGGGCGGAGCTCGAAGGGACGGGCGTGCAGGTGACGTCGGTGCACCCGGGCGGCATCCGGACCAACATCGACAAGGCGGCGCCCCTCGGCAAGTTCGCGGGCGACTACGAGAAGGGGGTGCTCGAAACCGTCTCCCGCATGCTGGTGACTCCGCCGGAGCAGTGCGCGCGGGAGATCGTCGATGGTGTTGCACGCGGCCATCGACGAATCGTCACCGGCAAGAGCGCCGGTCTCACCGATCTCGTGGCCAGGCTCTCCCCAAAGCACTACGGCAAGGTCCTCGCGTGGATGGGCCTGCGTGGCCCGTACGCGCACCTGGGGAGCGGCCGATGAGCCGCAACATTCCTCCGCTCGACCTCATGTGGCTCCTGGTCGAGACGGCGAACGCCCCCACGCACGTCGGCGCGCTGCTGCTCTTCGAGCGCCCGGCGCGCGCCCCGGCTTCCTTTGTCGCCGATCTGGTCGCGAGCTACCGGGCCGCCACCCCACGCACGCCGTTTGATCAGGTTCCGCGGCTCGTGGGGACGCGGCTCCCGCATTGGCAGCAAGTCGAGGCGATCGACCTCGATTACCACGTGCAGCACCTCGTGCTGCCAGCCGGTGCCACCGAGCGCACGCTGGTCCGCCTGGTCGAGGACCTGCACGAACCGATGCTCGACCGCAATCGGCCGCTCTTTCGTCTCGTATTCATCGAGGGACTGCCCGACGGCCGCTTCGCGATGTACCTCAAGCTGCACCACGCGATCATCGACGGCATGTCGGCGATCTCGCGCATCGTCGCCTCGCTGGCGACGTCGCCGAAGGAGCGGACACGCCCGCCGATGTTCGCCGTCGACGTCGCACCGCCGCGAACGCGCCACCCGCGGCGGCTTTCCGCCGAGGTGAGCGCATTCAACCGCTCGGCGTTGCGGCAGACGAGTGCGCTCAAGGACGTATCGGTCGGTCTCGTCGTCAAGACGCTGCGCCGGCTCGTGGTGAAGGATACCGCCGGCAGCCAGCCGTTCGCCGCCGCCCACCTTGCGACCAACGAGCCGGTGCGCACGCCGCGCGCCTTCGCGATGCTCGCACTGCCGCTCGAGACCATGCGGGAGATCGGCAAGGCGTTCGGCGGCACCCTCAACGACGTCGCGGCCACGATCGTCGACGCGGGGCTGCAACGCTATCTCGACGACCTCGGCCGGCCGGCGCGCAAGCCGCTGGTCACGATGCTTCCGGTTTCGCTGCGCGACGAGGGCGACACGTCGGCGAAAACGCTGGCGTCGGCCATGTTCGTCGCGCTCGGCGCGCCCGACGCCGAGGCGGAGGACCGCATGCGGCAGGTGATGGCCGCGGTCGCCGCGGGCAAGGCCGACCTGCGCGCGATGTCGAAGGATGCCGCGCTGCTGTATGCGACGACGGTCCTCGGCATCGGCACGGCGACCGAGATGTCTAGCGTCGTCGGCCGCGTCACCGGGCATCTTGCCAATTTCGTGCTGTCGAACGTGCCGGGGTCGCGCGAAGACCTCTATCTGCACGGCGCAAGGCTCGCCGCGATCTTCCCGATCTCCGCGCTCGCGCTCAACGTCGGCGTCAACGTGACGCTCACCTCGCATGCCGGGACGATGTTCTTCGGATTCGTCGGCAACGGGATCGCGCTACCCGACTTCGATCGTCTCGCGCGCCACACCGGCGATGCGTTCGCCGCGCTCGGGGCGGCGGTGCAGCGGCCGGCGCAGCGCCGGCGGGCGAAGCCGGGCACCACCGCGGCCGCCGCCGCAAAGCCCTCCCGCAAGCGTGCTGCCGCCATCGGTCGCGGCGCGCCGGGATGACTTCCGGGCGACACAGGGAAACGTGACCCGATGAAACGACATGAACCCGCGCGTAGCGCGGCGAGGCGGTGGACCGTCGCGGCGACGCTGCTGGCGACGACCGCATGGGTCGGCGCGCAGCCGCTGAGCGGGCCGCCAGCCGACCCTCGCTTCAAATTCTCGACACCGATGCCAGCCGGCATCGCGGCGCCCGACAAGGTCGACACGCGGCTCGGGACGCTCGGGTTCTTCGACGGATTTCCCGACCGGGAGACGGCACGCAAGCTCTTCGACAATCTCGATTTCCAGCGCGCCGTGCAGGCGTACCTGCTCGCGATTCCCGCGGTGAGCCAGGTGGCGGATCGCAACGCGAACCGCGCGCTCGGACCCGTCAATCGGACGATCCCGATCTGGGAAGAGCTCGTCGACTCGCGCACCGTAGGACTCACGTTCAACGACAACACCGTCTACAGCTGGGGGTGGGTCAACCTCGCGCAGGGACCGCTCGTCCTCGAAGTGCCGCCGAAGGTGCTCGGCGGGATCAACGACATCTGGTTTCGCTGGGTCGTCGATCTCGGCATCACCGGGCCGGACGAGGGACGCGGCGGCAGGTACCTGTTGCTGCCGCCCGGCTACGCCGGCAACGTGCCTGACGGCTACCACGTTGTGCGCTCGCCGACGTTCAACCTGTGGATTCCGTGGCGCAGCTTCCTCGTCGACGGAGATCCGAAGCCCGGTGTGGACCTCGTCAAGAAGCACACGAAGATCTACCCGCTCGCCGACGCGGGGAAGCCGGCGCCCGAACTCACCTGGGTCGATCTCTCGGGGAAGCCCTTCAATATCGTGAACCCCACGGGCTACGCGTTCTGGGAGCTGCTCGACCAAGCGGTGCAGGAGGAGCCGAGCGAGTCTCTCGACCCGATTCGCTTGGGCTTCTACGCGTCGATCGGCATCCGCAAGGGCAAGCCGTTCGCGCCCGACGCGCGGATGAAGAAGATCCTGACCGAAGCGGCCGCTGTCGGCGACGCAACCGCACGCGCGATCGCGTTCCACTGGCGCGAGAAGGACGGCTACTACTACGCAGGCAGCCGATGGCAGCTTCCGTTCGTCGGCGGCTACAAGTTCGAGTCGCAGCCCGGCGTGCTCGATCTCGACGCGTACGCCTTCTATTACTTCCTTGCGACCGGCGTCACGCCGGCGATGGAGGCGAAGATGGTCGGGCGCGGCTCGCAATATGCGTGGACATCGCGCGACTCGAAGGGTGACGCGCTCGACGGCGGGCGCAACTACAGGCTGCATCTGCCACCGAACATCCCGGTCAAGGACTTCTGGTCGGTGATCGTCTACGGCAACCAGACGCGCTCGATGATCCAGACCGACCAGCGCTTCCCGAGCGTCACCAGCCAGAACAAGGCGCTGGTCGTCAACGCGGACGGCTCGGTCGACGTCTGGTTCGGGCCGAAGGCGCCGCCCGGCAAGGAAGCGAACTGGGTGCAGACGGTACCCGGGCACGGCTGGAACACAATCCTGCGCCTCTACGGGCCGCTCGAGCCGTGGTTCGACAAGACCTGGCGCCCCGGCGAAATCGAGATCCTGCCGTGACGACGAACGGCGATACGCCAACGCGCGGCGCGGGCGAATCGACTGCGCCAGTCGTGCGCGAACCGATCCCATCGTGGGCCGGTTTCTTCATCGAAGTCCAGAGGCGGCTGATATGGGACTTCCCCGGGCGCCGGGCGATCCCGGTCGCGTGGTCGCTGAATGTGCACAAGTACGTCACCATCTTCGTCATCTACGCGATGATGGTTCACTACCAGCGCTTCGACGCTGCGGCGTGGGTGTATCTCGCGCTTCACGGCATCTACGGCTACTGCTGGCTGCTGAAGGACTTCGGATTTCGGGATGAGCGGTTCAACACTCCGGTGAGCATCGGCGGCGCTGCGATGCTCTACGTGGTCATCGGCGTCCCGTACTGGGCGATCGCGTGGGTGTTCTGCGCGCGACCGACAGCGACGACGGGCTTCGACCTGTTCTTCGCCGTCGCTCTGCACACGCTCGGCGTCGTCATGATGGTGGCGAGCGACTGCCAGCGCCATTTCACGCTCAAGTATCGCAAGGGCCTGATGACCGACGGCATGTTCGCGTGGACGCGCAATCCCAACTACCTCGGCGAGATCATGCTGTACTCCGCTTATGCGTTCCTCGCCGCGCACTGGCTCGCGTGGGCGATCGTGGGCTACGCCGTGGTCTGCGTGTACCTGCCGAACATGTACCAGAAGGACGCGTCGATTTCGCGCTATCCCGGCTGGAGCGCTTACAAGGCAAAGAGCGGGCTGCTCGTTCCGTGGGCGTGGTTCACGGGACGCGCGCTCCGCGACGTGTTCGCGCGTGCGCGGGCAACGCGACCGTGATCGACACCGAGCACGGTCGCCGCCGGCTGTTCCTGAGCGCAGCCCTCTTCAACCTCGGATGCGCCGCAATCTTTGCGGTCGGCCGCTCGTGGGTTTTCGGTGCGCTCGGCTTCGAGCCGGCGCCGCAACCGGCGCTGTGGTACGAGCTCGTGCTGCTCGCGATCGCCGTGTTCGGATACGGCTACGGGTGCGTCGCCTTCGACCCGACGCAGACGCTGGTGGTGCAGATGGGCGTGATCGCGAAGCTCGGGTTCGTCGCTCTGATCCTCGGGCATTGGATCGCCGGTCACGCATCGTGGCAGCTTGCCGCGCTGGTCCTGGTCGATCTCGTGTACGCGGTCCTGTTCCTGGCGTTCCTGCGCGGCAGGCGGGCATCGGGCCCGCGGTGAGCGCCCCCGACCACCGCGCCAGGTCACGGACGCGCGCCGCACCACGCAGATCATCGTCAGCGTTCGCACGTAGCTGACGCGGGGCAGGGCAGGTTGATCTCGAGCAAGGCGAGGCGGTTCCCGCGAGCGGCTCGATCCGGTTGAGCAGGCACACGGCGATCGCGCAGATGTGCGCCGTCGATGCCGTCATGCTTTCATGGCGAACGGGAGCGTAGACTCATCGCGAGGAACAACTTACAGGCTGGGATCTCGCGTCGCGGGTGGCGAACTGGCCGGCTCGTTCCCGAGAGGCCGCCTATCGTCCGCCAGTCCGCCACTCCGTCAAGCGATAATTCGCATTTAGTATCTCGCAATTCGCAATACGTGTCCTGCGGCGAGACGCAGCGCAGACGCTCGCCGCGGTGACGCGGCGGGTCGCCGTTCAGTGGGGAAAGACGAGGCGCACGGAGCGAAGCGCGGCAACCGCCATGACAGGCGCGCTGGCATCGGCGCGGGTGGCCGGCGGCATCGACACTTCGTTGCGCGCGGCGAGCAGCGCGATCATGCCGATGGCGAGGCAGGCGGTGACGGCGCGTTTCATGGCTGCGTCCTGGGTAGCACAGGTTGCAGCGTGCACGAAGTCGGCGCTACCCGCGCCCCCGGCGGCGGGTGGGGCCGGCTCGCCGCATGGTTTCCCGAGCGATGTACCGGGAACGGCGGCTAGGGCTACCGCTCGCGCCGGAATGCCGTCGTCAAGGCGTGGGCACGACCTTGTAGAACACGCCGTTCGCGCCGTACGCCGGCTGGAACCAAGTGTTGCCGCACAGATAATAGGTGCCACTGCCGACGTTTGGCGTGATGCAGCCCGCAGGCAGGGCCGCGTAGTTGACGCCCATTACGTATGTCCCTGAAGCCGGAGCCACGGCGCCGGCGGCTCCGGCCGTAACACCGGCAGTGTAGGCGGCGCTCGTCGCGGCGGCCGTGCCTGCGCTGCCGGCTGCAACACCTGCCGAATAGGCGCTCGACGTGGCGGCCGCCGTGTTGGCCGATGCCGCGGCAGCGCCCACGGCGACTCCGGCGATGGCGCCAGCCGCCGCCGCACATCCGTAACATCCGGACGAGTAGTAGGGCACTGCGACCGGCGGGTGATAGACCGGATACGTCGGGTATACGGGGTAGGCGGGATGTGTGGGGTACGGATAGTAGCCGGGCGGATGGTACGCGGTCGCGCCGCCCGGATACGTGTGCGACCATCCCGAGCCGTAGGCGCCGGACGTGGTGCCACCGTAGACGTTGGTGTGCGACGTGCCGCCGTAATAGGAATGCGACGTGCTGCCCCCGTACGCGTTGGTGTGCGATGTCCCTTCGCCCCACGTGTGGTCGGTGCCGCCGCCCCACCGGTTCTCGTGGCTCGTGGAGCCGTAGCTGTGACTCGTGCTGCCGCCGAAACGGTTGGCACTCGCCCAGGCTGCCGCCTCGCTGGTCCAAAAGATGGCGGCAGCCATAGCGCCAACGAAGAAAACGATTGTGTTCATGGTCGATGGCCTCTTCATGGCTGCTTGGCCGGAGCCTTCGTCGCCGCCTTGGCGGGCGGCATCTTGACGAGCGGCTTCACGCCGGGTGGAGATGCGGCAGCGGGGTTTGCGAAGGCGATGCGCTTCGCCGCCAGCGCTTTCTGCGATACGAAGGCGTCGGCAGAGATCGGCGCGTTCAGCTGCCAGTTCGAAAGCTCGAGTTCGTGGCGCAACTCGAGTGGGTCGGTCCGGTAGAGCGCGCGGATGCGCCGCGGCAGCTTGTCGTCGACACCGATCCAGATCTGCAGGAACACATCGGCGTTCGCCCAGACGACCATGTCGGTCTTCGTCCCGCCGACAATGCCAGATGGGCCGACATAAAAGGCGAGAATCGCGCCCTCGGTCAACGCAGCGTACGGGTCGGCGACCAGCAGATCGGTGAACGGGTAGTAGATCGCTGCGGTGTCGAATGCAGCCTTGAGAGCCGCATCGATCGTCGGCGGCGCGTCGGCGATCGCCACCAGGTTTTCGGCCGGGGCGTACGCCATCATCGACTTGCCGTCGTAGTAGAACTCCGAGGCCGGCCCATCACCGGGCATGATGATCCGAAGCTTGTCGGGCCGTTGCATCGTCACGTCGTAGCGCGACGTGTAGACGATGGGCGGTCCGAGCTTGCTCGGATACTCGTAACCGACGACGGCCGTGAACGACATCGACTTCGCTGCGGCGAGCTTCTCGCTGGTCGCCTTGAGCAGTTCCATCGCGCGCGGCTCGAGCACAAGCTTGAACTCGGGTTCGGCCGTCCTCTTCGCCGCCTTGGCAGCCTTCGTCGCAGCCGGTTTCGCGGTTGCGGAAGCAGGCGGCGCGATTTGCGCGCCAACTGTCGTTGCCAGCGCGAGTCCAGCGACAAGTGCCAGCGCGGACGATATAGCCGGAATGTGTGTCATCGCCACCTCCAGGCGCCGCCAAGCGCGGCGCGTTGTCTCAGGGAATCATCCCGCATTCGAACATCTTGTTCATGACCGGACCGGCGATCTTGTTGAAGAATGCCTCGCGCATCATCTGGTCCTGCTTGAGAAAGCTCATCACGCGTTGCTCCTCGGGATTCTGCTTGCCCCGGCTCTCCCAGAGCTGCTCGCAAGTCGATGACTGGTATTTCTGGATGACCTTGTCGGCGATCATGTTCATGATCGGGTACTGCGCGTAGGCGATACCCGCCACGACTGAAGCGGTAACGGCGATCAGCACGATTCGTTTGCTCATGACGAACTCCTTCGGTTGGATGGGGACTCTAGGTGAGGCTCCGATCGACAGTCGGCGAGTACGCCAGCATCATCCGCAACACGCCGTCGTGAGACTCCTGGATGAAGACAGGCCGTCCCTTGAATGGCCATATCTTCGACTTCTGCGACACCACGGTCGGGGTATGGCGGCTCTGCGACAGGCTCACGCCCGTCGACGGTGCGCGCTCGTCCACCGTGATCGGATGGTGCGCCGCTCTAACCGGCGCGGTGGTGATGCTTGTGATAATTCCAGTCATCTCCATCCTCGTACAGGACGAGCTTGTCCGGGCTCAAGCCCTGTCGCTTCTCGAGATCGGCGAGCAGGCCGGCGTCTGACAAGTCGAGTTTGTGCGATTTGCCCCAGTCGTGCTCCGCCACGTGACGCAGCCGCTTCACGACCTCCGCGTTGTCGGTTTCGATGGCCAGCTCGCGGCGAGAATCGAAGCTCCCCGGTGCCAGGTTGATCGAGCCGACGATGGCGCGCTTGCCGTCGGCAAGCAGCATCTTCGAATGAAGCTTGAGATGATGGAGCGTATGCACCTTGGCGCCGACATCCTGCAGGATGCGCAAACCGCCGACACCCTCGATCAGCTTGTCGGGCTTGAGCGAGTGCGGCGGCTTGGCCAAGATATGCACCTTGACGCCGCGCGTGACCGCCCGCACCAGCCGTTCGATGATGACCTGGTCCTGGTAACGCTCGTTTTGCGCCCAGAGCTCGTGCTTTGCCGCGTCGATGAACCGTGCGACGCGTTGTCGGCCGTTATTCGGGCACCAGATCAGCTCCGATTCGGCATGAGGTGCAAACTCTTTGCGGTCCCAGTCGGCGTCGAAACAGGCGACCATTTCCGCAACCTCGTGCCCGTGCCTCGTGACAATCGCGTAGTCGCGCGTGACGGTCAGGTCCTTCGGCTCCCAATTGAGCGACTCGACGAGGCCTATCTCGTTGTCGACGACCATCGACTTCTGATGCGTGAGGTCGAACGCGGGGTTGCTGTCGCGAACCTCGATCCCGGCGTCGGTCAGCACCTTGCGCGCCTCCTCGTTCTCGGATTCGCCGCTCCGGCGCGCCGGGTTGAGCATCACGCGGACCAGGACCCCACGCCGCTTCGCGGCAACCACCGCATCGAGCAGAGTGGGGTCGGTGAACAGGAACATCCGGATGTTCAGCGCCTTCCTGGCGCCGTTGACGGCATCCACGATGGGCTTGGCCGTGTCATCGGGCAGAACGATCAAGTGATGTGACATGGTTGGGGATCTTCGAGTGGGGATCGGATGGGTCGTGCCCTAATCACGTCCAGAACGCTCGGTCGCTGCCGTCGTGGTCATCGGCGATGATTGAAACTGGATGCGGTGCAGCTCGGCATAGACGCCGCCCCGTGCGATCAACTCGTCGTTCGTGCCCTCTTCTGCCACGACGCCATCCTTCAGCACGATGATCTTGTCGGCGTGCTGAATCGTGGAGAGGCGATGCGCGATCATGATGACGGTGCGTCCCTTCATCAGCCGCTCGAGGCCCTCGATGACCAGCTGTTCCGACTCGGTGTCCAGCGCCGCGGTGGGCTCGTCCAGGATCATGATGGGACTGTTGCGGATGACGGCACGGGCGATGCCGATGCGTTGTCGCTGTCCCCCCGAGAGTGTGTCGCCGCGCTCACCGACGAGCGAATCGTAGCCCTGCGGCATGCGGCTGATGAATTCGTCCGCGTTGGCGAGCCTAGCCGCGGCGACGACTTCCTCCTCGGTCGCGTCGGGGCGCCCATAGGCAATGTTCTCCCGAATCGTGCCGCGGAACAGGACGGTCTCCTGCAGGACGAATCCGATTTGCTGCCTCAGGGCGGCGAGCTTGAATCGGCGAGTGTCCGCCCCGTCGATCAGCACTCGCCCACCGGTCGGGTCGTAGAAACGCGGCATCATACTCACCACGGTCGACTTGCCACTGCCGGTCGGCCCGACGATGCCCACGACTTGACCCGGCTTGATCGTGAAGCAGACATCGCGGAGCACCGGCGGCTCGTTGTGATAGCCGAAAGCGACATGATCGAAGGTGATCTCGCCGTTCAGGCGGCCGGGATCGGCGGCATCGGCGTGCTCCCCGATGACTTCGTCCGCGCTCAAGATGTTCTGGATTCGCTCCAGGGCGACCGAGGTCTGCGCAATTGCGCTGGTCATGCTGGCGAGGTCCTTCACCGGCTTGAAGAACTTGGTCAGGTAGGCAAGGTACACCGTCAGCGCACCGGCGGTCATGGTGCCGGCGACGATCAGCGACGTTCCCCTCCACAGTACGATCCCGGCGCAAAGCGCCACCACGACGCTGACGACCGGCGACAACAGCGACTTGACGCGGCGAGCCTTGAGGGCGCTCTCGACGGTGGCGTGACTCGCCGCCTCCATCCGCGTTATCTCAAGATCCTGGCGCCCGAATGCGCGCACGGCCCGCACCGATCCAAGCCCTTCCTGCGCCACCGCAACGACCTCGCTTTGCCGGACACGCACCTCGCGGGTCACCTCCTTGACCATCGTCTTGAGGCGGGTGACGAACACCAGCAGGAATGGCATTGCGGCGATGGCGATCAGCGTGTAATCCCAGTCGAGCCAGAACATGAGGCCCAGCATGAACACGATGGTCAGCATGTCGACGATGATCCCCAGCGTCGAAGAGGACGCGAAATTCTGCACCGTCGCAACGTCACTCGTGATGGTCGACATCAACGCGCCGCTCTTCGCGCCGTCGTAGTAAGCAAGCGACAGTCGCTGCAAGTGCTCGTAGATCCGCACACGCAAATCATTGGCTACCCACTGACCCACGCTTGCGGTGTAGTAGTTGTCGATGTAGGTGGCCAGCGCGCCGATGACCGCGATCGCGACCGTTGCCAACCCCGCGAACAGCGCCACGCCGAGCGTATGCCGGCCGATCCCGTAATCGTGCGCCCAGGCCAGCCAGTGCGGCAGGTGGTGATTCCCCAGCGCATCGTCGAGCACGAGCTTGAGCGGCCATGGCGCTGCCAGACTCATCGCGATCTCAGCCAGCATCGCGATGAAGACGATCAGAAGCCACCGGTGATAAGGTCGCACCAGGTCAATGACCAGGTGCGACATTGGCGGTCTGGCTGCTGCCTGCTGACGCCCCTTGGACTTCCCGGCGGCGCGGGACGCCGAGGCTGGTGCGGCCTCGGACGGTAAAGGAGTCGAATTTCGGACGGGCATGGCCGAACATCCGCGACATCCGCGGATCAGTTGAGATCAGGGTCCACGAAGAACTTCGTGCCGGACACCGTGATGGTCGCCGCGAGACCCGTGTTGGTGAGTTGGTACAGGTAGACGCCAGGCGCTATCGACGCCGCACCACTCATCATGCCGCCCTTGCCACCAGCGATCGCAGAAATGTTCGCCTGACCGCCGAATTCCCAGCCCTGGTTGATGAAATTGCGCAGCGCCTGTTCGGTCGTGAAGACGAAGATGAGGCGGTTCTGATTGATACCGAAGCCCAGGCCGCCCTGCACCTGAACCATCTTCATGAACGTCTGGCGATGCGTCCGCTGGTTCACGACCACACCCTTGCCGGCGGTACCGCCGGCGAAGAACAGCTTCACGCCGAACGTACTGAATACCGCGTAACCGGCGGACCGGTCGATCACCCTCCGCGTGGCCGGTGCATACTCGATCAGCGTTGCCAGTGAATCTTGCGCCATTTCTCTCACCTGCTGGCGGGCCTGGATGATCTTGCCCTCATTCGGCACGCCCTCGGGTAAGGCGTTCTCGATGTCCTTCAGGGGGTCCCAGGAGAACACTGGCTGCGCCGCGAGCGGTGTCGAGGCGAGGCAGAGCACCGCCGCAGCGATCGCAACAAGACCATTCAGGGGACTGTCAGCACTGAGCAATGCAAACCTCGTCATCATTCATTTCCTTTCGAAATCTCGCACGATGAACTATTTCGAAACAGTACTTGCAGCGAAAGGGCACCCTTATTGACGCGGGCCGTCGCGTTACTTGAGCCGGCGTGCGGCGGAGTTGCGGCCGCGTGCATCGCGCTCGCTCCTACTTCGGGAACATGAACTGCACTTGCGCGCGGACCTGCCAGTGCGGGCCGTAATCCGGCTTCACGACGTTGTAGTAGGCGCCGATTTGCGTATTCACCGGGAGCCTGCCGAGATGGAAGATGTGCCCGATTCCGCCGCCGAGCGGCACGGTCCACTGGTTGCCGCTGTCGGCCTTCCAGTTCGCGGTGAGGATCGGTGACGACGTGAGATACGTGCCGCCCTCGAAGTTGTAGTTGAGGAATGGTTGCAGCAGGAAGTTGTTGTACGAACCGCCTGCTCCGCTCCCCACCGACCAGACGTTGTTGACGAGCACGCCGTACACCCAAGGGTTGCCCTTGTCGAGGTGCAGGATCACGAATGTCGGTCCAAGTCCCCAGCGATAGGAACCGAGGGCCGAATCCGATGTGGTCGGCAGCTGGGCGATCCCGCCCAGCCCCCAGATCAAGCCGCCCTTCGGATCGGCCGGCGACAGGAAGGCCGAGAACTGTGCCGGCCCGATCCCGGACGTGCTGGAATCGGTCGGCGACAACGCGGGCTGCCACACGAGGGGAATGATCGTTCGGGTGATGATGTTCCAGTCGCTGTTCACATCGATCGGAATGACCGGCTGGATGTTGAGGATGTTCTGCGTCTTCGAGAGCGGGCCGTAGTTCAGGTTCGTGTTGTTCTGAAACGGCACGCTGATCAGGTTGCCGACCGGGTTCTGCGCGAGCTTGGCGAGCTCTTCGGCGCTCAATTCGGCGTGGACGGGCGTGGCGAGGGCGGTCGCGATCGCAGCTGCGGCGATGATCGTCGTTGGCTTTCGATTGTGCATGGCGGGCTCCTGACGCACACCGATGACCCTGGCGTAGACGCCTGCGCGATCGCCGTGTTGCGGGATCGCGCAACTACCTGGCGCGCGTGAAGTAGACATGTTGCGCGACCGCCTGGAAGTACACAGCTTGCAGCGTGTCACTCACAGGATCGTAGGTCAGCGTGTAGGTCGAGCCGTTGTAGCCGCCGGCGGCGAGCATCGGCAGCGGCAGAATGCGGGCAAGAAGCGAACCCGCTGCCGCGAAGCGACTGCGCATGGCGCCGGCTCGATTTCGCATGGCCACGGTCCGCGCGGCTCGCTATTTGACCAGCACGATGTCGTCAGGCCGCCAGGTGCGATTGAACCACGGCTCCAGCGGACCGTAGAGGCGCAGGATCATGAACCATGCCTTGCCGGGAATCGTCGGGACCCAGTTCGGTTCCTTGCCCGCGGGCGCTTGCGGGCCGAACCAGACATCCACCGAGCCATCCGCGTTGACGATCAAATCCTTCTTCTGGCTGCTCACGCTCGGGAACGGCTGGTTCGTCTGCAGCATCGACCGGGTCTGGGTGTCGTAGACGATCACCGACCAGAAGGTCTTCACCGGGATGTTCGGCGGCAGGTGCAGCGTGTAGTTCTTGCCGCCGTCGAATGGATGGTTGTCGGCATCCACCGCCGTCCACGGATAGGTCGAGCCTTCGCCGACGATCTTCGTGTCCATCGCCGGCGTGACGCCGGTGGCCGCAAAGAAGAACATGGCCGCCGCGCCCAGATCCGGCACGCCGGGTTGTGACTCGAACTTGTAGCCACCGATGAACGGATACTTCCATCGGCGATTATCGTAGATGTAGGCCGCCTTCTCGCGCGTCCGGTAGGCCAGGGCGCGTCCGGTCGCGTCGCCCACCGCGGCCGCCTCGGTCAGGATCTTCTTCATGCGCTCGTCGGGCGCGAAGGGTTGGCCCTTGCGGATGCCCACCGATGCCCAGAAGCCGAGCGTCGTCGCGTCGACCGAGTCCGTCGGTTCTTGCTGCACGACCTTGTTGAGCATTTCCCAGAACCGGAAGTCTCCGGGTCCGACCATGTTGAACGGCTTGCTGAAGTGGTCGTTCCTCGCTGACGACGCGCTCGATGGCTTCGCCCGAGTGTTCGCGACGCCGAACGCGGAAGGCGTCGGGCGACCGCGTCGACCGTGACCCTCGCCAACATGACCTACCGCTCGCCCGAGATCTCTTCTGATCATCCCATCGGATGCCGCGGATACGCGGCGCGCATTCAGTGTGGAAATACGAGGTGCACGGAGCGAAGCGCCGTAACGGCCACGCCGGGTGTGCCTACACTGGTTGCGGGCGGCGCCGGAACTGGGCGAAGCGCGGTGAGTAGCAATACGGCGCCGATGACGATGCACATGCTGATTGCGCGTTTCATGGCTGCATCCTGGATGGCAACACAGGTAGCGTGCAGGAGGCCGGCGCGACCCGCACCCCCGGAGTCGGGTGGGATCGGGGGGGCGGCTCTCCCGTCGGCGCGCGGGGGCCCGGGACCGCCGTCAGTGGGCGATAGCCTCCATCTGCGCCCGTGCCCCGATGTCGCGCAGCAGCTTTTGAAAGTCCGGCGACTCGCGGATGATCTGGCCCGCGGCGGCGCGCAGGCGGTCCACCGCCTCCGGCGGCAGCACGAACGATGTCGGGAGTTCGTTGAGGTACGCGCGTTCGGCGGGATCGTGCAAGGCCTTGAAGGAAACGTCGATTGCGTAGAGGTCGACGTCGGGGACCTTGAGAAGATCGGCCAGCACCGGATCGTGCTTGATCTCGGGTGCGACGCGCGCGCGTATCGCCCGCAGCTTCGCCCAGCGCGCGATGGTGTCGCGGAGCAACTCGACGCCATCGTACGAGTAGTGGTCGATCGGAACGCCGGTGGCCTTGATGAGGAGCTCGATGGTGCCCGGCCCCTGCTCGGACATGTCCCAGTTGTTTTGCGGGTCGGACAGCGAGTTCACGATGAAGACGATGATCCGGCGCACGTGGTCGAGCGGCGTCGGGATGCCCTTCTCGTAGAGCGCTTCCAACTCGTCGAGCACTTCCAGCACGCCGCGCATCGCGAGGTTGTCGGCCAACCCGCCATCGACGAGGTGCAGGTACGGGTGGCGCGTGCTGTCGGCGAGCGTCCGCAGGTCATCGATCTGGCGCATCGCCCGAGCCGCGGGTCGCGGCGTCGTCGCCGAATCGGTGAAGCCCTGGAGGTACGGCGGCAAGGTGTAGCCGCAGGTGCCGCCGTAGTTGTCGAGCGTGACCGGCGACAGCACGAACGGCACCGCCGACGACGCCGCGGCGGCGCGCGACAGGCGCACGCCGGCGAGGTCCGAGCAGATCAGGTCGAATACCTGCTGGTTGAAGCCGAAGCGCACGCCGGAGGCGATTTCCGTCGCCTGCACCGCGATGATCGGCCCCTTGCGTCGCTCGAGATCGGCGAACGTCGCGCCGTCGAAGAGGATCTGGTCGTAGAGGTCGGCGGCGAGCTCCGAGCGTCCCCAGCCCCTCGACAGCAGCGCGCTCCAGTTCGCGGGGTCGAGCGCCTGGCGAATGAGCTCGCCCTGCACGTCGCGCTTGAGGAAACGCGTCTCGTATTGTCCGAACAGCGCCTCCCCGTAGAGTCCGTAGGCAAGCGCGGTGAAGCTGCCCCCCGACACGCCGGTGATGACGTCGACCTGGTCGAGGGCGCGACCGCGCTGCCCGTGCGCGCCGACGAGTTCGATGTCGCGCAAGGCCTCGAGCACGCCGTACGAGAACGCAGCCGCGCGCGTGCCGCCTCCGGAGAACGCGAGGATGACGAGATTTTCCCGGGCGGGATCGAGTTCCGGCCGCGTGGCAAGGCGGTAGCCCGCCTGACGATCGATTGCCGTCACCGGCGCGTTCACCGGGCGCGTGGCGCAACCGGCGATCAGCAGGACGACGATGAGCACTCCGGCGATCGCGCGACCGCAGCCGCGACCGCATGGGCGACCCCTGGCCATCGTCGCCCGCTACTTCGGGACGGGGTGCGCCGCGGGCGCCGCCCCGAGCTCGACCGCGATCCGGTGCGCTGTCGGAACGGCGTGCGCGAAGAACTTCTTGAATGCGGGGCACAGATAGTTGAGTCCGGGTTCGCCATCCGGCGTGCGCACGAAGCGGTTCTTGGGACACTCTCCCCAGCAGTCGGTGAGGAACTCGCAGCGCCGGCAGTACTGCGGCAGCGCGTCGGACTTGTCGTAGCCGAACTTCACTTGCCGCGGCGAGAAGACGAGGTCGGCGAGCGCCGCCGAGCGCACGTCGCCGAGACGATACTCGGGGTAGACGTAGTGGTCGCACGAGTAGACGCCGCCGTCGTGCTCGACGACGACGCCCTTGCCGCAGGTCTCGGAGAACACGCAGATCTGCGACGGCTCGCCCATGTGCTGCGCGACGAGCGTTTCGCAGAAGTTGACGAACGCCTTGCCGACGTCGCGCCGCTGCCATTCATCCCACACCTTGCACAGGAAGTAGCCGTACTCGTCGGGGTCGACCGACCACTCGGTGACCACGGACTCGGGGTGACCGGGATGCGTCGGCGGGCTCCCCGTGATCGGCAGCGTGGCCGCATCCCAATGCGCCGGTGCGACGCTACGAAAGTCGCAGCGCTCGACGATCGGGATGAACTGCAGGTACGTCGAGCCGAGCTCGCGGCGGAGGAAGCGGTAGACGTCGAGCGGGCGCGTCGCGTTGTAGCGATGCACGCAGGTCAGCGTGTTGAACGATACCCCGTGGCGCTTGAGCAACTGGGCGCCCGTCATGACCGCGTCGAACGTCGGCTTGCCTTGCTTGCTGACCCGCAGCGCGTCGTGGACGTCTTTCGGTCCGTCGATCGAGAGGCCGACGAGGAACCGATTCGCCTTGAGGAACTTCGCCCAATCCTCGTCGATCAGGACGCCGTTGGTCTGCAGGTCGTTCTCGATGCGCTGGCCGGGCTTCGCGTACTTGCGCTGCAGCGCGACGACCTTCTCGTAGAACGCGATGCCGCGCAGCGTCGGCTCGCCGCCCTGCCAGGTGAAGACGACTTCGTCGGTCGTGACGCCTGCGATGTAGTCGCGGACGAAGCACTCGAGCACGTCGTCGCGCATGTGCCCCGGCCCCGGGCCGCCCGCGAGGTCGTGCTTCGACAGATAGAAGCAGTACGCGCAGTCGAGATTGCACGCGGCACCGGCGGGCTTCGCCATCGCGTGGAAGCGCCGCGGTGCGCGGGCGCCGAGCCACTCGGGGACGTGATATTTGTCGGGAGGTGCGTCGCTCATCCGGCTGCGTGCCTGGTCGGTCACCAGCGGAATCGTACGCCGACCATCGGGCCATTGAAGTTCATGTCCTCGATCGGCTGGTCCGACTTGAACTTGTAATCGAGATAGCGCCACATCGCGAGCACGTCGCCCCACGAGAAGGTGTAGCCGATCCCGCCCGCGATCTGCCAGGTGACGTCCGACTGGCCGGTGCCGACGTCGGCATAGAACGGCAAGCTCCACTCGCGGTTGGCGCCGAACCGATACTGGCCCTTGATCCCGGCGATTCCGTCCCACTGGTTCTGCGTCACCTCGGCGCTGCCGCCGCGCCCCGGCAGGGGGAGTGGCCCGAGGTCGCCGTTGAAGTTCCACGACAGCTTGGGCTTGATCCCGAAGTAGCGGGCACCGGCGACCCCGTCGACCGTGACCGCGGAATCCTGCACGAAGCGGTATTCGCCGGCGATCGTCCAGATCGTGCCCTTGAGATCGAGGTCGAGGTCGGCGGTGACCGACGCCGGAATGCCGACTTGTCCCAATCGAAAGTCGCGCGATTGCGCCTTCGAGCCGCCGACATTGAGGTAGAGGAGGTCGGTGAACACGCCCCAGCGTCCGTTGTGCAGGTCGAGCGTCCCCATGAACGTGCCCTTGAGGTTCTCGATGATCTGCCGCGCGTCGACGCTGATCCCGGGGCTTCCCTCCGGCACCGGAAACGTCGTCTTGCCGCCGATGGTGGGGAAGTAGCCGTAGAGGATCACGGCGCCGTGCCATTTGCCATCGTCGGTAGCAACCGATTGTGCGCATGCGGCCGTGGGGAACGCCGCGGCTGCGGCGAGCGCAAGGCCGACCGCTGCCGCAGTTTTCTTGGGCGACACTGCAATGTTCATTTCGGACCTCGTGTGGGGTGCGTACGGTGGCCAAACGACCGTCGCGTCGGCTCGCGGGGGTCCGCGCGCACCGCGCGCCGGACGCGCCGCGGCGTCGCCATCATTCGGCTTGCGCCTTCGCCTTCATGGCAGCTTCGAGCTTCGCCACCTCGGCGGGCGAAAGCTGCGGCCGGTCGAGTTTGATCGTCAGCTTGTTGAGTTTCGCGGTCAGCGGAAACGGCGGCTGGTAGTCGGCGTCGTTCACGCCGGTGAGGGTATCGGATCCTACGTCGAAGCTCTCGTCCCACTGCAGGATCATCGGCAGCGTGCGCTTCATCTCCTTGGTGTCCACCACCTTGCCGTCGACCTTGAGCGTCCCCACGCCCGGTCGCCCGATGCCGCTGAAGTCGTTGAAGGCGAGCGTACCGGCACCCGTGCCATCATATCTGAAGTCGAACTCGACGCTGTGCCGGCCGGGGGTGACCGCCTCGGCGCCTTCCCACTTCAGGCGTTCGAGGTCGACCATGTTCCACAGCCACACGGGCTTCCCCTTGAGCAGGTAGAAGCCGTAGCCGGCGAAGCGCCCGCCCGAGGTCACGATCATCCCCTCGGCGCCCCCTTGCGGCACTTCGATGTCGGCGGTCACGGTGTAGCTGGTGTTGAGCAGCAGCGGCGAGTCGCCCTGCGGCAAGCCGGTCATCGGCCGCGTGTAGACGAACTCGCTGCGCCCGGCGGTGATGTTGGGCCGTGGCGCGACGATGCGCGCGGCGACCGACGCGTCGAGCGGGAACACCTCGTGCTTCTTCGCCTCGGCGAAGAACTTCGCCCGCAGCTCCTTGACCTTCTGCGGGTGCTTCGCGGCGACGTCGTCGGTCTGGCTGAAGTCGGCCCTGAGATCGTAGAGCTGGAACACCTGGCGGTTGAGAGGATCGGGGTTGGCGGGACCGAAGGCCTGCCACGGCGCCCGGTTGACCTTGGTGGAGAGCAGCCAGCCGTCGTCGTAGAGCGCGTACTGGCCCATCATCTCGAAGTACTGCGTCTTGTGGCGCGCGGGCGCGTTCGCATTCTTCGCGTCGAAGGTGTAGAGGAAGCTCGTCCCCTCGATCGGCGCCTGCGCGATGCCGTCGACGACCTTCGGCGCGCGGATGCCCGCCGCCTCGAGGATCGTCGGGACCACGTCGATCACGTGCACGAACTGCTCGCGCAAGCCCCCCTTGTCCTTGATTCGCGCCGGCCACGAGACGACCATGTTCTGGTTGATCCCACCCAGGCGCGAGGCATTCTGCTTGAACCAGTCGAAGGGCGTGTCGAACGCCCACGACCAGCCCGCGGACATGTGGTTGTAGGTGGCTTCGGTGCCCCAGACGTCGTAGAACTTCAACTGCACTTCGGCCGGCAGCTCGTTCAGGCCGTTGAAGAACGCGACTTCGTTGGGGGTGCCCAACGGGCCCCCCTCGGCGCTGGTGCCGTTGTCGCCATTGATGTAGATGACGAGCGTATTGTCGAGCCGGCCCAGGTCCTGGAAGTGCTGGACGACGCGGCCGATCTCGTAGTCGTCGTACGCGGCATAGGCGGCAAACACCTCGACCTGCCGGATGAAGAGCTTCTTCTCATCCGCCGTCAGCTGATCCCAGGGCTTCAGTATCTCCTTCGGCCAGGGCGCAAGCTTGGTGTCCTTGGGGATCACGCCGAGCTTCTTCTGGTTCTCGAAGATCCGCTCGCGCAGCTTCTCGTAGCCGTCGTCGAAGAGGTGCATCGCGGCGATCTTGTCGACCCACTCCTTCGTCGGGTGGTGCGGCGCGTGGGTCGCCCCCGGCGTGTATTTGATGAAGATCGGCTTCGCGGGGTCGATCTGGTGCATCCGCGTCATGTAATCGATGGCGTCGTCGGCCATGGCGGTGACGAGGTTCCAGGTGCCCGGCGGCTTGCCCGCGAACGGATAGATCTGCGTTGTGTTGCGGAAGAGATTGGGTTGCCACTGGTTGGCGTCGCCGCCGATGAAGCCGTAGAAGTACTCGAAGCCCATGCCGATCGGCCACTGATCGAACGGTCCCACCTGACTCGCCGCGAAGGCCGGGACGTTGTGGTCCTTGCCGAACCAGGCGGTCGCGTAGCCGTTGTCCTTGAGCATCCGGCCGATGGTCGCCTTGTCCCGCGGAATGATGCTGTTGTAGCCGGGGAAGCCCGTCGATTGTTCGGAGATGACGCCGAAGCCGACCGAGTGGTGGTTGCGGCCGGTGAGCAGCGCGGCGCGCGTCGGCGAGCACAGCGCCGTCGAGAACATGCGGTTGTAGCGCAGCCCCTCGCTGGCGAGGCGGTCCATCGTCGGCGTCGGGATCACGCCGCCGAAAGTGCTCGGGACGCCGAAGCCCGCATCGTCGGTCATGACGAGGAGCACGTTCGGCGCACCCTTCGGCGGCACCACGCGTGGCGGCCACCAGGGCTTGCTCTGCAGCGCGCCGTCCTTGATGACGCCACCGAACCTGGGATCGGGCGGCGGGAGCTGCCGACCGTCGACCGACATCGTCGCGGACGGCGAGCCCAGCGTGCCGTAT
The DNA here is from genome assembly GCA_020852555.1 of Burkholderiales bacterium. GTDB lineage: Bacteria > Pseudomonadota > Gammaproteobacteria > Burkholderiales > Casimicrobiaceae > VBCG01. The sequence goes on from JADZAQ010000073.1 coordinate 44,568, forward strand.
ACCTGCTGCGCCTCCACTGCCGATGCCACGAGCACGCCGCTCGCGAGCATCGCCAGCCATACCCTTCGGTGCTTGCTGCGCATGGTTGCTCTCCTGCTCATGGCGTTTCGACTCCTGAATGGGGTGCGAGCGGCGTGCTTGGACATCCCGGATGGTCGCGAACTATCGCGGATGCCGCCAACAGCCGCTTGGCAAAGTGCGACAGCCGTCATACATTTCCTGCCATCGGACGATCGAGGGGGGACGACGTGAAGGCCGTAGCGGAGGGCATCAAGACACCCGCGTTCGCTCGGGTGCCGAGCGGCATGATCCGAGCCGGGGTGATCCAGGGAATTCCGCGGCTCCTGGCCGCGAAGGGCATCGCGGTCGCTCCGGTTGTCGAGGCCGTCGGCCTGCCCGCTGCGACCTTCGCCGACGCGGACGTTGCGCTGCCGGTAGGCGTCGTCGGTGAACTCCTCGCCTGCTGCGCCGAAGCGACGAACGACCCCCATTTCGGATTGCACGCGGGTCAACTCGCCGGCCTGCCATCGTTCGGTGTCGACGGCTTCGTCGTGCAGAACTCGCCCGACGTGGCGACCGCGCTGCGCAACCTGGAACGGCATCTGGCGTTCCACGACCGGGCGGGGATCGTCAGCGTGACCGTCCAGCACGATGCCGCAGCGCTCGTCTACGAGTTGACACGAACCGATGTCCCGGGCCGGGTGCACATCCTGGGTGGCGCGATGGCCATCGCTTGCAACCTGATGCGTGCGCTGTGCGGCGAGGCGTGGACGCCGCAGGAAGCATGGTTCGCGTTTCGCAAGCCAGTCGACGTGGGGCCGTATCGCCGCTTCTTCCGGGCGCCGGTACGCTTCGATGCGGATGCCTGCATGCTGCTGTTTCCGGCGGCAACGCTCGCCCAGCCCGTCGTGGGTGCGAACCCTGTGCTGTATCGCATCCTCGAGGGCGAACTGTGCGGCGCGGAGGACAAGGCGACCACACCGTTCGCCGAACGACTCGCCTGCCTCGTGCGGCGCACGCTGGGGTCAGGGGGGGCGTCGCTCGAGCGGGTGGCCGCGCTGCTGGCGATGCACCCACGCACGCTCAACCGGCGC
>JADZAQ010000074.1 GCA_020852555.1 Burkholderiales bacterium
ATCTGGGGCTGGTGTCGCTGCTCGATACGGTGCAGCGCCTTCAGCGCACTTCATGAACCGCCGTAAGCGGAACCGCACGTACGGTGGTGTGGGAGGGCGGCGGGCGTGAGCCCGCCCCCTACCCGATCGCCATCCGCGGGAGGCACCACGCTCATGCAGGCGATCGAAGCCGACCAGACGCGCGCGCTCGAGGAGAAGTTCGATCCGGAGATGCGCTTTCGCCCGGTGTGGCACCCGGCGGCGCTCATCGTCACCGCGCTGCTCATCGTCCTGTCGTCGTTCCACTACTACACGGCGGGCTTCGGTCTGCTGCGCGAAGCCACGCACCGCGGCACGCACATGGCCTTCGTGCTGTCGCTCATCTTCCTCGTCTTTCCGCTGCGCAAGGCGCTGCTCGATGCGCCGCCGAAGCCGGGGCCGCTCGCGCCGGGCGGCGTGCCGCTGTACGACTGGGCCTGCGCGGTGCTGATCGCGGTCGCGGCGCTGTACATCCCGTACGTGTTCGACGACCTCGCCTTCCGCGTCGGCAATCCGAATGGGCTCGACGTGGTCATGGGCACGCTCCTCGTGATCCTGCTCATCGAGGCGACGCGGCGCAGCATGGGCTGGCCGCTGCCGATCATCGCGATCATCTTCATGGTGTACGCGCTCGCCGGGATGTGGTTCCCCGGCCTCCTCAAGCACTCGGGCGCGTCGTGGTCCACGCTCGTCAATCATCTCTACCTCACGAGCCAGGGCATCTATGGGATCGCCATCGGCGTGGTGGCCACCTACGTCTTCCACTTCGTGCTCTTCGGCGTGCTGGCGACCGCGATCGGGTTGGGGCAGCTCTTCATCGACATCGCATCGTCGATCGCGGGTCGCTACGCGGGTGGGCCGGCGAAGGTCTCGGTGTTCGCCTCCGCGCTCTTCGGGATGCTCTCCGGTTCGTCGGTGGCAAACGCGGTCACTGTCGGCTCGCTGACGATTCCAGCAATGGTCCGGCTGGGCTATCCGCGGCACTTCGCGGGTGGCGTGGAAGCCGCCTCGTCGACCGGCGGGCAGATCACGCCGCCGATCATGGGCGCGGCGGCGTTCCTGATGATCGAGTTCCTGAACCTGCCGTACTCGACGATCATCGTCGCCGCCGTGGTGCCGGCGTTCATGCATTTCTTCGGCGTCTTCATGCAGGTCCATTTCGAGGCGAAGAACAAGGGCTTGCGCGGACTCACCAAGGAGGAGCTCCCGGACCTGCCGAAGACGCTGCGCGCGAACTGGCCGACGCTGATCCCGCTCTTCCTCCTGGTCGGGATCATCGTCAACGGCAATACCCCGTATCTCGCGGCCTTCACCGGGATCAGCTCGTGCATCCTGGTCGGGCTCTTCACGTCGCGGCACGGCACGCGGCCGCGGCAGTACGCGGTGCTCTTCGCGCTGCACGCGGTGCTGGTCGGCCTCTTCCTGCGCGCCTTCGGCGACTGGGGCCCGTGGATCTTCGCCGCGATGGTGATCGTGGTGCCGCTCGTGCATCGGGCGCTCGGCTGCGAGTCGCGCATCGGTCGCGCGGCGATCCTCGCGGCGTTCGAGTTGGGCGCGAAGTACGCGCTGGCGGTGGGCGCTGCCGCCGCCACCGTCGGCATCGTGATCGGCGTCGTGACGCTCACCGGCGTCGGCTTCAAGCTGTCGTACATCGTGACGTCGGCGGCGAATTCCATCGCCACCGGGGTCGCCGCCTTCCTGCCCACCGGCTGGACGAACCTGCAGGCGCTGACGCTGGTGGCCGCGCTCGTGATGACCGGCCTCGTGTGCATCCTCATGGGCTGCGGCATCCCGACGACGGCCAACTACATCATCATGGCCACGGTGGCGGCACCCACGCTCGCCATGCTCGGCGTGCAGCCGATCGTCGCGCACTTCTTCGTCTTCTACTATGGTGTGCTCGCCGACATCACCCCACCCGTGGCGCTCGCGGCGTACGCCGCGGCGGGAATGGCGGGTTCGGATCCCTTCAAGACGGGGAACACCGCGTTCCGCCTGGGCCTGGGCAAGGTGCTGGTGCCGTTCGTGTTCGTATTCGCGCCGTCGCTGCTCATCAAGGTCCAGAACTTCTCGCTGCAGGAATTCGTCCTGGCGTTCGCCGGCTGCGTCCTCGGCATCGCCGTGCTGTCGGCGGCGCTGTCGAACTACATGCTCACGCGCATGCGGATCTGGGAACGCCTGCTGTGCGTCGTCGCGGCGATCCTCATGATCGCGCCCGAACTCGTGAGCACCCTGGTCGGCATCGGGCTCACGGTTCCGGTGGTGCTGGCGCAGCTCGCGGCACGGCGGCGACGAGGGGTGGCGACGGCGTAGGACCTTGCAGGGGTCCCCCGGGTCGCGGCCGGCGATCGGGTGGTGATTGGAATATACATTCCATTCGCGTGGAATGTCGAAACTTGCGTTTCACGAGGCGGTGCGGGACAATGCCGGCGCGCCGCCCACCCCCTCCTGCGGCGATCGACACGCCGTCGCGAATCCCTGCCCACCATGCGCAATACCACTTCCTTCGCGTCCGGCCGCGCGCTCGATGTCGTCTGTCTCGGCCGCTTCGCGGTCGATTTCTACGCGCAGCAGATCGGCGCGCGCCTGGAGGACTGCACCGGCTTTTCCAAGTACTTGGGCGGCTCGTCGGCCAACACCGCCTTCGGCTGCGCGCGTCTCGGCCTCCGCGCCGGGCTCATCTCGCGCGTCGGCAACGACGGCAACGGTCGCTTCCTCGTCGAGACGATCCGCAAGGAGGGCTGCGATACCAGCCACGTGAGTATCGATCCGCAGCGCCTGACCGGCGCGGTGGTGCTGGGCATCAAGGACAAGGACACGTTCCCGCTCATCTTCATGCGCGAGAACTGCGCCGACATGGCGATCACCGAGGACGACGTCGAGGAGTCGTACATCGCGTCGGCGCGTGCGCTGCTCATCACCGGCACCCACTTCTCGACCGCCTACATCGACCGCATCAGCAATCTGGCGCTCGACCGTGCCCGCGCGCACGACGTGCGCACGGTGCTCGACATCGACTATCGCCCGGTGCTGTGGGGGCTCACCAATCGCGGCGACGGCGAGACGCGCTTCATCGCCTCCGACGGTGTCACCGCGCACCTCCAGCGCATCCTGCCGAAGTTCGACCTCGTGATCGGCACCATCGAGGAGTTCAACATCGCCGGCGGCAGCGTCGACATCATGGCCTCGCTCCACGCGGTGCGCGCGGTGACGTCGGCAACGCTCGTCGTGAAGCGCGGACCGCTCGGCTGCGCGGTGATCGACGGGGCGATTCCCGCCTCGCTCGACGCCGCCTTCAACGGCGAGGGTGTCACCGTCGAGGTGCTCAACGTCCTTGGCGCCGGCGACGCGTTCTCGGCGGGCTTCCTGTCGGGCTGGGTGCGCGGCGAGGACTACGATCGCTGCGCGCGTTACGCGAACGCCTGTGGCGCGCTCGTCGTGTCGCGGCACGGCTGCGCACCGGCGATGCCGACCCGGATCGAGCTGGACTACTTCCTCGCTCACGCCGAGCGCATCCCGCAGCCCGATCGCGACGAGACGCTCACGCGCCTGCACCGGGTGACGGCGCCACGCGTGCCGCGGCCCGAGGTATTCGCCTTCGCCTTCGACCATCGCAATCCGTTCTTCGACCTCGCGCAGCGCGCCGGTGTCGCGGAGGAGCACCTGTCGCGGCTGAAGTCGCTCCTCGTCGAGGCGGTGGCCGAGACCGAGGCGGCGTACGGACTCGCCGGCAAGATCGGCATCCTTTGTGACGATCGCTACGGGCAGGATGCGCTCAATGCGGCGACGGGGCGCGGTTGGTGGATCGGACGTCCGGTCGAGTTGCCGGGCTCCAATCCGCTGGTCTTCGACCGCGGCCGTTCGATCGGCACCACGCTCGTCGGCTGGCCGCTGGAGCACGTCGCCAAGTGCCTCGTCGCCTACCATCCCGACGATCCCGTCGAGCACCGCCTGGAGCAGGAGGCGCAGATCCGCACGCTGTACGGCGCGGTGCAGGCGAGCGGACACGAGCTCCTGCTCGAGATCATCCCGCCACGCGAGCCCGTGCGCGACGAGCACACGATCTACCGGGCGCTCAAGCGCCTGTACAACCTCGGCATCCATCCGGAATGGTGGAAGCTCGAGCCCATGACGCCGGCGCAGTGGCAGGCGATCGATGCACTGATCGCCGAGCGCGACCCGTACTGTCGCGGGGTGCTCGTACTCGGCCTCAATGCACCGGTCGCCGCACTGGCCGAGAGCTTCGCGCAGGCAAAGGCGAGCAAGACCTGCCGCGGCTTCGCGGTCGGTCGTACCATCTTCCAGGAGCCGGCTGCGGCGTGGCTGGCCGGTCGCGACGACGATGTGGCGCTCAAGCGCGCGGTGCGCGCGAACTTCGAGGCGCTCATCGACGCCTGGCGGGGGACGCGGGCGTGCGCCTGACCGTCGCGCAAGCGATCGTGCGCTACCTCGCGGCGCTGCGTAGCGCGACGCCGGAAGGTGTCGAGCCGCTCTTCGCCGGCGTATTCGCGATCTTCGGTCACGGCAACGTCGCCGGCATGGGCGAGGCGCTGCACGCGCACCGTCACGCCTTGCCGACGTACCGCGCGCACAACGAGCAGGCGATGGCGCACTCGGCGATCGCCTACGCGAAGGCGAAGTTCCGTCGCCGCATGATGGCCTGCACGACGTCGATCGGCCCCGGCGCCACCAATCTCGTGACCGCGGCGGCGCTCGCGCACGTCAATCGCCTGCCGGTGCTCTTCCTGCCCGGCGACGTCTTCGTCTCGCGCGCGCCGGATCCGGTGCTGCAGCAGGTTGAGGACTTCGGCGACGGCACGATCACCGCCAACGACTGTTTCCGCCCGGTGTCGCGCCACTTCGATCGCATCGTGCATCCCGCGCAGCTGCTGACCGCGCTGCCGGAGGCGGTGCGCGTGCTGACCGACGCGGCGCTGTGCGGACCGGTCACGCTCGCGCTGCCGCAGGACGTGCAGACGATGGCGTACGACTACCCGGATGCCTTCTTTGCGCCGGCCGTGGTCAGCTTCGATGCGCCTGCGCCGACCGCCGCCGCGATCGCCCGCGCCGCGGAAGCGCTGCGCGGCGCGCAGCGCCCGCTCATCGTCGCCGGCGGCGGCGTGCTCTATGGGCTTGCCACCGACGCGCTGCGGATCTTTGCCGATGCGCACGGCATTCCGGTCGCCGAGACGCAGGCCGGCAAGGGCGCGCTGCCGTGGGACCATCCGCTGCAAGCGGGCGCGATCGGCGTCACCGGGTCACCCGCCGCCAATGCGCTGGCCGCCGGCGCCGACGTGGTGCTCGCGGTGGGCACGCGGCTCGCCGATTTCACCACCGGCTCGCACTCGCTCTTTACGCAGGCACGGCTCGTCAACCTCAACGTCAATGCCTTCGACGCCCGCAAGTGGCACGGCATCGACGTCGTCGGCGATGCCGGCTCCGGACTTGCCGCGCTGACCGCGGCGCTCGCCGGCTGGACCGCTGCCGCCTCGTGGCAGACGCGCGCCCGCGATACGGCGCGCGCCTGGCGCGACGACATCGCGCGGCTCACCGGGCAGCGCGACGTGGTGCTTCCCTACGACGGCGACGTGATCGGCGCCGTGCAGCGCTCCTCGCGCACGTCGACCGCGGACGACGTCGCGGTATGCGCCGCCGGCACGCTTCCCGGTGAACTGCACAAGCTCTGGCGGACGAGCGTGCCGGGCGGCTATCACGTCGAGTACGGCTACTCCTGCATGGGCTACGAGATCGCCGGCGGCATCGGCGTGAAGATGGCGTATCCCGAGCGCGAGGTGATCGTGCTGGTGGGCGACGGCAGCTACCTCATGCTCAATGCCGAGATCGCGACCTCGGTGATGCTCGACCGCAAGCTCATCGTCGTGCTCCTCGACAACCGCGGCTACGGCTGCATCAGCCGCCTGCAGCAGTCGGTGGGCGGGGCGCCGTTCAACAATCTCCTCGACGACGGCACCGCCGGGAGCGCACCACGCATCGACTTCGCGGCGCACGCCGCGGCGATGGGCGCCCGCGCCGAGCACGTGCGCTCGATCCCCGAGCTCGAGGCGGTGCTCGCGCGGGCGCGGGCGAGCGATCGCACCTACGTCGTCGTCATCGACACCGATCCGGCGCGGACCACCGCCGAAGGTGGCTGGTGGTGGGAGGTTGCGGTCCCGGAAGTGAGCGAGCGCGCGGAAGTGCGCGCGGCGCGCGCCGACTACGAGGCGGGCAAGACGAAGCAGGTGCCGTAGCGAAAGACATGGTCATGAACGTGAAGATCGGCATCAATCCCATCTCGTGGAGCAACGACGACCTGCCCTCGCTCGGCGGTGAGACGCCGCTGGCGACCGCGCTGTCGGAGGGCCGCGCGATCGGCTACCAAGGCTTCGAGCTCGGCAACAAGTTTCCGCGCGAGTCGGCGGCGCTGCGCCGAGTCCTCGCCGAGTACGACCAGGAACTCGTCTCCGGTTGGTATTCGGGGCAGCTCGCGCGGCGCACGGTGGAGGAGGAGATCGCGGCGGTCGGCCCGCACCTGCGTCTCCTCGCCGACAACGGCGCCAGGGTCATGGTCTACGGCGAGGTCGCCGACAGCATCCAGGGGCTGCCACAGCCGCTGTACAAGCGCCCGCGCTTCTTCACGGCGGAGCAATGGGACGGCTACGCCGATCGCCTGACGCGCTTCGCGCGGCACACGCTCGCGCAGGGTGTGCGCGTCGCCTACCATCATCACATGGGTGCGTACGTCGAAACGCCCGCCGACGTCGACGAGCTCATGCGCCGCGTCGGACCGGAAGTGGGGCTCCTCTTCGATACCGGCCACATGACCTTCGCCGGCGGCGATGCGGTGGTGATGCTCGCCAAGCACGTCGATCGCGTCTGCCACGTGCACTGCAAGGACGTGCGGCCGGCCGTGATCCGCCTCGCCCGCAACAACGACTGGAGCTTCCTGCAGTCGGTCATCAACGGCGCCTTCACCGTTCCCGGCGACGGCGCGATCGACTTCCCGGCGGTGATCGAGGTGCTGCGCAAGCACGGCTACGCCGGCTGGCTCGTCGTCGAGGCCGAGCAGGATCCGGCGGTGGCACCGAGCCACGCGTACGCCGAGAAGGGATTTCGCACGCTGCAACGGCTCGTTGCCGCGTAGGGAAGACGACCATGAGCCTCCTCGTCAAGGCCAGCAAGACCGGGCGCGACATCGTGCGCGTGACGCCGCACTCCGCGGGTTGGCGCTACGTCGGCTTCGCGGCGCACCGCCTGCGCGCGGGGGAGACGATCGAGCGGCCGGGCGACGACGACGAGGCGTGCATCGTGGTCCTGCGTGGCCGGGTCGACGTGACGGTGCCGGGGTCCACCTGGCGGGCGATCGGCAAACGCAGCAGCGTCTTCGCCGACGAGTCGCCGTACGCTGTCTACGTCCCGGCGCAGGTCGGCGCTACCGTCACCGCGATCGACGACACCGAGATCGGCATCGCGACCGCGCCGGCGCCGCAATCGCGCACCCGCGCCGCACGCCTCATCGAGCCGGCGTCGATGCAGCGCTCGACGCGCGGCAGCGGCGCCAATACGCGCTACGTCTGCGACATCCTGCCGCAGACCGAGCCCGCCGATCGGCTGCTGGTGGTCGAGGTGGTGACTCCCTCCGGGCATTCGTCGAGCTATCCGCCGCACAAGCACGATACCGATGACCTGCCGGCCGAGAGCGCGCTCGAGGAGACGTACTACCACCGCCTCGACCCGGCGCAGGGCTTCGCCTTCCAGCGCGTGTACACCGACGACCGCTCGCTCGACGAGGCGCTCGCCGTCGAGGATCACGACGTGGTCATGGTGCCGCGCGGCTACCATCCGGTGGTGGTGCCGTACGGCTACACCTCGTATTACCTCAACGTGATGGCCGGCCCCACGCGCGAATGGCACTTCAAGAACGACCCCGCGCACGAGTGGATGCTGCGCCGATAGCCAAGGACCAAGGACCACGACGATGGATGCAGCTCTCTTCGGTGCCGGCCGCATCGGCAAGATCCACGCCGGCAATCTCGCCCGGCAGCCCGGCGTTGCGCTGCGCTACGTCGTTGACGTCGACGCCGGTGCGGCTGCCGCGCTCGCCCGGCAGCACGGCGCCAGGGTGGCGACCGCCGACGAGGTGTTCGCCGACAAGGACGTCGGCGTGGTGGTCATCGGCTCGTCGACCGACACCCACGCCGACCTCATCGTGCGCGCCGCCGCCGCCGGCAAGGCGATCTTCTGCGAGAAGCCGGTGGATTTGGCCGTCGACCGCGCGCGCCGCTGCGCCGAGGCGGTACGACAGGCGGGCGTCACCTGCCTCATCGGTTTCCAGCGCCGCTACGATCCGACGTTCAACGCGGTCAAGGAGCGCATCGTCAAGGGTGAGATCGGCGAGCCCGAAATGCTCGTCGTGACGAGCCGCGATCCGGGGGCGCCACCGGTCGAGTACCTGAAGCGCTCGGGCGGCATCTTCCGCGACATGCTGATCCACGATTTCGACATCTTCCGCTGGATCCTCGACGACGACGCGGCCACCGTCTACGCCACCGGCAGCGTCCTGACCGATCCCGCGGTGGGCAGCGTCGGCGACATCGACTGCACCGCGGTCACGATTCGCACGCGCCGGGGACGGCTGTGTCAGATCAACACCACGCGGCGTGCGGCGTACGGCTACGACCAGCGCTTCGAGGTGATCGGCAGCCTCGGCATGCTGCAGGCCAACAACCACCGGCCTACCGAAGTGGTGGCGTCGACCGCCACGGCGGTCAGCGCCGATTTGCCGGAGCATTTCTTCCTCGAGCGCTATCGTGCCGCGTACGCGGCCGAGATGGCGCACTTCTTCGAGGCGCTCGCCAAGGGGGCGCCGGTGCGCACGTCGATCGCCGACGGAGTGGCAGCACTCGAGCTCGCCGACGCCGCGACCACCTCGTGGCGCGAGCAGCGCATCGTCACCGTCTAGACGCGATGAGCGGCATCGTCAAGGTGGGCATCGCGGGCTTGGGCCGCATGGGTCGGCATCATGCCGAGAACCTCGCGTTTCGCGTGCGCGGCGTCGATCTCGTCGCGGCGTGCAGCCCGCTCGAGGCCGAGCGCGACTGGGCGCACGATTCGCTCGGAGTGCGGCGTCGGTATGCCGACTACGCCGATCTCCTCGCCGACCGCGACGTCGACGCGGTCTTCCTCATCACGCCGAGCTCGCTGCATCCGGCGCAGATCATCGCCGCGCTGCGCGCCGGCAAGCACGTCTTCTGCGAGAAGCCGCTGTCGATGGCGCTCGAGGAGTGCGAGGCGGTGGAGGCGGAGGCGGCGCGCCATCCCGATCTGCGGGTGATGATCGGCTTCGTGCGCCGCTTCGACGCGAGCTATCAGGATGCGCAGCAGCGGATCGCGGGCGGCGCCATCGGCCGGCCGTTCCTGGTGCGCTCGGAGACCTGCGACCAGAACGATCCCTCCGGCTTCTTCGTACGCTTCGCGCCGACTTCGGGCGGCATCTTCGTCGACATGAGCGTGCACGACATCGACGTCGCGCGCTGGCTCCTGGGATCGCCGCGGGCCACGCGCGTGTTCGCGACCGGGACGGTGGCCGTGCACGACGGGCTCAAGGCTTGCGGTGACGTCGACAACGGGGTCGCGATCTGCGAGTTCGCCGACGGCCGGATGGCGTGCTTCTACGCGTCGCGCACGATGGCGCACGGTCACGAGACGGTGACCGAGATCGTCGGTACCGGCGGACGGCTCACCGTCGGCCGCGACGGGCGCCTCAATCAGGTCGAGATCGCCGATGCGCACGGCATCCGCACGCTGACGACGCCGACCTTCTACGAGCGCTTCGCCGACGCCTTCCTGCGCGAGGACAGCTACTTCATCGACTCCGTGCGCGACGGGGTCACGCCATCGTTGACGCTCGCCGATGCCAAGGAGGCCACGCGCATCGGCATCGCGCTGCGCCAGTCGCTCGAGGAGCGGCGAATGGTGGAGCTGTGAAGTTTGTTGGAGGTGGTGACCGATCGCAATTCCTGATACCTGATACCCGATACCCGATACCTGAACCATGGTTCGCTACGATTTCTGCAGGGCCCTCGCCCGCGACGCCGGGAAGCTCGCGCACACCGCGTTCGGCACTTCGGCGGTGTCGCTCAAGGGCCGTCACGACGTGGTGACCGAGATGGATCGCAAGGTGGAGCGCTTCATTCGCGCCGCACTCGCCAAGCGCTTTCCCGACGATGCCATCATCGGCGAGGAGGACGGCGGCACCAGCGGCGAGCGGTTGTGGCTCATCGATCCCATCGACGGCACCGCCAACTACGCGCGAGGCTTGCCGCGCTACTGCGTGTCGATCGGCTACGTCGAGCGCGGCGTGCCGCTGCTCGGCGTGATCTACGATCCGTCGCACGACTGGCTCTACTCGGCGGCCAAGGGCGACGGCGCCTGGCTCGACGGCCGGCGGCTGGCGGTGAGCGACGCCGCGGACATCGGGCGGGCCACGGTCGAATGCGGGTGGTCGACGCGTCGCCCGGCGCAGGCCTACGTCGATCTCCTGGCGCGCGTGATGCACGCGGGGGCCGCGATCCGGCGGGCGGGATCGGGCGCGCTGGGGCTCGCCGACGTCGCGGCCGGACGCGCCGAGGCGTACGCGGAGTTGCACATCAACGCCTGGGATTGCGCGGCAGGAATCGTGCTGGTCACCGAGGCGGGCGGGTTCGTCAGCGATTTCTTCGCGGGCGACGGGGTGCGTTCCGGCAATCCGCTGATTGCCACGAATGCCGCATTGGCAGGTAAGCTTGCGGAAATCGTCGGCGTACCCATCGTACGCTGACGTCAATCGAGGAGGAGGAAAGATGAAGAAACTGTCGTTGTGGCGCGGGCTCGTCCCCGCGCTCGCCTTGGCCGCACCGCTGTCGGCCTTCGCGCAGGGTGAACTCGTCGTCTACTGCACCGTGCAGGAAGAATGGTGCCGGCCGATGGTCCAGGCCTTCGAGAAGGCGACCGGCATCAAGGTGCTGATGACGCGCAAGAGCGCGGGTGAGTTCTACGCGCAGATCAAGGCCGAATCGGCCAACCCGCGCGGCGACGTGTGGTGGGGCGGCACCGGCGACCCGCACCTGCAAGCCGCCGAAGAAGGCCTCACCGAGCCGTACAAATCGCCGCGGATGAGCGAGTTGCAGGACTGGGCGGTGCGCCAGTGGGATGCGGCGAAGGGTCGTACCGTCGGCATCTACGCGGGTGCGCTCGGCTACAGCTACAACGTCGACCAGTTGAAGAAGCGCAACATCCCCGATCCCAAGTGCTGGGCGGACCTCATCAAGCCGGCGTTCAAGGACGAGATCCAGGTGGCGAACCCGAACTCGTCGGGCACCTCGTACACGATGCTCGCGACGTTCGTGCAGCTGTGGGGCGAGGACAAGGCCTTCGACTTCCTGAAGGCGCTGCACAAGAACATCAATCAGTACACCAAGTCGGGGGCGGCGCCGGCGCGGGCCGCGGCGACCGGCGAGACGCTGGTGGGGATCACCTTCCAGCACGACGCCGTCGTGCAGAAGCTCAACGGTGCACCGGTGGCGATCGTCTCGCCGTGCGAAGGCACCGGTTACGAGATCGGCAGCATGAGCATCATCAAGGGCGCCAAGAACATGGCGAACGCCAAGAAGTGGTACGACTGGGCGCTCTCCGCGGAGGCGCAGAACATCGGTCCGGGCCTCAAGGTGTCGTTCCAGGTGCCGTCGAACAAGAATGCATCGGCGCCGCCGGGTTCGCCCAACCTGTCCGAGATCAAGCTCATCAACTACGACTTCGTGAAGTACGGATCGAGCGCCGAGCGCACCCGGCTCCTCTCGAAGTGGGACAAGGAAGTCTCGACGCTGCCGAAGTGACCGGCACGCAGCCGATCGTCGCGTCGTGACCGCTGCCAGCCTCGCGCCCACCGTCTTCGTGCCGGTGGCGCGCGACCGGGCGACGACCTGGATCGCCGCGGGCGCGCTCGCCGCGCTCGCGGTGGTGCCGTGGGGACTCGAGGGCGGGGCTTCCTCGCTCGCCCTCGCGTTCCGCGGCGAGTTCTCGCACGCCGCCGTCGTCGCGCTGGCCGCGCTCGCGCTGCTCGGCGCGTGGCGCGGCGCGGCGCGTGCCACCGCGGTCGCGGCGGGGGTCGCCGTGGTCTGGGCGTTCGCGGCAGGATTCGCCGCCGGCGCCAAGGGAACGTCATTCGGCGCCGGAGCGGGGATCGCGCTGGTCGCGCTCGTCGCCTGCTTCGCGCGCGCGATCGCACGCCGCGGTGCCTTCAAGGGGGATCCCACCGTCGCGACCATCGTCGTCGTGGTCGCGGCGCTGCTCGCCATCTTCATCTTCTTCCCCGTCGGCAGCGTCCTGTCGGCGGCGATGTTCGACGACAAGGGTGCCTTCGCGCCGGGGCTCGCGGCGAGCCGCCTGCTCGCCGCCGACATCTGGGAGGTCCAGTGCCTGACCGGCGGCGTGCACTGCGGGGTCGCCATCAACTCGGCGGTCCTCGCCACGCTGGTCGGGTTGCTGTCGACGTTCGTGGGCCTCGTGCTGGCACTCGTCGTGCAGCGCGGCGGCCGTCGCTACGCGGCGGTGACCAAGGTGATGTCGATCCTGCCGATCGTCACGCCACCGTTCGTGATCGCGCTGGCGCTCGTCGTGCTGTTCGGCCGTACCGGTCTCGTGACCGCGATCCTCAACGACGTGTTCGGCATTCCGCGCTCGCGGTGGATCTACGGGCTGCCGGGCGTGGCGTTGGCGCAACTCCTCACCTTCTCGCCGATCGCCTTCCTGCTGCTGCACGGCGCGCTGGCGGCGATCAGTCCGGCGCTCGAAGAGGCGGCGCAGACGCTGCGCGCCTCGCGCTGGCGCATCTTTCGCACGGTGACATTGCCGCTCCTCAAGCCGGCGCTCGCCAACGCATTCCTCCTGGGCTTCGTCGAGAGCCTCGCCGACTTCGGCAACCCGATCGTGCTCGCCGGCAACTACGAGGTGCTGTCGACCAAGATCTTCTTCGCGATCGCCGGCGCGCAGCACGAGCCGGGGCGGGCGGCGGCGCTCGCCGTCGTGCTGCTCGGGCTGACGCTCGTCGCCTTCTGGCTGCAGCAGCGCTGGATCGGGAAGCTCTCGTACGTGACCGTCACCGGCAAGGGCGACAGCGGCCTGCACGCGCTGCTGCCGCCGTGGTTGCGCCGGGCCTGCTTCGGTTTCGCTGTATCGTGGTTCGTGTTCACCATCGCCTGCTACGCGGTGATCCTGACCGGCGGCCTCGTCAAGGACATCGGCCGCGGCGACATGACGCTCACCCTGCATCACCTCTCGCAGGGCTTCGCGATCGATCCGTCGTCGCGGGCGACGATGTTCGTGGGCTCGGCCTGGGACAGCCTCTTCACGACGCTCCAGGTCGCCGCCATCTCGGCGCCGCTGACGGCGATCGTCGGACTCCTCTCCGCCTACGTCATCACCCGCCACCGCTTCTCGGGGCGGCGGGCGTTCGAGTTCCTGACCATGGTGAGCTTCGCCATTCCCGGGACGGTGATCGGCGTGTCGTACATCGTCGCCTTCAACGTGGCGCCGCTCGAATTGACCGGCGGCATGGCGATCCTCGTGCTCTGCTTCGTGTTCCGCAACATGCCGGTCGGCGTGCGTGCCGGCATCGCCGCGCTCGCGCAGATCGACAAGACGCTCGACGAAGCGTCCTCGACGCTGCGCGCCTCGACCACGCGCACGCTGACCCGCGTCGTGCTGCCGCTGCTCAAGCCCGCGATCGTCGCCACGCTCGTCTTCAGCTTCACGCACGCGATGACCGCCGTCTCGGCGGTGATCTTCCTCGCCACCGCCAAGTACAACCTCGCCACCGTCTACATCATCAACCGCGTCGAAGCGGGCGAGTACCCGCTGGCGATCGCCTACTCGTCGGTGCTGATCTTCATCATGCTGGCGATCCTCCTCGCCGTGCAGGCGCTGGTCGGCGAGACCCGGCTCGGGCGCCGCGCGACGCCGATGCTGGCCGGCGGCGGCTGACTCTTCGAAGGCTCTCCCATGGATCATCCGCAAGGCGGCGTCGTATTCGACCACGTGACCAAGCGCTACGGCGCGGTCGCCGCGGTCGACGACGTCTCGTTCACCGTCGCGCAGGGAGACCTCGTGACGCTGCTCGGGCCCTCGGGCTGCGGCAAGACGACGACGCTGCGCATGGTCGCCGGCCTGGAGCCGGTATCCGGAGGCCGGGTGCTCATCGGCGGCAACGACGTCACGCTGCGCGCCGCCAACGAGCGCGACGTGTCGATGGTGTTCCAGTCCTACGCGCTCTTTCCGCACATGACCGTGCTGGAGAACGCCTCGTACGGGCCGCTCGCGATGGGCACCGACAAGGCGAAGGCGCGCGAGTTGGCGCGCGCGAAGCTTTCGATGCTGGGCCTCGGTGAGTTCGAGAACCGCTTGCCCTCCGAGCTCTCCGGCGGGCAGCAGCAGAGGGTGGCGGTGGCGCGCTCACTCGTCCTCGAGCCGGCGGTCCTGCTCTTCGACGAGCCGCTGTCGAACCTCGACGCGAAGCTCCGCCGGCGCGTGCGCGAGGAGATCCGCGAGCTGCAGCAGTCGCTCAAGCTCACCGTGCTGTACGTGACGCACGACCAGGAAGAGGCGCTCGCGGTGTCCGATCACATCATCGTCATGAACGGCGGGCGCATCGCCCAGGAAGGCCCGCCCGCCGACCTGTACGAGCGGCCGGTGAGCCGCTTCCTCGCCGACTTCATCGGGGACGCCAACCTCGTCGACGGCGAGATCGCGCCGACCGCCGGCGGGGCGAGCTTTGCCGCCGGCGGCGTCGCGCTGCCGGTGCGCGCGCACGGCGTGACGGCGGGCCCGGCGACGCTCGCGATCCGGCCGCAGCGGCTGGTGCTGGGCGAGCCGGGCCACGGCGTTCCGGGTAACGTCAAGCGCGTGGCCTATCTCGGCAGCCGGGTCGAGTACGTCGTCGGCACGGCGTGGGGTGAGCTGCTCGTCTTCGACGGTGACGTGCATCGCTTGCGCCAGCGCGACGAGGCAGTGGCGGTGACCTTCGCACCCGACGCCGCCATCGTCCTGCCGCGATGAGTCCCGCCGCCGAGGTCGAGGCGCGCTACGCCGCTGCCCGGCGCATCGCACGGGCCGCGGGTGGGCGCGCGCTCGACTATTTCCACCGCCGCGACGAACTCGCCGTCGAGACCAAGGGTGTCGCCGACTACGTGACGCGCGCCGATCGCGACGTCGAGCAGTTCATCCGCGGCGAACTGGCGGCGGCGTTCCCCGGCGACGGATTCTTGGGCGAGGAAACCGCGGCATCGTTCACCGGCCCCCTCGATCGCTGCTGGGTCGTCGATCCCATCGACGGCACGCACAATTTCCTGCGCGGCGTGCCGTACTGGAACGTCGCGATCGGCTACGTCGAGCACGGCGTGACGGTCGTGGGCGCCATCTGCGATCCCAACGCCGACGAGGTCCATCACGCACGTCTCGGTGGCGGCGCGTGGGTCGATCGCCGTACGGGGCCGAGCGTGCGGCTGCACGTCGCCGCGACGACCAGCCTCGCCGGAAGCTACGTGACGCTCGGCCACCACGATCGCTCGTTCTCGGATCGCTATTTCGAGATCCGCCGCCGCATGATGGAAGCGAACGTCGCCATGCGCAACTTCGGCTCTGCCGCCCTGCAACTCGCGCACGTCGCGAGCGGGCGTCTCGACGGCTTCGTCGAGATGGAGGTCTCGGCGTGGGATGCGGTCGCCGGCCTTCTGCTCGTCACCGAGGCCGGTGGCTGGCACGCGCCCTTCGCGCCTGTCGCGCCGACCGCGAAGGCGATGTGCATCGCCGGCGCACCCGGCATCGCGCACGAACTCGAACGGCTCGTGCGCGGCGCCTGACGCTACTTCTTGTCGAAATCGCCGGCGAAGGCCCAGGCGAACTGCCCCGGCTGCACGTACTTGCGCAGCGCCGCATCGACGTCGGCCGGCGTGAGCTTGGCGATCGCCGCATCCACCGCTGCCGAGAGGGCGAAGGTCCGGCCGAGGAACGACTGCGCGGAGAGCGCCGCGGCGATGCGGCCGTCCTCGCTGCGCGCGAGGACGCGCTCCTGGAGCACGCCCGCCTTGGCGTCGGCGACCTCCGCAGCGGTGAAGCCGCCGTTGACCGCACGCTCCATCTCCTCGTTCATGCCGGTGCGCACGCGCTCGAGGTTCTGCGGCGCGAAGATCGCGTACGCGGTGAGCGTGCTGTTGGCGTCGATCGAGCTCGCCTGGAACACCGCACCGGCGCCGTACGACAGGCCGTCCTTCTGGCGCAACCGCTCGGGGATGCGCGCCGACGACGAGTCACCGAGGATGAAGCTCGCCACCAGCAGTGCGGGGTAATCCGGCGACAGATCGTCGAGCGGCAACGCCTGCTTGCCGATCAGGAAGGCATTGGCCTTGTCGGGCGCGACGAGGCGGATCGCCGCCGGCTGGTTGGCGCGATACGGATCGGGCACGCGCGTGTACGCCGCCGGGCTCTTCCAGGTGCCGAAGAGCTCGGTGACGAGCGCGCGCACGGCATCGGCATCGAAGTCGCCGACGATCGACAGCTCGGCGCTCGATGCCCCGTAGAAGCTGCGGTGGAAGGCGGCGACGTCGTCGCGGGTGACGGCGTTGTTGGCGGCGATGCTCTCGTCGACGGTCGGGACGTAGCGGACGTCACCCGTGGGGTACGGGTTGGCGTGGCGGCCGAGCGCGCGCGAGGCCATCGCCTGCGGCTCGTTGCGCGACGCGTCGAGCGAGGTCGTGCGCTGCCGCCGCAGGGATTCGAATTCGACGGCCGGGAACACGGGCTCGCGCAGCACCTCGGCGGCGAGGCGCAGCACGTCGGGCAGTTCGTTGCGGTACGTCTGCCCGCCAAGCGAGGCGCCGATCTGGCTGCCGCCGGCGCTGATCTTCGTGCGCAGCTTGTCGAGTGCATCGTCGAGTTGCTGCCGCGTGTGCTTCGCGGTGCCGCGCATCAGCATGCCACCGGTGAGCGTGCCGATCGACGCCATGCCGAAGACCGATTTCTCGTCGCCGAAGTGGAGCGCGACGTTGAAGCTCACCGCCTCGCCGCGCGTCTTCTTCGGGAGCAGCGCGACCTTCATGCCGTTGGCGAGCGCGAAGCGCTGCGTGCGCGCATCGAGATTGGCGGGCGACGGATCGAACGCCTCGCCGGCCGTCGCCGCGGCGTCGCCCTTGTAGTCCCTGACGAGCGCGGCGACGTCGACCTTGGCGGGGAGCGGCGCCCGATCGGGCTTGGTGTCGGGGACGAATTCGCCGATGGTGACGTTCGAGCGCTTGAGGTAGTCGAGCGCCACCCGCTGCACGTCGGCGGCGGTGACCGTGCGGTAGCGATCCCGCTGCAGGAAGAAGAGCCGCCAGTCGCCCAGTGCGATCGACTCGGAGATCGCGACACCGAACGCCTGCGGGTCGTTGATCGTGCTCTCGAAGTACTTCGCCGCCTTGGCGCGGACGCGAGCGACCTCCTCCTCGGTGATCGGATTCTTGGCGATGTCGGCGATGACCGCGAGCATCGTGTCGCGAACGGCGTCGACCGAATCGGCTTCCGGGACCTGCGCGAAGAGGGTGATCGTCCCCGGGTCGGCCTGCGCCTCCGTCCACGATTGCACCGACGTCGCCTTCCGCGTCTCGACGAGCGCCTTGTACAGGCGTCCCGAGGGGGCGAGCGTGAGGATCTCGGCGAGCACGTCGGCCGCGACGAAGTCGGCGTCGGCGCCGCGCGGGCCGTGGTACATCAAGCCGACGTACTTCGTGTTGCCGACGCGCTTGAGCGTCACCGCGCGCTCGCCGTCCTGGACCGGTTCCTCGGTGTAGATGGGCGGCAGCGTGCGCGTCGGCTTGCGGATCGCGCCAAAGTGCTTGGCGACGAGTCCGAGGGTGGCCTCGGGGTCGAACTTGCCGGCCACCGTGAGCACCGCATTGTCGGGCTGGTAGTACATCCGATAGAACGCCTGCAGGCGGTCGATGTCGACGTTCTCGATGTCCGAGCGGGCGCCGATCGGCAGGTGACCGTAGTTGTGCCACTGGTACGCGGCGGACAGCATCTTCCCGTAGAGCACGAGTTGCGGATTGTTCTCGCCGCTCTCGAACTCGTTGCGCACCACGGTCATCTCCGAATCGAGGTCGCTGCGGCGGATGAACGAATTCACCATCCGGTCGGCTTCCATCTGCAGCGCCCAATCGAGGTTCTCGGGGCTTGCCGTGAACGTCTCGAAGTAATTGGTGCGATCCCAGCCGGTGCTGCCGTTGAAGTCCATGCCGCGGCGGCCGAGTTCCTGCATGATGTTGCCGCGCGACGGGGTGCCCTTGAAGACGAGGTGCTCGAGGAGATGCGCCATCCCCGTCTCGCCGTAGTTCTCGTACGCGGAGCCCACGCGATAGGTGACGTTCACCGTGGTCTTGGGCTGCGAGGCGTCGGGAAAGAGCAGCACGGTGAGTCCGTTGGCGAGCCGGTACTCGGTGATTCCCTCGACGGTCGCGCCCTGCGTGACGCCCGGCGGCAGCGCGGCCCACGCGGGCGCGCTGCCGAGAAATCCGGTGAGCAGCGGGATGGCGACGAGGGCGTGGGCGAGGCGGGACAGGAACGTGGTCATGGGCAGGTAGGGGTTCGTGGGCAGGATGCGTGGGGTCATTTCGCCGATTTCGCGGCGGTCTTCACAAAATCCCCCGCATAGACCATCGCAAAGCCGGCGGGTTGCACGTATTTGCGGAACGCGGCGTTCACGTCGGCGACGCTCGCCTTGGCGATCGCGTCGTCGGCTTTGCCGGACGCCGCGAACGTGCGGCCGAGATACTCTTGCTGCACGAGCGCCGCGGCAAGCGCGCCGTCTTGCGTGCGGGCGAGTTGCCGGCGCTTCAGGAGCGAGTCGCGGGCACTCGCCACCTCGGCTTCGCTGAAGCCATCCTGCGCCGCCCGCTCGAGCTCCTCCGTGAGTGCAGCGGCGAGCCGGGTGCGATTCTGCGGCGCGAAGATCGCGACGACATTGAGCGTCGAGTTGGCCTCGACCGGATTCCAGTCGACAAATGCGTACGTTCCATACGAGAGCCCGTCCCGCTCGCGGATGCGCTTCCACAGGCGCGAGGTCTGGCCGCCACCCAGGAGGTAGGTGGCGAGCGCCGTCGCGCCCCAGTCGGCGGCCTCGTCGTTGGCAGCGAGCGCGAGCTCGCCCGCCAGCGCGGCATTCGCCTTGTCCGGCGTTTCGATGGTCACCACCGTCGGCGCTTTCTTCACGAGCGGTTCCGGCACGCGCAGGTAGGCGGCTTCTGCCTTGGGCCACGCGCCGAACGCCTTCTCGAGCACCGCGCGGACCTCGGCGGGATCGAAGTCGCCGACGATCGCGATCTCGCCGGTGCCGCCGACGAACCGGCGATGGAAGCGCGCGAGGTCGTCCGCACTCGTGCCGCGCACCCGTGCCACCGCCTCGTCGACGGTCGGGACGTAGCGCGGATCGTTCGCGGGATACGGATTGCCGTAGCGGCGCGCGGCGAGCCGCGCAAGCGCTTCCGGATCGGTACGCTTGGCTTCGCGGCGGGCGATCTCCTCGCGCTGCAGCTTCGCGAATTCGTCGGCCGGGAACGCGGGCTCGCGCAGCATCTCGGCGACCAGCGCGAGCGTGGCCGGCAGTTCGTTGCGATACGTCTCGACCTTGACCGCGGTGCGCGCGGCGGCGCCGTCGAAGGCGATCTTCGCGCGCAGCCGGTCGGCGGTGTCCTCGATTTCCTGGCGCGAGCGCTGCTTCGTGCCGCGCGCGAGCATCGCCGCCACGAGTTCGCCTTGCCCGCCGGTTCCCGCAAGCGACTGCACGTCGCCCTGGTCGATCTGCAGCGCGATCTTGACCGTCTGCCCACGCGTCTTCTTCGGCAGGAGTGCCACCTTCATGCCGTTGGCGAGCGGGAAGCGCTCGGTACGCGCGTCGAGGTTCGCCGGGGTGGCGGCGAACGCCTCGCCCGCCGCCGCCGCGGGATCACCGTGGTAGCCGTCGAGCATCGCGGCGACGTCGGCGGCAGGTGCGGCCGGCGCGCGGTCCGGCTTCGCGTCCGGGATGAACTGCGCGACGCTGCGGTTCGCGGGCTTCAAGTACTGCAGCGCGACGCGCTGCACGTCGTCCGCGCTCACCTTGCGCATGCGGTCGCGCTGCAGGAAGAAAAGCCGCCAGTCGCCGGCAGCGATCGACTCGGAGAGGCTGATGCCGAAGCGCGTCGGATCGGCGAGCGCTTCGTCGACGCGCTTCAGCGCCCGCGTGCGCGCGCGCTCGACTTCGGCCGCGGTGATCGGATTTTGCGCGACGCCTTCGAGGGTGGCGACCGCGGTGTCGCGCGCGACGTCGATCGATTCGCCGAGCGGGACCTGGACGTTGAAGAGCATGAAGCCGGGATCGTGAAGCTCGGGTGTCCAACCGCTCACCGCCGCCGCCTTGCGCGCCTCGACGAGCGCCTTGTAGAGTCGCCCCGCGGGCTCGATCGTCATGATCGCGACGAGCGCTTCGAGTGCCGCCTGGTCGGGGTGTGCGCCGGGCACGGTGTGATACGCGATCCCCACCAGCTGCTGGTCGCCCACCCGCCGGATCGTCACCAGGCGCTCGCCGTCTTGCACCGGCTCGACGGTGTACAGGCGCGGCAGCGCGCGCGTGGGCGTGGGGATCGCGGCGAAGTACTTGGCGATCCAGCCGAGCGTCTGGTCGACGTCGAAGGCGCCGGCGATCACCAGCACCGCATTGTCCGGCTGGTAGTACGTGCGATAGAAAGCGCGCAGGCTCTCGATGTCGACGCCCTCGACGTCGGCGCGCGCGCCGATCGTTTCCTTGCCGTAGTTGTGCCAGCGATACGCCGCACCGACCGCACGCTGATAGACGATGCGACCGGGATTGTTCTCGCCGCGCTCCATCTCGTTGCGCACGACGGTCATCTCGGTGTCGAGGTCCTTGCGGTCGACGCGCGAGTTGACCATGCGGTCGGCCTCGGCGCGAATCGCCCACTCGAGGTCGGCGGGAGACGCGTTGAACGTCTCGAAGTAATTGGTGCGGTCGTACCAGGTCGAGCCGTTGATGCGCATGCCGCGTCGGCTCATCTCGTCCCAGAGATTCGGGATGTCCCGGGTGCCCTTGAACAGCATGTGCTCGAGGAGGTGCGCCATCCCGGTCTCGCCGTAGCGCTCGTGACGCGAGCCGACGCGATAGGTGACGTTGACGCTGGTCGTCGCCGCTCCCGCGTCCGGAAACAGCACGACGGTGAGCCCGTTGGCGAGACGATATTCGGTGATGCCTTCGACGGCGGGTCCTTGCGTGATGCCCGCCGGCAGCGTCGCGGCAGCGAGCGGGACGAGGGTGGCGACAGCGAGTGCCGCGCCGACGAGGTATCGGGGCACGAGGCAGGTCATGCGCATTCCGGTGAGGCGTGAGGGCCGCGCAGTATAGCGTTCGCGGGCTTAAGCGGCCCTTACGGCGGCCACCGACCCGCTGCGCCAGCCGCGCGCGCAATGATTAGACTCAATGATGCGTGGCCGGCGGCGTCGGCAGACGGGCGATGGCGATGCCGGCGACGATCGAGATCGCGGCCATGAGTCCCAGGAGGAAGCCGAAGCCGTTCGCTTTCACCAGCGGACCGAGGAGCCACACCGCGGCGGCACTCACGCCGAAGGCGATCGCGAAGCGGACCCCGGCGACCCGCGAGCGCATCCGGTCGTCGACGTAACGCACGATCACCGCATCGGTGAAGGGAATCGAGCCGAAGACGAAGACCATGAAGGCGATGGCGAGCGCGTAGAAGACCCACCCGGAGGCGAAGATCGCGAGCACGAACAGCGGCACCTGCATCAGCACGACCGCGAGAAAGAGGCGGCGCAGCGGATAGCGGTCGATCGCGCGGCCCACCACGAGCTGTGCGAACGACGCGACGACGTAGACGAGGCCGAGCAGTGCGCCGAGCAGCGCCGGATCGGTGCTGACCTCGCGCATGCGGTCGGCGAGGAGCTCGCCGTTGCCGTTGGTCGTGAAGTTGAAGACGAGCCCGCTGCACGTCGAGGTGATGGTGAGGATCAGGATCGCGCGCACCACGTCGCTGCGCGAGACCGGCAGGGGCTTCACCTTCCGCCGCGCGGGAGGTGCGTCCTCCGGCGCGACGCAATACCAGAATACGAGTCCGAAGCCGATGGTGATGAGCCCCGGAACGATGAAGGCCACGCGCCAGCCGAAGTACTTGACGAGCAATCCGGTCATGACCGCCGCGAAGGCGATGCCCAGATTGCCCACGAGCCCGTTGATGCCGATCACCATGCCGGGACGCTTCGTGTGCTGCACGAGCATCGGGATCCCCACCGGGTGGTAGATCGCGGCGAAGGTGCCGACCAGCGTGAGTGCGCCAGCGAGCTGCCACGCGTTCTGCGCCAGTGCCGCGACGATGCACGCAAGGCCGATGCCGAAGTGGAAGATCAGCATCATCGCGCGCCGCCCCCACAGGTCGCCCAGGCGCCCCGCCGGCGCGGCACCGAGGCCGAACATCACGAAGGCACCCGTGGTGTACGGCATCAGCTCCTCCCAGCGCGCGAAGCCGAAATCGGCGGCGATAGCACCGACCGCGGTCGCGAAGATGAGCAGCACCATGTGGTCGATCGCGTGGGCGATATTGAGGAGCGCCATGGTGAGCGGCGGATGCGCGGTGGCGGGCACCGGCGGGGCGCCGGACGCGGCGGCGGTCGAGGGGGGTGGGGTCATCGGTGCCGGGGTGGGGGCGACAGTGCAGCGGTCGGACTCGTCAGTCTACGCTGTCGTGCGCATCGGCCCATCGATGTCGTCCGGATGGAATCATGCGGGAGCCTGTGCTTCGGGCTGATCGCGCATGTCGTCACCTCCCGCGATATTGCGCCGGCACACTCGTGGAGAAACAGATACTCGCTCGTTGACCGTCTCCAATTGTCCGGCGCAGACAACGCCCATACCCGCCCGGTGACGTCCGCTCTTGGTCCTCATCCTGGGAGTTACTGGCTGGTCCCTCGCAATCAGCGCACGATTCTGCGAATTTCGGAAAATCTGAACCGAGGCCCCGTGGTGAGCGTTGCGCGTGAGGCCCTTTGGTCAACGCTGACCTGCCGGACGCGTTCGTTCTTCTCGTGCGCCGCGCCGGCGGTACGCCGGTTGCCTCGAGCGCCAGGCACCTTGTCACCCGTAACGGGATAGGTTACACTGGATCTCGTGATCCGAAGCTTCAAGCACAAGGGCTTGGCCAGGTTCTTCGAGACTGGCTCCAAGGCAGGGATCCAGTCCGCGCATGGCGAGCGATTGCGCCTGATCCTTGGTCGCCTGAACGCCGCGGTTCGAGTCGAAGATATGGGTCTTCCGGGTCTTCGCCTTCATCCCCTGAAGGGCGAACGGAAGGGCATCTGGGCTGTGTGGGTGAGCGGCAACTGGCGTGTCACCTTCCGGTTCGTAGGCGTGGACGCTGAAGTTGTCGATTACGAGGACTACCATTGAGAGGGCATCCACCATGCGTATGCACAACCCCCCGCACCCCGGGGAGATTCTCAAGTCGCTGTGCCTCGAACCCCTCGGAGTCAGCGTCACCGATGCGGCGGAAGCTCTAGGGGTGAGCCGCAAGACGCTGTCCTCGATCCTCAACGGTCGAGCCGGCATCAGCCCGGAGATGGCTATTCGGCTGTCGATCGCGTTCGATACCACTGCCGAGAGCTGGCTCAGGCAGCAGACGCAGTTCGATCTCTGGCACGCAGAGCGATCCCGCAAGCGGCTTCGAGTGACGCGTCTCGCGGCGTAGCGATGTCCAACTCTCGAAGCGGTCGACCTGATTCTCGATGCCAATCGGAAGTCCTCCACGATCCCGCGCCATCGCGAAGTCGACGATGTCCTCGCCCGCAAGATTTGCAAGGATCTTGAAGTTCCGGAAGCATAGACATCCGACCTGGCGTTCGAGCGGACACGCCGATGCGGTGCTTCCTCCGCGGCCACGTCAGTGACGGCGCGCTGCGCAACTTGTACGTTGAGGAAGGTCCGAATCACGGGTCAAGCTCCCAGCGCTCTCGCGAGCCTCGCGACGACGTCGGCGAGGATCTCCGGCGTGTGCGCGGTGGAGATGAAGCCGACCTCGTAGGGGGACGGCGAGAAGTACACGCCGGCGTCGAGCGCGGTCTTGAAGAATTCAGCGTAGCGCTGTCGCGACGCTTCGCCGACGGCAGGAGGAAACGCCGCGGCTTCTTCCGCGAAATCGATCCAGAAGAGCGAACCCAGGCGGCGCACGGTGCACGGCGGCGGCAGGATCGCCCGCAACCCCTCGACGAAGGTCGCGCAGGCCGCGTCGAGCCGCGCGTACGGCGGATCGACGGCAATCCCGTCGAGCACGGCGAGGCCGGCGGCGACGGCCATCGGATTGCCGGAGAGCGTTCCCGCCTGATACACCGAACCGCTCGGCGCCAGCAGGTCGAGGATCTCGGCGCGCCCGGCGATCGCGGCGAGCGGCAGCCCACCACCGACGATCTTGCCGAGTGCCACGAGGTCGGGCTCCAATCCGAAGTATCCGCAGGCGCCGTTCGCGCCCAGCCGAAAGCCGGTGATGACCTCGTCGAAGATCACCAACGCGCCGTGCCGGCGCGCGATCGTCACGATGTGCTCGAGGCGCTCGCGGCCGGGATTCCACAGGCCGTAATTCGCCGGCACCGGTTCGAGGATGACTGCGGCGATGTCGTCGGGAAACTGCGCGAAGTACGCATCGACCGTGGCGAGGTCGTCGAAGCGTGCGATGAGCGTATCGGCCACCACACTCGGCGGGACGCCGCGCGACGACGACTCGGTGAGCGCCGCCACGCCGCTGCCGGCCTTGGCGAGGAAGGCGTCGGAATGGCCGTGGTAGCAGCCTTCGAACTGGATGATCTTGGCGCGATTCGTGTAGCCCCGGGCGAGACGCACCAGCGTCATCGTCGCCTCGGTCCCGCTGTTGACGAGGCGCATCTTCTGCAGGAACGGGTACGCGGCGAGGACGCGCTCGGCGAGCAGGACTTCGCCCGCGTGGCAGGCACCGAAGCTCGTCGCCTTGCTGGCCTGCGCGGTAAGCGCGGCGACGATGCGCGGGTGCGAGTGCCCGAGCAAGTGCGGGCCGAAGGAGAGGCAGAAGTCGACGTAGCGATTGCCGTCGACGTCGTGCAGGTACGCGCCGTCGGCATGCGCGAAATACACGGGCGTCGCGCCGACGTGCTTGAACGAGCGCACCGGCGAATTGACGCCTCCCGGAATCTTGGCTTGCGCGCGTGCGAACCACTGCGCCGACGTCGAGCGGTTCATAGCCACCGCTCCCGCGCGATGGTGCTCGCGAAGTACGTCAGGATCGCCTGTGCCCCGGCGCGGCGGATCGCGGTGAGATTCTCGATGGCGAGCGCGCGCTCGTCGGCGAGCCCGACTCGCGCCATCTGCTTCACCATTTCGTACTCGCCGCTGACGCTGTACGCGCACACCGGCACGTCGCTCGCCGCCGCGAGATCGGCGACGACGTCGAGATAGGCGAGCGCGGGCTTCACCATCACGAGATCGGCGCCTTCGTCGAGGTCGAGGTCGAGCTCGCGCAGCGCTTCCCGGCGGTTGCGGAAGTCCATCTGGTAGCCGGCGCGATCGAAGCCTTCCGGCGACGAATCGAGCGCGTTGCGGAAAGGGCCGTAATACGCCGACGCGTATTTCGCGGTATAGGCGAGGATGCCGACGTTCGCGAAGCCCGCGTCATCCAGCGCGGTACGGATCGCGCCCACGCGGCCGTCCATCATGTCCGAGGGCGCGACGAAATCGGCGCCGGCGGCGGCGTGCGCGCAGGCGACCGCGGCGAGGCGCGACAGCGTGGCATCGTTGTCGACCTGTGCCCCCTTCACCACGCCGCAGTGGCCGTGCGACGTGTACGAGCACAGGCAGACATCGGTGAAGAGCGTCGGCGCGTCGCCGAGGCGCTCGCGCAGCCTGCGCACCGCCTGCGCCACGCGCGAGTCGGCGGCGCTCGCGGCGCTTCCCCGTTCGTCGCGCTCCGGGCTCGATCCGAAGAGGAGAAAATGCCTGACGCCGTGCACGAGGTCGGTGGCGATCTCGTCGGTGAGCGCATCGATCCCCCAACGATGGATGCCGGTGAAGCCCTCGATCGGCTCCCGGTCGACGTCCCGCTCGGCCACGAAATACGGCTGGATGAGCTGGTCGACGGCGAGTGTGGTCTGCGCGACGAGCGAGCGAATGCTTGCCGTGGCGCGCAGGCGCCGGGGCCGGATCGTGAGGGACTGCATGGCAGCGGGCATGGCAACGTCTCCAGGATGCACGGCCCGCGACGCGCGCGGACCGAAGGGCGGATTCAGCGCGACCGGCACTCGCCGACGCCGTGGCCGGGTTCGGTCGTGGTGCGCAACACGCGGCGCAGATGCTCACGCGCGTCGTGCAGGTGCTTGCGCAGGACCTTCTCGAGCCACGCGCGGCGTGCGGCAGGATCGGCTCCGGCGGGGTCGAACGTCGCCAGTGCGCGCGCCGCCTGCGCCTCCAACTCGCCCTCGATGCTGCTGAACTCACGGAGGATCGGTGCTTCCTTCTGCGCGCGGAAGAATTCGCGCAGCGACGCTTCGAGGATCGCTTCGGCGGCGGCGACCGCGCGCGCTCGATCGGCGGCGTTGCGCTTCGCTTCGTCGAGCAGGTCTTCCATGCGGACGAGCTTCGACGACGCGCCGACGATCGCGCTTTGCTCGATGTCCGGCGGCTGCGCGAAGTCGAAGAGGATGCGCGGGCGCTTCGGCAGCGATTCGAAAAAGACGCCGGTGAAGATCGGGTCGCGGCTCGCGGTCGCCGTGAAGACGTGTGAGAACTCGGTCGGCGCGGCGACGAAGTCCGCGAGTGCGCCGAGCTTGACGCGCTGGCTCTGCGGCAGCCGTGCGATCTTGGCGACGTCGCGATTGAGCCAGGTCACCGGCGTCGCCGGGCGGTGCTTCGCGAACCAATCGAGGACGTGGACGCTGATCGGGCTGCGGCCGACCACCACGACGTGCGTCGCCGGCCATTGCGCCTCGAACGCCTCGAATCGCCGCATGCCGAGCGTGGCGACCGAGACCGGCTTCGCGCCGATTCCCGAGAGCGTGCGCACTTTCTTCGCGGTCTCGAAGGCGAGCGCGAACGCGCGGTCGAGGTCGCGCCCGATCGGCAGCCCCCAGGCGCGCGTCGACGCGAGCGCGTCCTTGATCTGCCCGAGGATCTGCGGTTCGCCGACCGCGAACGATTCGAGGGAACTCGCCACCCGCAGGAGATGCCGCAGCGCCGACTTGCCCTCGAGGTGGTAGCCGCGATAGAAGGCGTCGTCGGCGAGACCCAGCTTCTTCAGCAGCGCGATCCACAGCGGGCGCGTATCGGCATAGACGTCGTGCGCCGTCGTATAGAACTCCACGCGGTTGCAGGTGGCGACGTAGGCGAGATCGCGAAAGCCCATCGCCAGCAGCGACTCGATGACGGCTTTGCGCTCCGGCTCGGCGATGTAGAGGCGGGACCGAAACTCCCCGGTGCTGCGATGGAAGTCGGTTCCCCAGACGTGCAAGAGCATGACGGTGCAACCGTACGGGGGACTGATGCGTGAATCGGAAAATACAATTGTCGCAGAATTGGGAGAGGCCGTTTCTAATACCTTATATTCGGATCCGCGGCCGGCGAGTCCGACCACGCCGATCGAGCGACCGCCGGCCGGACTCGTATTGACGTTTACGTAAACGTCATCTAGAGTCGAGCGGCCTGCCGTGCCCCGGAGGGGGCGCCCGGCAGCGCGCCGGCAGGCGACGCAGGAGTAAGCTTTCCCGCCCGGGTCTTCGCCGCGCCCGGGCGCCCGCCAACGCACGAGGACGCCATGAACGACGCATCCCGCCCGCCGCTCGTCTACAAGCCCCAGACCAAGGTGCGTTTCGTCACCGCGGCGAGCCTCTTCGACGGCCACGATGCCTCGATCAACATCATGCGGCGCATCCTGCAGGCGACCGGCTGCGAGGTGATCCACCTGGGGCACAACCGTTCCGTGGAGGAGATCGTCGACTGTGCGCTGCAGGAGGACGTCAACGGCATCGCGATCTCGTCGTACCAGGGTGGGCACGTCGAGTTCTTCAAGTACATGCTCGACCTCCTGCGCGAGCGCGGCGGCGGCCACGTCAAGGTCTTCGGCGGTGGCGGCGGCGTCATCGTCCCCGCCGAGATCGAGGAGCTGCACGCCTACGGCGTCGCCCGGATCTTCTCGCCCGAGGACGG
This sequence comes from Burkholderiales bacterium, assembly GCA_020852555.1. GTDB lineage: Bacteria > Pseudomonadota > Gammaproteobacteria > Burkholderiales > Casimicrobiaceae > VBCG01. Next base: position 28,295 of record JADZAQ010000074.1, read on the forward strand.
CCAGAAGCTGGGGCTGCAAGGAATGATCAACGAGATCGTCGCCGCCTGCGATGTCGAGCTGAGCGGCGACCTGCCGGGCTCGATCGCCGCGCTGACCAGTGGCGCGCGTTTCGAGCGCGTGCGCGCCGTCGCCCGCTTCATCACCGCTTTCGAGAACGGCACCGTACCCCCGGCGCTGCGCGATGCCATCCGCGCGGCGGCGGCGCAGTCGCACGCGCCGGTGCTCGGCGTCACCGGCACCGGCGGCGCCGGCAAGAGTTCGCTCACCGACGAGCTCGTGCGCCGCTTCCGGCTCGATCACCGCGATGCGCTGCGCCTCGCGATCGTCTCGATCGATCCCTCGCGCCGCAAGTCGGGGGGGGCGCTTCTCGGCGATCGCATCCGCATGAATGCGATCGACCATCCCCACATCTACATGCGTTCGCTCGCGACCCGTGACGCCGGCAGCGAGATCAGCGCGGCGCTGCCCGACGTCATCGCCGCCTGCAAGGCGGCGGGGTTCGATCTCGTGATCGTCGAGACCTCGGGCATCGGCCAGGGCGACGCGGCGATCGTCCCGCTGGTCGATGCGTCGCTGTACGTGATGACGCCCGAGTTCGGCGCCGCGAGCCAGTTGGAGAAGATCGACATGCTCGACTTCGCCGACTTCGTGGCGATCAACAAGTTCGATCGCAAGGGCGCCGCCGACGCCTTGCGCGACGTGCGCAAGCAGATGCAGCGCAACCGGGAGGCGTTCCGCACGGCGCCGGACAAGATGCCGGTGTTCGGCACCATCGCCTCGCACTTCAACGACGACGGCGTCACCGCGCTGTACCAGGCGATCGCGGCGAGGCTCGCGGAGAAGGGGCTCGCCGCGGGGCCCCATGCGCTGCCCGCGGTGACGGTGAAGCAGTCCTCCGGCCGTGGCGCCGTCGTGCCGGCGGCGCGGGTGCGCTATCTGGCCGAGATCGCCGACACCGTGCGTGGCTACCACGCCTGGGCCCGCGACCAGGCTCGCCTCGCCCGGGAGCGCCAGCAGGTGCGCGCGACGCTGGCGATGCTGCTCGCCCGGCAGCGCGAGCAGGCGTGCAGCGAGCGCTCGGGCGGCGCGGGCGGCGCGGCCGTGCCGCTCGCCGACGGCGAATCGCCGGCAGCGTCGACGCTCGCCGACGAGTTGGGCGCGCTCGCGCAGGAACGTGACGCCGCGCTCGATGCGCGCGCGCGGAAGCTCCTGGACATGTGGCCGCAGACCAAGGCCGCGTACGGCGCCGACGAGTACGTGGTGAAGATCCGCGACCGCGAGATCCGCACCGCGCTCACCACCACGTCGCTGTCCGGCACCAAGGTGCGCAAGGTCGCATTGCCCGGCTTCGCGGACGACGGCGAGATCCTGCGCTGGCAGCTCCTCGAGAACGTTCCGGGGAGCTTTCCGTTCACCGCCGGCGTGTTCGCCTTCAAGCGCGAGAACGAGGATCCCACGCGCATGTTCGCCGGCGAAGGCGATCCCTTCCGCACCAATCGCCGCTTCCATCTGCTGGCCGACGGCATGCCGGCCAAGCGCCTGTCCACCGCGTTCGACTCGGTCACGCTCTACGGCAACGATCCCGCGCTGCGTCCCGACATCTACGGCAAGGTGGGGAACTCGGGCGTGTCGATCGCCACCTTGGACGACATGAAGGTGCTGTATTCGGGCTTCGACCTGTGCGCGCCGAACAATTCGGTCTCGATGACCATCAACGGTCCGGCGCCGACCATCCTCGCGATGTTCATGAACACCGCGATCGACCAGCAGATCGAGAAGTTCCGCGCCGACAACGGCCGCGAGCCGACCGACGACGAGGTGGCCAAGATCCGCGTATGGACGCTCGCCACCGTGCGCGGCACCGTGCAGGCCGACATCCTGAAAGAGGACCAGGGGCAGAACACCTGCATCTTCTCGACCGAATTCTCGCTCAAGGTGATGGGCGACATCCAGGAGTACTTCGTCCACCACCACGTCAAGAACTTCTACTCGGTGTCGATCTCCGGCTACCACATCGCCGAGGCCGGCGCCAACCCGATCTCGCAGCTCGCCTTCACGCTGTCGAATGGCTTCACGTTCGTCGAAACGTACCTCGCGCGCGGCATGCACATCGACGACTTCGCGGGGAACCTCTCGTTCTTCTTCAGCTACGGCATGGACCCCGAGTACACGGTGATCGGCCGCGTCGCGCGGCGCATCTGGGCGGTGGCGATGAAGAACCGCTACGGCGCCAACGAGCGCTCGCAGAAGTTGAAGTTCCACTCGCAGACGTCGGGACGCAGCCTGCACGCGCAGGAGATCTCGTTCAACGACATCCGCACGACGCTCCAGGCGCTCATCTCGACCTACGACAACACCAACTCGCTGCACACCAACGCCTACGACGAGGCGATCACCACGCCCACCGAGGAGAGCGTGCGCCGGGCGATGGCGATCCAGCTCATCATCAACCGCGAGTGGGGCTTGGCGAAGAACGAGAATCCGAACCAGGGCTCGTTCATCATCGAGGAGCTGACCGACCTCGTCGAGGAGGCGGTGCTGAAGGAATTCGAGGCGCTCTCCGAGCGCGGTGGCGTGCTGGGCGCCATGGAGACGGGCTACCAGCGGGGCAAGATCCAGGAAGAGTCGCTCTACTACGAGCACCAGAAGCACGACGGCAGCTATCCCATCGTCGGCGTCAACACTTTCCGCAATCCGCGCGGCGAGTCGGTGCCGCAGAAGATCGAGCTCGCGCGCTCGTCGGAAGAGGAGAAGCAATCGCAGCTTACGCGCCTCGCCGACTTCCACGCGCGCCACGCCGGCGCGGCACCGGCGGCGCTCGCGAAGCTCAAGGCGACGGTCATCGCCAACGGCAATGTCTTCGCCGAGCTCATGGACACGGTTCGCGTCTGCTCGTTGGGGCAGATCACCAACGCGCTCTTCGAGGTCGGCGGTCAGTACCGGCGGTCGATGTAGCAGGTGAGGCCGGCGAGCCAGCGGGCCCGCCACCGAGCTACCGGACCGTAGACGTTGCGCGTCACGGTCCCCGCGCCGCTTCGCCGGCTCCCCAGCGCGGCGCTTGCATGCTAATGTCATGCAACGGGACACAAAGTCCGCCACGCAGCGGGGAGGTGCGGTGGATCACGGGTGGCGAGCACGGCGCTTTGCATGCGCGCTGGGCAGCGCGGCAGCGCTCGCATCGGCACCCGCGGCCGCGCTCGGTGTCGCGACCATCGTCGACGACCCCTACGGGTCGGTCACGGTCCAGGGGGCGACGCTTTCCGGCAACGTGGTCACCGGCTGGCAGACCAACGTCGTCATCCAGCTGGGCGCCGTCGCCGGCGATGGCGTCTCGCTGGCCCGGATCGATTTTGCCGACCTCGACCTGCCGGCCGGGACCACGCTCACCGTGCGCGCCGGCGCGGCGGGGCAGGGGGTCGTGCTGCGCAATGCGGGTGCGGGCGCGAGCACGATCGCCGGAGCGCTGCGCTTCGAGGCGGCCTACGGTCCGGCCTTTCGGGTGCAGGTGCAAGACCGCCACGGGCTCACCATCGCGGACAGCGGGCGCGTGGTGACGAGCGCCATCCTGACCGTGTCGTCGCTTGGCGCGACGTGGACCGAAGGCGGTGTGCTCGCCAACCACGGGCTCGTGCAGGGTGACGCGCAGCTTCGGCTGACCGGCGGGCGCGTGACCGGCGGCGGGCGCTTCGTCGGCAACGACATCCACGTCGCCACCTTCGGCCACGCCAATAACCCCGTCAACGGCAATTACTTCCTGTCGAACGGCCTGCAGCTATGGCCGAGCTCGGGCAATTCGGTGACGCTGTCGCTGACGCACTACGGCGCCACGCCGCAGGTGCTGAACTTCGCGATCAACGGCGACGCGCGGGTGTCGATGCCCTCGGCGTGGCCGGCGGGATACTTCGCACCGGGCAACAGCCTGCCGGCGCTGCCGGGCGAGGTGCGTGCGTCGGGTGCCGGCAATCCCGCGCACGGTGCGAGCGGCATCATCGTGCAGGCGACCGGCACGCTCACCCTCGGCGGAGGTGCGAGCAACGACCTCGTGCTGGCCGGCGGCGTGGTGCTCAAGGCCGGCGGCACGCTCGACGTGAACGGCGTCGCCATCGTCAACGGCTGGACGCTCGCCGGCGAGTCGTTCCAGGGCGTCAATCTGGAAGCGCCGCGCATCACGAGCAGCAACGGTCCGCTTCGCGTCTACACCAACAACCGTAACTGGGCCAACTTCAGCACGTACCCGTACGCGCCGGTGCGCACGTGGCAGTTCCTGCCGCAAGCCGATGGAAGCGCGCGGTACGTCGCGGCCGATGCAGTGGCACCGCACCTCAATCCATACGCCGTGCTGGTCAACGCCGCTGCGCGCGGCGAATGCTGGGCGTGCCTCGTCGACATGCGCTCGATCGACATGCACGCGCCCCTGGAAACGCGCCAGGACGCGGCGCGTTTCCTGCGCCAGGCGACCTTTGGCGCCACCCGCGACGACATCGAGGCGCTGGTGCGCGAAGGCTACGAGGCGTGGCTCGCCCGGCAGTTCGCGCTGCCTATCGTTTCGCACGTCGCCATGGTCGAGGCGGATCCCTACCTCGTCGACAGCGCCTGGTACGTCACCAACCAGTCGATCTGGAAGCAGTTCTTCACCGGCGAGGACCAGTTGCGCCAGCGGGTGGGTTACGCACTGTCGCAGATCTACGTCGTATCGTTCGCGAACGGGTTCGTCGCCAATGCGCCCTGCGGCGCCGCCGGCTACCTCGACACGCTCAATCGCCACGCCTTCGGCAACTGGCGCGACCTCCTGCGCGACGTGACGCTGCATCCGCTCATGGGTGAGTACCTGTCGATGAAGGAGAGCGCCAAGGCCGACCTGGTGCTGAGGACGCAGCCCGACGAGAACTACGCGCGCGAAGTGATGCAGCTCTTCTCGATCGGGCTCGTGCAACTCGACCCCGGCGGCACGCCGCGGCTCGATGCCAGCGGCAAGGGCATCCCGACGTTCTCCGAGGCGACCGTCAAGGGCTTCGCGAAGGCGCTCTCCGGCTGGACCTTCGGCGGGCAGGATCAGGCGAAGCCGTGGCGCTGGCTCTATCCCGACATCTGGGACGAGGACCCGGTGCTCGCGGTGCGCAAGGGCTGCGCCGCGTGGACCCGGCCGATGGAGCCCTGGCTCGCGCCATTCGCCTCCGTCGACGGCACGCGGCTCATCGCCGGACCCGCCCATGATCAGGGCGTGAAGCAACTCCTCGCCTACCCCGGCGCGCCCCACGCGACGCTCCCGGCGAACCAGGCGCCGGCCACGGACCTCGACCACGCCATCGAGAACGTCTTTCGCCACCCCAACGTCGGCCCGTTCATCGGCAAGCAACTCATCCAGCGGCTCGTCATGTCGAACCCCAGCCCCGCGTACGTCGCGCGCGTCGCGCAGGCTTTCGCCGACAACGGCAGCGGCGTGCGCGGCGACTTGCAGGCGGTGCTTCGCGCCGTGCTGCTCGATCCCGAGGCGCGCAGCCTCGCCGCGCGCGACGCGCCCACGTTCGGGAAGCTCGCCGAGCCGGTGGTGCGCTTCGTGCAGCTCCATCGAGCCTTCGCAGCGAAGAAAGCGAACGGCTACTACGACCTGCGCGGTGGTCTCAACGCCCCGACGCAGCTCAGCCAAAGTCCGCTCTTCGCGCCGTCGGTGTTCAATTTCTACCACCCCGACTACATGCCGGCGGGGCCGCTCACGCAGCACGGACTGGTCGGCCCCGAGTTCGAGATCGCGAGCAGCGCGGCGATTTCGGGCTTTGCCGAGTTCACGAAGACCGACATCATCGATGGCTTCGCGCACGGCAGTCGCGACCCCGCCGATCGGATCGTCCCCGATTACGCGTACTACGCGATGCTGGCGAGCGACCCCGCGGCGCTGGTCGACGAGCTCGATCTCGTCCTCACCGGCAGCGCGCTGAGCGACGAGGCGCGGATGCGGATCGTCCAGTCGATCGGCATGATCACGGTGAGCGGCGACGCGCTGGCGCAGGGCCGCGAGCGGGTGCGCATCGCGCTGTGGCTCATCGCCAATACGCCCGATTACCTCGTGGAGCGCTGACCGGCGATGACGACCCGTCACCTTGTCCATGGCGGCCGCCGTCGCTTCCTGCGGGTGATGGGCGGCATCGCCGGCTTGCCGCTGGTCGGCGCGCTGAGCGAGGCGGCGCTCGCCGCCGGACCGTTCAACGACTACCGCGCGCTCGTCTGCGTGTTCCTGTACGGCGGCAACGACGCGCACAACATGGTCGTGCCGCTCGATGCCCGCTATCCGCTCTACGCGGCCAACCGCGGGCCGCTTGCGCTGCCGCGCGCGGCGCTGCAGGCGACGTCGATCACCGACCCCGTGCAGGGGCCCTTCGCGCTGCACCCGCGGATGACGCGCAGCGCCGCTCTCTTCGGCGCCGGCAAGCTCGCCGTCGTCTCGAACGTCGGCGTCCTCCTGCGACCGACGACCAAGGCGGACTACGACCGCAACGTCGGCCTGCCGCCCCAGCTCTTCTCGCACGATGACCAGCAGGAGAGCTGGAGCACCTGCACGCCGGGGTCGCTCACCAAAGAGGGCTGGGGTGGGCGCTTCGCCGATCTCCTGCAGGCGTCGGCGACCTCCGGGCCGATGCCGATCGGAGTGACGACCGGCGCTTCCGGCGTCTTCTTCAAGGGCTTCCAGACGAGCGCACAGGAGGTTGCCGCGTATCGCTCGGCAACGGTGCCGATCGTGCAGCGGATTCGGGCCTTGCGCGATGGTGACGCGCTCGCCAGGCCGCAGGAGGCGTACCAGAGCCTCATCACCGCGCCGCGCACGAATCTGCTGCAACAGCAGTACGGGGAGATGGCGGCGCGGGCCGTCGCCGGCAACGAGTTCGTGCTGGGGGCGCTGTACAGCGGCCCCGATGGCAAGGGCCGCTACCAGGAGCGCTTTCCCCTGGCGACCGTGTTTCCCGAAGGCAATCCGCTCGCCGCGCAATTGCGCTCGGTGGCGATGCTGATCGCCGGCCGGCAGGCGCTCGGGGTCAAGCGACAGATCTTCTTTGTCGCTGTCGGCGGGTCGTTCGATACCCACAGCAACCAGTTCGACGCGACGTACAGCGCGCTGCGGCCTGGCGCGGCGGACCCCGTGATTCTGTACGGCACGCACGCCGACCTGCTCCTGCAAGTCGACACCGCGGTGCAGGCGTTCCACGACGCCACCGTCGAACTCGGCGTGCACGAGCGCGTCACCACGTTCACCGCATCCGACTTCGGCCGTACGTTCACCTCGAACGGCAAGGGTTCCGATCACGGTTGGGGCGCGCACCACCTCGTCGTTGGGGGCGCCGTGAAGGGCGGGCGAATCTACGGGACGTTCCACAACGCGCTCCTCGGCACCGCCAATCCTGTCGATGCCGAGCAGGGGCGCCTCATCCCCGATTTCGGCGTCGACCAGTACGCGGCCACGCTCGCCACGTGGTTCGGCGCATCGGGATCCGACCTGGGCGCGGTGTTCCCCAATCTCGGCAATTTCGGTGCGGCGAACCTGGGATTCATGCAGGGCTGAGCCGTGGTGCGGTCGACGCCTCCTTCGTCGGCATTGCAAGGCGCGAGCCGCTTGATCATCGAAGCGGTCGTTGGCGTCACCGACGTCGTCGAGTCGATGCATCGCAACGTTTCGGGGCTTGCCCCGATCGTCGGCCCGTCTCGCCCGGGCGGTACCCGCGGCATCACCGGATTGGTCTACCGCAGCGTGCGCGGCGTCTCGCGAGCGGTTGGCGTCGGACTCGACGTCGCCTTGGCGCAACTCGTGCCGCTCGTGCCGATCCGGCGCTCTTCACTTCGAAGCGAGGCGGTGCTGGCGGCGCTCAACGGCGTACTGGGCGACTACCTCGTCGCTTCGCACAACCCGTTGGCGATCCCGATGCAGTTGCGCATCGGCGGCTCTCCGCTGACGCTCGAGCGACAGGCGCTGGCCGGAGCCATCCCGCACCCCGGTGGCAGGCTGATCGTCCTGGTGCACGGCCTGTGCATGAGCGATCGGCAGTGGCGCCGCAAGGGGCACGACCACGGCGCGTCGCTCGCCCGCGCGCATGGCGCCACGCCGCTGTATCTGCGCTACAACACCGGTTTGCACATTTCGGAGAACGGCCGGGCCTTCGCCGACCTCCTCGAACAACTGGTGGATGCGTGGCCCGTGCCGGTCCGCGAGCTCGTCGTCATCGGTCACAGCATGGGTGGACTGGTGGCACGCAGTGCGGGTCACTACGCCGCGCAGGCCGGTCACGCCTGGCCACGGCGTCTCAAGAAGCTCGTATTCCTGGGCACGCCGCACCACGGAGCGGCGCTGGAACGCACCGGGAACTGGGTGGAAATGCTGCTGGGGATGAGTCCGTACACCGCGCCGTTCGCCCGCCTCGGCGCGCTGCGCAGCGCCGGCGTGAAGGATCTGCGCTTCGGGAATGTCGTCGACGAGGATTGGAATGGCGCGAGTGTCACGCACCCGCGCGATGCGCGAACGCAGGTGCTGCTTCCCCGCGGCGTGCGCTGCTTCGCGATCGCGGGCACCACGCAAGCGCAACCCGGCCGCGGCTCGGCGCGCCCGCGCGGCGATGGCTTGGTGGCGGTGAGGAGCGCGCTGGGCCAGCACGAAGATGCCGCGCGGTCGCTGCCGATCCCGGCATCACGCCAGCATGTGTGCTACGGCGTCGGCCATCTCGATCTGCTGAGCAGTCGCGAGGCATTCGAGCGAATCGATCGCTGGTTGCGCGGCGACTGACACCGGCCCACCGCGGCATCGCCGACCGCGCGGCAGCGGCGCAGCGCGCTATTCGGTCAGCGCCTCGAGGTACTCGATCTCGACCGGCCCCGTCGCGAGACCGGCATCGAGCCGACGCTTGCGGTACGCCGCGATGTGCGGCGATGCGTGGTGGGCGGCCTCGGCCGCCGCGTCCCGGTAGGTCTCGTAGAAGACGAAGAGGTCGGGATCCTTCGTCGACCGGTGCAGACGGTAGGCGAGGCACCCGGGCTCGCTCGCCCGGATGATCCCGGCCTGCTCGGTCAGGAGCGCGGCGAGTGCATCGCCCTTGCCGGGTGCCGCACGGATGCGGGCAACGATCGTGATTGGCTTGTCCATCGGTTCACCCCACTACGGTCAGCATAATGCGCGTCGCCTTTCGCGACCGCCGCGCTCGCTCGCGCGAATGCAAGCGCGGCAGGTCCGCGGTCGAGACTATCCCTGCCCCGGCCGCTGGCGGGACGCGGGGGGTGCATCCGACGGAGCCATCGGTGGTCGCGGCCCCGGCGCCGGTGCTACCGATGGCGGCGCCGGTGGTCGTCCGCTCGGCGGCGAGAGCGGTGGGCGCGGGCCGGGTCCCGGCGATACCGACGGCGGTGACGGAGGGCGTGGCGGCCGACCCTCCGGCGGTCCGACGGGCGGTCGCGGTCCGGGCCCGGGTGAAACCGGCGGAGGCGGCGGCATCGGCCGTGACGGCGGTCGCACCGACGGCGGCGGTGGATTGGGTCGTGGCGGTGGCCGCACGCTCGGCGGGGGCGGCGGGCGGGCACCCGGTGGCGGGGGCCGGACCGTCGGCGGCGGGCGCCAACCGGGCGGCGGCGGACGCCATACCGGCGGTGGCGGCGGCGGCGGGCGTCCGAACCAGTAGTTGCGGTTGTCCCACCACGGGCGATGGCGATAGAACGAATCCCAGTACGTCACGATCGAGAAAGTAACGAGCGGGATGCCGAGCATCGGCCCACCCTGGAAGATCGGCCACGGCTGGTTCTGGAAGCTGGTCGCGAGGTGCTGCGACCACACCCAGCCGCGTTGCGGTCCCCACGCGACATCGCACCAGCGCCAGCCGTCGAGGCAGCCGAATATCTGTACCCAGGTCCCGGCCGGCAGCCACGCGACGAGCGGAAACGAGCGGTCCGGACCCGCCCGCATGTTGACGGCTTCTGTGGTGAAGGCGTTCTGCGCGGTTGCCGCGATCGACAGCGACAGCGAAGCGGCGACGGCGAACGTGCGAAGCAACGAGAGGAGCGGGCGCATCGCGCGACGATAGCAGGATTTCCGTGACCTGGTCGCGGGTGCGGCGATCGTCAACGGCCGCCGGCCGCCTCGATCACGTGCGCCATCTCGCGATAGCGTCTCGTCCGCGCGAGCTGGAATGGCGTCACGCCATCGCGGTCCGCGAGATTCACGTTGGCGCCACCCTCGACGAGCGCGGCGAGCGTCGCCAGGTGGCGCGGGCCGCCGTCGCCCAGCACGATCGACTCGATCACCGCCGTCCAGCCGAGGTTGTTGACATGATCGAGCGGCGCACCGGCCGCAACGAGCCTGCGCACGACGTCGGCGTGACCGAGGTGCGCGGCCGCGATGAGCGCGGTGCCGTCGTAGCGGCTCGTCACGTTGGTCGCCTTGTTGCCGAGCTCCAGCGCGACGTCGAGCGTGGGCAGGTCGTCGGCGACCGCAGCGATGGTCACCATGTCGTAGCGGTCGGCGTCGAGCGCATTGGGGTTGGCGCCCGCGGCGACCAGCGCGCGCATGGCGCCGTGCTGCCGGGTGAAGGCGGCCACGATGAGCGGCGTGCGCCCCTTGGCATCGCGCGCGTCGACCTGGCTCCCCTGTGCCCCCAGCATGCCGATGGTGGCGAGGTCGCCCTTCACCGCCGCGGCGAACAGGCCGCGGTACGCCGCGATCTCGCTCGCGCTGGGTGCGACCTGCGCCGGCGCGTTACCGGCGAGCACGAGCGCGACCCCGGCGCCGGCGGCGAGGCGTTTCAGCACGGGTCGTACTGGAGGTAGCCGATCAGCGCCCCGCGCGCGTTCTGGGCGCGTTCGAGCCTGCCGCAGGCAACGATCGGCGCCGGTTCGCGCGCGGGATACCACCAGGGGCCAGTCGCTCCCGGCACGGCCTCGGCGGCGGTGATCGTCGGCGTGCCGCGGCCGGCGGCATCGACCGTGCATTCGACCGTCTTGCCTTCGTTGTCGCGCATGCGCACCCGCACCGCCGTGCCCTGTGCCTGCGCGAAGGTCACCGCTTTGAATCGGGTGCCCATGCGGCCGGCGCAGGCGTTGAGCGCCGGCAGCAGGTCGGGCAGTTCGCGCACCCAATCGCCGGCCGGCTTGGCGGCGAGATTGGCGAGGGGCGCTACGCGTGCGTCGTAGCCCGCGCGCACCGCGCAGCAACCCGTCGCGGCTTCACCCGGCCGGATCGACAGCAGCGCCCGATGCGTCCCGGCCGGAAGGCCCGGCAGCGCGAGCCGGCAGGCCTCCTCGCGTGCGGCGAGCACGACGGTTTCGCGGGGCAGGTGCGTGGTGTCGCCGCGCCATACGATGATCGCCGGCGACCCGGGAAGCGCTTGCAGGCCGCCGCGGAAGACGACGTCGCGCTTGCGCGGTGCGCTCGCAACGTAGTGGGCCGACACCGTCGATGCATCGATTCGCCACGAGGCGTCGTCGCCCCGGCATTCGAGGCCCTGGACGACGATGGGCTGCGCCGTCACCAGGGCCGGTGTGACTGCGAGGAGAGCGAGCGCGGCAGCGGCGAGCCGCGCAACCGGAGGCGGGGAAGGCCTGGGCATAGGGTGCGATCTTCGCACACCCGCACCGCAATCCGGCGTTCGCGCCGCGACGGCGGCGTCACCGCGCGGCGAGGTACGACTCCGGCTTCCAGCCGCCGCCCAGCGCGCGCGCGAAGGCGACGATCGCGAGCTTGGCGTCGCGGGCGGCGTCGATGCGCAGCGTCTCCGCGGCGAGCAGCGTGCGCTGCGCGTCGATGACTTCGAGGAACGACGTGCGGCCGGCGTCGTAGCGCAGCAGCGCGACGTCGTAGGCCTTGGCGATCTGGTTGCGCCGGTCGGTCTCGGCAGCCAGCACGTCGCGGGCTGCGCGGTGCGCGATGAGCGCGTCGTGCACGTCGCGGAACGCGACCTGGATCGTCTGCGCGTACTGCGCCGTGACCTCTTCGCGGCGGGCCCTGGCGAGCTCGACCTGCGATTCGATCGCCTTCAAGCCGAACACCGGCTGCAGCAGCGCCGCACCCAGGGTCCAGATCGCGGCGGGGCCCGAGAAGAGGCTCGACATGGCTGCCGATTGGACGCCGTACGCGCCGGTGAGCGAGATCGCCGGGAAGTAGTCGGCGCGCGCCTCCTGGATGCGCAAATCGGATGCGGCGAGGAGCGCTTCCGCGCGGCGGATGTCGGGCCGGCGCTCGAGAAGCCCGGACGGCAATCCGGAGGGCAGGTCGGGCACCTCGGTGACCGCGTCGATCGAGGCGCCGCGCGCCACGGTGGGTTGGAACACCGCGCGCGGCGTACGACCGGCGAGGGTGGCGACCGCGCTCTGGAGCTGCGCGACGGCGCTCTCGGCGCGCGCGACGTCGGCCACCACCGCGGAGCGCTCGGCCTCGGCGCTGCGCAGATCGTACTCGCCGATGAGCCCGCCGTCGAAGCGGTCACGCTGCAACTGCACGGTCTCGGTGCGCAGCTTCAGCGTATCGCGCAGGAGCGCGAGTTGGGCGTCGGCGGCGCGCAGCGAGAAATAGGCGCTCGCCGTATCGGCGGCGACGCCGATACGTACCGTCTGCACGTAGTACTGCGAGGCGGCGAGCTCGTTGTCCGAGGCAAGCAGCCCCGCGCGGTACTTGCCCCACAGGTCGAGCTCGTAGGCCGCCTGCAATTGGAGCGTGTAGAGGTTCGAGGCGAGCGGCGTGCCGGGAGGAAGCTGAACGTTGGTCTCCGCCGAACTGCGGCTGCGCGTCGCGGCGGCGCCGAGGTTCACGCTCGGAATGAGGTTCGACTGCGCGAGCAGCACCTGCGCGCGGGCGGCATCGATGCGGGCGAGTGCGGCCTTGACGTCCCAATTGGCGGCGAGCGCTTCTTCGACGAGTGCGGTGAGCACCGGATCGTCGAAGGCGGTCCACCAGCGCTGGAGGAGTTCGTTCTGCGCGGCGGTCGCCGCGGCAGCGGGCAGTTCGTACTTGGGCGCGACGGGCTGCGTGACGGCGCAGCCGGCGAGCGCGGTCGCCGCGACGAGCAGGACGAAGGTCTGGCGCATGGTCATCCTCCAGCGACGCCGTGGGGTGGATGGCCGGGTGTCGCGGATGTGGCGCGGTGCGCGGTCAGCCGGGCGTGCTCGACCTCGTCGAAGATCTCGCGACTCGTGCGCTTCTCGGTGACGTGGCGGTCGAAGATGATCTTGAAAAACACCGGGACGAAGAAGATCGCGAGGAACGTCGCCGCGAACATGCCGCCGGCCACCCCGGTGCCGACCGAGTGCCGGGCGCCGGCGCCGGCCCCCGTCGACAGCGCCAGCGGCAGCACGCCGAAGATGAAGGCGAGCGAGGTCATGAGGATCGGCCGGAAGCGCAGGCGTGCGCCCTCCACGGCGGCGGCGGAGGCCGTCAGCCCCTCCTCGTGCTTGTAGAGCGCGAATTCGACGATGAGGATCGCGTTCTTCGCGGCGAGGCCCAGCAGAGTGACGAGGCCGATCTGGAAGTACACGTCGCTCGTGAGGTGGCGCGCCCAGACCGCGACGAGCGCGCCGAACGTGCCGAAGGGCAGCGCGAGCAGCACCGCGAGCGGCAGCGACCAGCGTTCGTACTGCGCGGCCAGGATCAGGAACACCATGATGACCGCGAGGCCGAGCGCGAAGGTCGACGCGCCCCCCGATTGCTTCTCCTGGTACGACGCACCGCCCCAGTCGTAGCTGAAGTCGGACGGCAGCACTTCCTTGGCGACCTCCTCGACGCGGGCGATCGCCTGCCCCGAGCTGAACCCGGGTGCGGCCTGGCCGATGATCTTCACCGCCGGGAGGTTATTGAAGCGATCGAGCGAGTCGGGGCCCGACGTGTACTTCACCGTCACCAGCGAGGACAACGGCACCATCTCGCCGCTCGCGCCGCGCACGTACACGCCGGTGATGTCGTCGGGCTTCTTGCGAAACTGCGGCTCGGAGGACATCAGCACCTGCCAGGTGCGGCCGTACTTGTTGAAGTCGTTGACGTAGTACGTGCCCATCGTCGCCGACAGCGTGTTGAAAATGTCGCTGATCGGCACGCCGAGCTTCTTCGCCTTCTCGCGATCGACGTCGACGAAGAGTTGCGGCACCGCGGCGTGCCACAGCGTCTGCGCGCCGCCGAGCTGCGGGTCGGCGTTGGCGCGGGCGAGGAACGCGTTCTTGACCTCGTCAAGCTTCGCCGCGCCGCCGTCGCCGCGGTTCTGGATGTAGAGTTCGTAGCCGCCGGTGGTGCCCAGGCCGAAGATCGGCGGCGGATTGAAGGCGAGGACGAGCCCTTCCTTGATGTGCGCGGTCTTGGCGAAGAGCTCGCCGACGAGTTGCTGCACCGTGACCGCGCGCTCGTCCCACGGCACCTGCGAGACGAACATCGTGGCTGCGTTGTTGCGAAAGCCGCCGCCGATGAAGTCGAAGCCGGTGAAGCTCACCACGTCGCGGTTCGCGGGATTGCCGCGGATCGCCGCTTCGACCTCGTCGACCACCTTCTGCGTGCGCTCGAGCGTCGCGCCGTCGGGGAGGATGACCGCGGTGATGAAGAATCCCTGGTCCTCGTCGGGCACGAGGCTCCCCGGCGTGATGCGCCACATGAAGACCGCCGCTGCCACCATGAGGCCGAAGAGCGTGAGCGCGACGACGCCGTGGCGGATGAGGAACGCGACGCCATGCGTGTAACGATCGCGGAACGAATCGAAACGCGCATTGAACCAGCGGAAGAAGCCGCGCGGCTCGACGTGCGGCTTGAGGATCAAGGCGCACAGCGCGGGGGACAGCGTCAGCGCCACGAAGCCCGAGATCACCACCGACATCGCGATGGTGACCGCGAACTGGCGATAGAGCTCGCCGGTGAGGCCGCCGAGGAAGGCGATCGGCACGAACACCGCGACGAGCGTCAGCACGATCGCGATGATCGGACCGGTCACTTCCTTCATCGCCTTGATCGCCGCGTCGCGCGGTGCGAGATGCTCCTCGCGCATGAGGCGCTCGACGTTTTCCAGCACCACGATCGCGTCGTCGACCACGATCCCGATCGACAGTACCATCGCGAACAGCGTCAGCGTGTTGATCGAATAGCCGAGGGCGAGGATGCCTGCGAAGGTGCCGATGAGCGCCACCGGTACCGCCGCGAAGGGGATGATCGCGGCTCGCCAGCTTTGCAGGAAGACGTAGACGACGAGGAAGACGAGCAGCATCGCCTCGCCCAGCGTCTTCACCACCTCGCGGATCGACACCTCCACGAACCGCGTGGTGTCGAAGGCGACCGCGTAGGCAAGCCCCGCCGGGAAGCGCTCGGCGAGCCGCGCAAGCTCGGCGCGCGAAGACTCGGCCACCGCGAGCGCGTTGGCGCCCGGCGCGAGGAAGATGCCGATCAAGGTGGCCGGCTTGCCGTTGTAGCGGCCGTTGAACTCGTAGTCGCGCGAACCCAGCTCGACGCGCGCGACGTCGGCCAACCGCACCGTCGACCCGTCGGGGCTGGCGCGGACGATGATCTGCTCGAACTCCTTGGGGTCCGACATCCGCCCGCGCGTGGTGACGGTGAACACGAGATCCTGGTTCTTGGCGGCGGGCGCTTGGCCGATCTTGCCTGCCGCGAACTGCGCGTTCTGCTCGTTGACCGCGGCGATCACGTCCGCCGGCGTCATCTTGAGCTGCGCGAGGCGATCGGGCTTCAACCAGATGCGCATCGCGTAGTCCTTGGCACCGAAGATCTGCACGTTGGTCGTGCCCGGCACCCGCTTGATCTCGTCCAGGACGTTGAGCGTGATGTAGTTGCTGATGAAGAGGTCGTCGAACGTGTTGTCGGGTGAATAGAAGGCCACGACCTGCAGGAACGACGAGCTGCCGCGCTCGACCGTCACGCCCTGCCGGCGCACTTCCTCGGGCAGCCGCGGCTCGACCTGCTTCACGCGGTTATTGACGTTGACCGTGGCGATGTCGACGTCGGTGCCGATCTCGAACGTCACCTGGATCTGCACGATCCCGTTCGACGCCGAGTTCGAGCTCATGTACATCATGCCCGGGACGCCGTAGATCGCGTTCTCGAGCGGCGTGGCGACGGTCTGCTCGACGACCTGCGCCGAGGCGCCGGGATACACGGCCTGCACGGTGACGACGGGCGGCGCGATTTCCGGGTACTGCGCAACCGGCAGCACGCGCATCGCGGCGAGGCCCGCCAGCACGACGAAGATCGCGATGACCGCCGCGAAGATCGGGCGGTCGATGAAGAAGCGGGAGATCATGGGTGGGTCCGCCGCGCGTCAGGACTTGGGACCGGCGGCTGCGCCCTTGGCGGGCGGCGAGGCGCCTGGGGCCGGGGCGGTGTTCGCCGGCGGCGCGCCACCCAGCACGATCGGTGCGCCGGGCCGCAGCTTCGACACGCCATCGACGATCACCACGTCGCCGGGCTGCAAGCCCTTCTCGACGATCCACAGGTTGACGCCGTTGGCCACGGCCCACGCGCCCAACTGCACGATGCGCACTTCCGCCACGTCCTTGCCGTCCTTGTCCTTGCCGGTGACGTAGACGAACTTCCCCTGCGGGCTGTCCATCACCGCGACCTGCGGGACCGCGAGCGCGTGGTTGCGGGTGGCGCCCATGAGCTTCACGCGCACGAACTGGCCCGGCTTCAACGCCCGGTCGGCGTTGGGAACTTCGGCGCGGACCTCGAAGGTCCCGGTGGCGGGATTGACGCGCGTATCGGCGAAGTTGATCCGCCCCTTGCGTTCGAGGACCGATCCGTCGGAGAGCTCGACCGCGACGTCGAAGGCCCAGTTCTTGGGCATCGTGAGGCGGCCTTCCTTGACCGCTCGCGCGAGCAGCAGCTCCTCGTTTTCGGCGATCGCGAACGGGATCCACATCGGATCCACCTGCGAGATCGTGGTGAGCAGCGTGTCGTTGGCGGTCACGAGGCTGCCTTCCGACTTGGGAGCGCGGCTGGTGAGGCCGGCGATCGGCGCGCGCACGTCGGTGTAGCCCAGGTTGAGCTTCGCCTCGTCGAGGCGCGCCTGCGCCGCCCGGACCCCCGCCCTGGCGAGGTCCAGATTGGATTGCGCGTCGTCGGCCTCCTTCTGCCCGACGGCGCGCTTCTCGGCGAGTGGCTTCAAGCGCGCGAGCTCGCGGTCCGCCTGCGCCTGCTGCGCCTGCGCGCGCGCCACGTCGGCTTCGAGGGCGGCGACCTGCGCGGCGAGCGGCCGCGGATCGATGACGAAGAGGGCCTGCCCGGCCCGCACCTGCGCGCCTTCCTGGAAGAGCTTCTTCTCGAGGATGCCGGTCACGCGGGCGCGGACCTCGACCTCCTTGGACCCCGTCGTCTGCCCGACGTATTCGTAGACGGCGGGGAGCGTCTGCGGCTCGACCTTGAGGGTGGTGACCTGCGCCGGCGGGAAGCCGTGGAAGCCAGGCGGCGGGGCCTGCCCGCAGGCGGCGAGGAATACGGCAACGGCGCTCGCGATGGTCGCCGAAACCGCGCGGGGCGCGCACGCGCGAAGGAAGACGGGCATCGAAGGAGGCTCCTGGAAGGCGCTGCGGACCGGCGCCGGCTGACGCACGATGGCGTGGCCGAATCGCCGTGGTGGATCCGCGTATTGTGCCGCATGGCGGTCGCCGCCGGCGATTGCACTCGCAAGCGAACTCCCGGCGACCGGCCGCCTCGCTTCCACCACGCGACCATATTGACTACACTCGGCCGGAGTGAATGCGCTGTTCGAACTTGACGCGTATCGCGCGCGCATCGGCTGGCACGGGCGCGCCACCGCCGACCTCGCGACGCTCGCCACGGTGCTGCGCGCGCACATGCACGCGATCCCTTTCGAGAACATCGACGTGCTGCTGGGTCGCGGCATCGCGCTCGACCTTGCCACGCTCCAGGCCAAGCTGGTGCAGGCGAAGCGCGGCGGCTACTGCTTCGAGCACGCGCTGCTCTTCAAGGCGGCCCTCGAGCACCTCGGCTTCTCGCCGGTGCCGCATCTCGCGCGGGTCATCGCCCACGCGCCGCGGCACGTCGCCTCGCGTGCGCACATGTTCCTGACCGTCCCGTTGCGCGAAGGGCTGCACGTCGTCGATCCGGGCTTCGGCGGGCTTGCGGCGTGCGTGCCGGTACCGCTCGTCGATGGCCTGCGCACGAGCGACGGGGCGCAGACGCACTGGCTCACGCGCGAGGACCGGCACTGGGTGCTGCACGCCGAGGTCGACGGCCGCGCGCAGGACTGCTGGATCAGCGCCTTCGAGCACGACAATCCAATCGACTTCGAGATGAGCAACCACTTCACCGCGACGTTCCCCGCTTCGGCGTTTCGCCAGCGGCTCATGCTGCAGGCGCTGACGCCGCGCGGGCGCGTCAGCGTGATGAACCGCGACGTGACGGTGCGCGAGGACGGGCGCAGCGAGCGCTACGAGCTCGCCGACCGGCAGGAACTGCGCGCGCTGCTCGCGCGCGACTTCGGCTTCGACCTGCCAGAGGTCGAGCGGCTGCCGGTGCCGGGGGTGCCCGGCTGGACGTGAGCGGGCGGCCAGCCGGCGCGGCCGGAGGCGGCATAATGACGGGCTCGTTCCCACCGAATCACAAGGCAGCGAACATGGCAAAGATCCAGCACGTGGGCGTCATCGGCGCCGGCACCATGGGCAACGGCATCGCGCAGGCGTGCGCGGCGGCAGGCATCGACACGGTCATGGTCGACGTGTCGCCGGCGGCGGTGGACCGCGGCCTCGGGGCGATCTCCGCAAGCCTCGACCGGCTCGTCAAGAAAGAGAAACTGAGCGCCGGCGACAAGGCGACGATCGTGGCGCGGGTGCGCGGCACGGTGAGCTACGACGATCTCAAGCCTTGCGACCTCATCATCGAGGCGGCGACCGAGAATCTCGAGCTCAAGCTCAAGATCCTGCGGCAGGTGGGGTCGCTCGCGAAAGCGGACGCGCTCATCGCGTCGAACACGTCGTCGATCTCGATCACCACGCTCGCGGCGGTGATGCCACGGCCGGAAGCGTTTCTCGGCGTGCACTTCTTCAATCCGGTCCCGCTGATGACGCTCGTCGAGCTGGTGCGCGGCTTGCAGACCGCCGATGCCGCCGTGGAGGCGGCCCGAGCCTTCGCGCAGCGCCTCGGCAAGACGCCGATCCTGGTCAAGAACAGCCCTGGGTTCGCCGTCAATCGCATCCTGTGCCCGATGCTCAACGAGGCGATCTTCGCGTTGCAGGAGGGGCTCACCTCGGCGCAGGCGATCGACGATGGCATGAAGCTGGGCTGCAGCCATCCGATCGGTCCGCTCGCGCTGTGCGACCTCATCGGTCTCGACGTGCTGCTCGCGGTGATGAACGTGTTCTACGCCGACTTCAACGATCCGAAGTACCGTCCGGCGCCGCTGCTCAAGGAAATGGTGGCGGCCGGCTGGCTCGGGCGGAAGACAGGGCGCGGCTTCTACACCTACGGCTGAAGCGGTTTCGGGCCGCTGCGCTCCGGCCCATCGGCGCCCTGGTACTGCCGCAATCCCGCGAGATCGCGCACGGTGACCCCGCCGTAGTCGATGCGTACGAGCCCCGCCTGCTCGAGGCGCTGCAGCGCCTGATTGGCGCGCTGCCGGGAGAGCCCCGCCAGTTGCGCGATCTCCTCCTGCGAGATCGGCAGCGAGAGCCGCACGCCAGGATAGAGCACGGGGTTGAACATCGAGGCGAGGCAGTGCGCGAGCCGCGCCTCGGGCCCCAGCAGGCGGTCGTGCTCGACCATGCCGATGAACTGGCCGAGCCGCTCGTTCAACTGCGTGATGATGCAACGGTTGAACGCCATGCTGGTGTCGAGGAGCCACAGGAACGTGGCCTTCGGCATGTAGGCGATGACGCTCTCGCGCAGCGCCACGATGTCGTAGCGCCGCGGTTCGTCCTTGAGGAGCGATCCCTCGCCGAACCAGCCCCCCGAGCCGACGCCCACGAAGCTCGTGGGCTTGCCGCCGGCGGAGACGTTGGTCATCTTCACGAGGCCCTCGACGACCCCCACCCAGGCCGCCGCCGGCTCCCCCTTGCGGCAGACGAGGGTGCCGCTCGCGCAGGTGCGCACGACGGTTTCGCCCTCGACGCGCGCGAGATCGGCCGGGGCGAGCGTGTTCGCCCAGGGTGCGGTGCGGAGCATGGCGGCAAACGTGTTCATGCGCAGGCGACAGGCCGGTGCCGGCGGCGAGATTGTCGGCGAGGCGACAGCTTCGGCCGCGCTGGCACCCTACAGTGCGAGGAAACCCGGAGTGGCGATTCTAAGCTGCGGACCCTCGGTGACGGCCCTTGGGCGCCGCCGCTAGCCCGCCGCTGCGCCAACCAGCTAAGATGACGCCGACGGACCGCCCCGGCAAGAGGGCGCCGTCAACCCCGCCGTGACGCTTCCAGGAGGACGTCGATGGAAGACGCGCAGGACACGTTTCCGCGCCTGCTCTTGCACCATGCCCGCGTGCGCCCGGAGCATCCGGCCACGCGCGAGAAGGATCTCGGGATCTGGCCGGCCTGGACCTGGCGGGAAGTTGCCGACGAGGTGCGCGCGATCGCCTGCGGCCTCGCGGCGCACGGCTTCACGCGCGGCATGCACCTCGCCATCGTCGGCGACAACCGGCCGCGTCTGTACTGGGCGATGGTCGCCGCGCAGGCGCTGGGCGGCGTGCCGGTGCCGATGTACCAGGACGCTCCGGCGGTCGATTTCGTCTACGTCCTGAACGACGCGGCGATCGCCTACGCGATCGTCGAGGATCAGGAGCAGGTCGACAAGCTCCTCGAGTCGAAGCCGGACGTGCCCACGCTCGCGCACATCTTCTACGACGATCCGCGAGGCTTGCGGCATTACGAGGGCGTCACCGCCTACGACAAGCTCGTCGAAGACGGCCGCGCCTTCGATCGTGCGCATCCGGGCTGGTACGAGGCCGAGATCGCCAAGGGCCGCACCGACGACGTCTCGGTGATGCTCTACACCTCGGGGACCACCGGCCGCCCCAAGGGCGTGCGCGCGAGCCACGCGGCGTTCATCGCCGCGGCGAAGGGCGGCTGCGAGTTCGATCGGCTCGATGCCTCCGACAGCGTGCTGTCGTACCTGCCGATGGCGTGGGTGGGCGACCACCTCTTCTCGGTCGCGCAGTGGCTCGTCGCCGGCTTCACCATCAACTGCCCCGAGTCGGGCGACACGGTGATGACCGATCTGCGCGAGATCGGCCCCACCTACTACTTCGCGCCGCCACGCGTGTTCGAGAACCTGCTCACCCAGGTCACGATCCGTATGGAGGATGCGGGTACACCCAAGCGCTGGCTGTATCGTCATTTCATGGCGGTGGCCCGCCGCTGTGGGGCGGAGATCCTGGGTGGCAAGCCGGTGCCGGCGCTGGATCGCCTCCACTACGCGCTCGGCAATTGGCTCGTCTACGGCCCGCTGCGCAACGTGCTCGGCATGAGCCGGATCCGCGTGGCGTACACCGCCGGCGCGGCGATCGGTCCCGACCTCTTCCGTTTCTACCGCTCGATCGGCATCAACCTGAAGCAGCTCTACGGGCAGACCGAGACCTGCGCCTACGCCTGTCTGCAGCCCGACGACGACGTGAAGCTCGACGCGGTGGGGATTCCCGCGCCCGGCGTCGAATTGAAGATCACCGCGGGCGGCGAGGTCCTGGTGCGCGGGCCGATGCTGCTCACCGAGTACTACAACCGGCCGGATGCCACCGCGGAGTCGATCGATGCCGAGGGTTTCTTCCATACGGGTGACGCCGGCTTCCTCGACGACTCCGGGCAGCTCAAGATCATCGACCGCGCCAAGGACGTGGGCAAGCTCGCGAGCGGCGCCATGTTCGCGCCCAATTACATCGAGAACAAGCTCAAGTTTTTCGCGCACATCAAGGAGGCGGTGGCGTTTGGTGACGGCCGCGATCGCGTGTGCGCCTTCGTGAACATCGACATGGGCTCGGTCGGCAACTGGGCCGAGCGGCGCGGGCTCGCGTACTCCGGCTACACCGATCTCGCCGCCAAGCCCGAGGTCTACGCGCTGGTCCGCGAGTGCGTCGAGAAGACCAACGCCGAACTCGCCCACGAAGGCGAGCTCGCGCAGTCGCAGGTGCACCGCTTCCTGATCCTGCACAAGGAGCTCGATCCCGACGACGAGGAGCTCACGCGCACCCGCAAGGTCCGGCGCGGCTTCGTCGCCGAGAAGTACGCCGTGCTGGTCGACGCGCTGTACGCCGGTCGGGACGTGCAGCACATCGAGACACTGGTGCGCTTCGAGGACGGTCGCAGCCGGATGGTCGCGGCGGACATCGTCATCGTCGACGCGAAGACGTTCCCGGCCATCGCCGGCAAGGCAGCGTGACGTGACCGGTCCGGCACGCGGCGGCGGCGAGGTCATCCTCAGACTCGAGCGCATCTCGCTCGCGTTCGGCGGGGTGAAGGCGCTCACCGACATCAGCTTCGACGTCCGCGAGCACGAGATCCGGGCGATCATCGGCCCCAACGGCGCCGGCAAGAGCTCGATGCTGAACGTCATCAACGGCGTGTATCGGCCGCAGCAGGGCACGATCACCTTCCGCGGCCAGGTGCGCCGCGACATGAACTCGCACGAGGTCGCCAGGAACGGCATCGCGCGCACGTTCCAGAACATCGCGCTGTTCCGCGGCATGAGCGTGCTCGACAACATCATGACCGGGCGCAACCTCAAGATGCAGGCGGGCATCCTCGAACAGGCGATCTGGTTCGGGCGCGCCCGGCGCGAGGAGCTCGCGAACCGGCTCAAGGTCGAGGAGGTGATCGACTTCCTCGAGATCCAGCACATCCGCAAGACGCCGGTGGGGCGGTTGCCCTACGGTCTGCAAAAGCGCGTCGAACTCGCGCGTGCGCTCGCCGCCGAGCCGACACTCCTCCTCCTCGACGAGCCGATGGCCGGCATGAACGTCGAGGAGAAGCAGGACATGTGCCGCTTCATCCTCGACGTCAACGAGCAGTACGGCACGACCATCGTGCTGATCGAGCACGACATGGGGGTGGTGATGGACATCTCCGACCGCGTGGTCGTGCTCGACTACGGCAAGAAGATCGGCGACGGCACCCCCGACGAGGTGCGCGCGAGCAAGACGGTGATCGACGCCTATCTCGGGGTTGCGCATTGAAGCGCGCTCACCACGAGACGTCAGGGCGTCGCGCGGGGCGTGCCAGAGGTCCTCGGCGTCTCTTTGTGAAGGCTTGCTGACCGGCCATGTCATTCTTCCTCGAAGTCCTCATCGGCGGCCTGCTCTCGGGCGTCATGTACTCGCTCGTGGCGCTTGGCTTCGTGCTGATCTACAAGGCGTCGGGCGTACTCAACTTCGCGCAAGGCGCGATGGTGTTCTTCGCCGCGCTCACCTACGTCGGATTGCTCGAGTTCGATCTGTCGCCCTGGCTCGCGATCCCGGCCACGCTGGTGGTGATGGTGATCCTCGGCCTCCTCACCGAGCGGATCGTGCTGCGCCCGCTCGTCAACCAGCCGCAGATCACGCTCTTCATGGCCACGATCGGGCTCGCCTTCTTCGTCGAGGGCCTGGCGCAGATGCTGTGGGGCGCCAACGTGCGCGCGCTCGACCTCGGCCTGCAGGACGAGCCGATCGGCTGGCTGTCCGACACCTGGAACATGAGCATCTCGAAGTTCGACCTCGCCGCCGCCGGTGTGGCGGCGCTGCTGGTGACCGGGCTCGCGCTCTTCTTCAGCCGCACCCGCATCGGCCGCGCGCTGCGCGCGGTCGCCGACGACCACCAGGCGGCGCTCGCGGTGGGCATCCCGCTGCAGCAGATCTGGGGGATCGTGTGGGGGGTGGCGGGGTTCCTGGCGCTCGTCGCCGGCCTTCTGTGGGGCGCGCGCAACGGCGTGCAATTCGCACTCACCTTCGTCGCGCTGAAGGCGCTGCCGGTGCTGATCCTGGGCGGCTTCGAGTCGATCCCCGGCGCGATCGTCGGCGGCCTCATCATCGGCGCCACCGAGAAGCTCGCCGAGGTCTACTTCGGACCCCTGGTCGGCGGCGGCATCGAAGGCTGGTTTCCGTACATGCTCGCCCTCGTCTTCCTGCTCGTGCGTCCGGAAGGCATCTTCGGCGAGAAGATCATTCGCCGCATCTGACGCCGTATCGCGATCATCCTCCCAGGACCATCGACCATGATCTATCGCGAAGCCGGCCAGTTCAAGACGTCCTACGAGAAGGACGCGGCGATCTTTCCGATTCGCCAGGATCGGATCGGCATCGCGATCATCCTCGCGTTCGCGTTCCTCGTCGTGCCGCTCGTCGCCACCCCGTACATCTTCACCGCGATCCTGACGCCGTTCCTGATCCTGGCGCTCGCCGCGATCGGGCTCAACATCCTCACCGGCTACTGCGGACAGCTCTCGCTCGGCACCGCGGCCTTCATGGCGATCGGCGCGTTCGCGTCGTACAACTTCATGCTGCGCGTGCCGGGGATGCCGATCCTCGTCGCCTTCGTGCTGAGCGGCTTGATCGCGGCGCTCGTCGGGATGGTGTTCGGGTTGCCGAGCCTGCGCATCCGCGGCTTCTATCTCGCGGTGACCACGCTCGCGGCACAGTTCTTCATCGTGTGGTGCCTGGCCAAGGTCGGCTGGTTCTCGAATTACAGCGCGTCGGGCGTGATCACCGCGCAGGAAGTCGAGATCCTGGGCTACGCGTTCACCACGGCGGAGTCGAGGTACATGCTGGTGCTCGTCATCGTCTCGCTGATGGCGCTCGCCGCGAAGAACATCGTGCGCAGCAACACCGGACGCTCGTGGATGGCGGTGCGCGACATGGACGTGGCGGCCGAGGTGATCGGCATTCGCCTGATGCCGGCCAAGCTCACCGCTTTTGCGATCAGCTCATTCTATTGCGGCGTCGCCGGCGCGCTCTACGCCTACCTGTATCTGGGTACCGTCGAGCCGGAGGCGTACAACCTCGACCTGTCGTTCCGGATCCTGTTCATGATCATCATCGGCGGCGTGGGTTCGATCCTGGGCTCGTTCCTGGGCAGCGCCTTCATCACGCTGCTGCCGGTCTTCCTGAGTCTCGTCGTCGGGTTCCTGGAGACGACGGTGCACCTGCCGCTGTCGAAGGCGATCACCTCGAACCTCGAGCTCATGACCTTCGGCGCGCTCATCATCTTCTTCCTGATCGTCGAGCCGCACGGACTCGCCCGGCTGTGGCAGATCGCCAAGGAGAAACTCCGGCTGTGGCCATTTCCGTACTGACCGGAGCACCGGCGGGACGCAGGCCGGCGGCAGCGATTCACGAGCCACCGCAAGTGATCGAGAGGTACGGCTCGTCGTCACTATCCCATCTCCACCCAGGAGAGTCTTGCAAAGGAGGAGCACCATGAAGTCCATGAAGTCGGCCCTGCTTGGCCTCACCATGCTCGGCGTCGCCGCCACCGCGGTTGCGCAGGGCCAGCAATTCATCCCGCTCCTGTCGTACCGCGTCGGCCCCTACGCGGCGGGCGGCTCCGGCTATTTCGGCGGCGCCATCGACTACTTCAACCTCATCAACGCAACCGGCGGCATCAACGGCGTCAAGATCCTCTACGAGGAGTGCGAGACCGAGTACAACGCCTCGCGCGGCGTCGAGTGCTACGAGCGCCTGAAAACCAAGCACGGCGGCGCGTCGACGATCGATCCGCTGTCGACGGGGATCGCCTACGCGCTGCTCGATCGCGTCGCGCAGGACCAGATTCCGATGACCACCTTCGGTTACGGCAGCTCGAACGCCGCCGACGGCCGCGTCTTCAAGTGGGTGTTCCCGGTCGGCACGACGTACTGGAACCAGGCGGCGGCGATGATCGCCTACCTCGGCCAGAAGGAAGGCGGGCTCGACAAGCTCAAGGGCAAGAAGATCGTCCACCTCTACCACGATTCGGCCTTCGGCAAGGAGCCGATCCCGGTGCTCGAGGCGCTCGCGGCGAAGCACGGCTTCGAGCTCATCAAGCTCGCCGTCGCGCACCCCGGCAACACGCAGGAGTCGCAGTGGCTGCAGATCCGGCAGGCGAAGCCCGACTATGTGATCCTGTGGGGCTGGGGCGTCATGAACCCGACGGCGCTCAAGGCCGCCGCCAAGGTCGGCTTCCCGCGCGACAAGGTGATCGGCGTGTGGTGGGCGGGCTCGGAAGAGGACGTGATTCCGGCAGGTGATGCGGCCAAGGGTTACATCACCGCGGCATTCACCGCGCCGGGCACGAGCTTCCCGGTGATGCAGGACATCAAGAACAAGCTCTACGCCGCCGGCAAGGGCAATCTCGACGACACGTCGCGGCAGGGCTCGATCTATCACACTCGCGGCGTTTCCTACGGGGTCATCATCGTCGAGGCGATTCGCAAGGCGCAGGAGAAGTACGGCAAGGGCAAGGTGATGACGCCCGAGCAGGTGCGCTGGGGCCTCGAGAACCTGAACCTCACCGACGCCCGGATCAAGGAGCTCGGCGTCGGCGGCATGTTCCCGCCGATCAAGACCTCGTGCCTCGACCACGAGGGATCGGGCATGGTTCGCTTCCAGCAGTGGGATGGCAAGAGCTTCAAGCAGCTCACGCCGTTCATGTCGGGTGACAAGGCGATGGTGCGCAAGATGGTGGACGAGAGCGCCGCCAAGTACGCCGCCGAGAAGAAGATCACCCCGCGCGATTGCAGCAAGGAGGGCTAGCGCGCTCCGGCTGTCCGCCACCGGCATTCGGCAACGGTGTACCGCGATGCCGCGGGACGCCCGTTGCCGGTGCCGGCCGGCGATGGCCAGCATCGCAGTGAAGCCGCGCCCGGCCACGATCGCCGCCGCGGACCGCTGACCGTCGAAAGCCGAAAGCATGCAAACCACCGCCACCGATGCTCCGAAATACCTCTCGGTGAACAACATCGAGGTGATCTACGATCACGTGATCCTGGTGCTGAAGGGGGTCTCGCTCGAGGTGCCCGAGGGCCGCATCGTCGCGCTCCTGGGCGCCAACGGCGCGGGCAAGAGCACGACGCTGAAGGCGATCAGCAACCTCCTCGCCGCCGAGCGGGGGGATGTCACCAAGGGCACCATCGAATTCAAGGGTGCGCGGGTGGACAAGCTCACCACCAACGACCTCGTGCGCATGGGCGTGTGCCAGGTGATGGAGGGCCGGCACTGCTTCGCGCACCTGACCGTCGAGGAGAACCTCCTCACCGGCGCCTTCACGCGTCGCGAATCGCGTGCCGCGACCGCGCAGGCGCTGGAGCGCGTCTACCATTATTTTCCGCGCCTGAAGACCCGGCGCTCGAGCCTCGCCGGATATACCTCCGGCGGCGAGCAGCAGATGACCGCGGTCGGGCGCGCGCTCATGGCGCGACCGACGATGATTCTCCTCGACGAGCCGTCGATGGGGCTCGCGCCGCAGATCGTCGAGGAGATCTTCGAGATCGTGCGTGATCTCAACGGCAAGGAGCGGGTGTCGTTCCTGCTCGCCGAGCAGAACACGATGATCGCGCTGCGCTACGCCGACTATGGCTACATTCTCGAGAACGGCCGCGTCGTGATGGACGGCGAGGCGAAGGCGCTCGGCAGCAACGAGGATGTGAAGGAGTTCTACCTCGGATTGTCGTCGGCGGGGCGGCGGTCCTTCCGCGACGTGAAGCACTACCGGCGGCGCAAGCGGTGGCTGTCGTGACGGGCGAAACCTTCGATGCGCTGGAAACACGCGATCCGGAAGCGCGTGACCGCGAGCAGTTCGCGCAGTTGCGCCGACAGGTTGCCCACGCCAAGGCACACGCCCCGGCGTTTTCCCATGCGCTCGCCGCGGTCGACCCGGCCGCGCTCACTTCCCGGGCGGTGCTGGCGAGCCTGCCGGTGACGCGCAAGTCCGATCTTCTCGAACTGCAGAAGGCGGCACGGCCGTTTGGCGGTCTCGCCGCCACCCGTTGGGGCGCGGCGCGCCGCGTGTTCCAGAGCCCCGGGCCGATCTACGAACCCGAGGGTGCGCAGCCCGACTACTGGCGGCTCGCCCGCGCGCTGCACGCCGCCGGCTTTCGCGCTGGCGAACTCATTCACAACTGCTTCGCCTACCATCTGACGCCGGCAGGGTCGATGCTGGAGACCGCCGGACACGCGCTCGGCTGCACCGTATTTCCCGGCGGCACCGGCCAGACCGAATTGCAGGTCCAGGCGATCGCCGACCTCGGCGCGCACGGTTACGCGGGCACGCCGTCGTTCTTGAAGATCATCCTGGAGAAGGCCGACGAACTGGGTGTGGCGCTACCTACGCTCGAGCGGGCGATCGTCTCGGGCGAAGCGTTTCTCCCCAGCCAGCGCGAGTTCTTCGCCGCCCGCGGCGTCAGCGGCTACCAGGCGTACGCCACCGCCGATCTGGGTCTCATCGCCTACGAGACGGGCGCGCGCGAGGGGCTCGTCGTCGACGAGGGGGTGATCGTCGAGATCGTGCGTCCCGGCACCGGCGATCCGGTGGCGGCGGGCGAGGTGGGTGAAGTCGTGGTCACCACCCTCATCACCGCCGACTATCCGCTGATTCGCTTTGGCACCGGCGACCTGTCCGCCTTCCTGCCCGGGACGTCGCCGTGCGGGCGCACCAACGTGCGCATCAAGGGCTGGCTCGGCCGCGCCGATCAGACGACCAAGGTGAAGGGCATGTTCGTGCATCCGGCGCAGGTGGCGGCGATCGTCAAGCGCCATCCGGAGATCGTCAAGGCGCGGCTCGTCGTCGACAATGCCGAAGGCGCCGACCGCATGACGCTCGTGGTCGAGGTGCCGGGCAATGCGTCGTCGTACGCCGAGGCGATCGTCGCCTCGATCCGCGAGGTGACGAAGCTGCGCGGCGAGATCGCCTTCCGCCTCCCGGGCGAGCTGCCCAACGACGGCAAGGTCATCGAAGACGCGCGCAAGTACAGCTGAGGTAAAGGCGTTCACAAAGAGACGCCGAGACGCCGAGAGAAGCCCGTTTGGTCTCGGCGCCTCTGCGTCTCCCGTTCAAGGGTAGTGACGCCAGATGTCAGCGAGTCCCTGAGGGAGAAGCGACCACAAAGAGACGCCGAGACGCCGAGAGAAGCCCGTTTGGTCTCGGCGCCTCTGCGTCTCCTGTGCAAGGGTCTCGACGTCTGCGAGCGGCAGAAGTCGGCGAGGTCAGATCCCGCCGAAGCAGATGTACTTGACCTCGACGAATTCGTCGATGCCGTACTTGCTGCCCTCGCGCCCCAGCCCCGACTGCTTGACGCCGCCGAACGGCGCCACCTGCGTCGTGATGAGTCCCGTGTTGACGCCGACCATCCCGCTCTCCAGCGCCTCGGCGGCGCGCCAGCAGCGGCCGAGGTCGCGGCTGTAGAAGTACGCGGCGAGCCCGAACTCGGTGTCGTTGGCGAGGCGGATCGCCTCGGCGTCGTCGTGGAAGCGGATGAGCGGCGCTACCGGGCCGAAGGTCTCCTCGGCGAAGATCTTCATCTCGTGCGTGACACCGGTGAGGATGGTCGGCTCGTAGAAGTTACCGCCGAGTTCGCTGCGCTTGCCACCCAGCGCGACGGCGGCGCCGCGCGACTTCGCGTCGGCGACGTGGTCCTCGACCTTGGCGAGCGCCTGCGCGTTGATGAGCGGGCCTTGCGTCACGCCGGCGCGGGTGCCTTCGCCGACCACGAATTCGCGCACCTTCGCCGCGAGTTTCTTCGCGAACGCGTCGTAGACCTTGTCCTGCACGAAGATACGGTTGGCGCACACGCAGGTTTGCCCCGCGTTGCGGAACTTGGAGATGATCGCCCCCTCGACGGCGGCGTCGAGATCGGCATCGTCGAAGACGATGAACGGCGCGTTGCCCCCCAATTCGAGCGAGAGCTTCTTGATCGTCGGCGCCACCTGCTGCATGAGGAGCCGCCCGACCGCGGTCGACCCGGTGAACGAGAGCTTGCGCACGGTGGGATTGGCGCACATCTCGCGGCCAATCGCCGGGGCGTCGCCGACGACGACGTTGAAAACACCGGGCGGGAAGCCGGCACGGACGGCGAGTTCGGCGAGCGCCAGCGCGGAGTACGGGGTCGCCTCCGCCGGCTTGATGACGACCGTGCAGCCGGCGGCGAGCGCCGGTGCGACCTTGCGGGTGATCATCGACGACGGGAAGTTCCACGGCGTGATCGCCGCGCAGACGCCCACGGGCTGCTTCACCACGACGAGCCGCCGGTCGTTGCCGACGGTGGGGATCACGTCGCCGTAGATGCGCTTGCCTTCCTCGGCGAACCACTCGACGTACGCGGCGCCGATGGCGATCTCGCCGCGCGCCTCGGCGAGCGGCTTGCCTTGCTCGGTGGTGAGGATGAGGGCGAGGTCCGCCTGGTGCGCGAGCATGAGGTCGAACCACTTGCGCAGGATCGCGCTGCGCTCGCCCGCCGTGCGATCGCGCCACTTGGGCCAGGCGCGGTCCGCGGCCTCGATCGCACGCTGCGTTTCCTTGGCGCCGCAGTTGGGGACGATGCCGATGCGCTGTCCGGTCGCGGGATTGACGACGTCGTGCGTGCGGCCGTCGTCGGCGTCGATCCACGCGCCGTCGACGTAGCATTGCGAGCGCAGCAGCGCGGAATCGGTGAGCGCGGGAATCGCGCGCTCGAAGGTGTCGGGTGCCATGATGTGCGCCTTTCTCGAATGGCGGATATCGCGAGGTGAACGGTCATTTTACGCCGCGTGCGCCGCGCATCGCCGCACGCGGCAGGCGCCGGTCCTACAATCACGGCGAGGAGGATTCGCCATGGCCATCGATACCGTTGCCGTCTTCGCCGCGGCCGCCGCGCGCGGCAAGGAGAAGAACGTTCCATTCGCGGGTTTGCTCACGCCGGCGGAAGCTTGGCTACTCTACGAGGCCGGCGCCATCCGCATCGTCGACACCCGCACCCGTGCCGAACGCGATCTCATCGGCTACGTGCCGGGAAGCATCCCCATCGAGTGGTACGACTATCCTGGCAAGGTGCGTAACGGTAGTTTCATGGACGAGCTGCGCGAGGCGGCGGAGCCGACGGACCGCGTCGCTTTCCTGTGCCGCAGCGGTGTGCGCTCGGCGCACGCGGCGACCCTCGCCACCGAGAACGGCTACGGGAGCGCCTACAATATCCTCGAAGGTTTCGAGGGTGACAAGAACGACAAGGCGCAGCGGCGCGTGAACGGCTGGCAGATGGCGGGCCTGCCGTGGCGGCAGGACTGATTGCCGTTGGCACTTCGCGACACCGCAACGATGCGTCCGGAAACGCGACCGATCGCCAGAGGGACCCGACAGGAAACCACTCAGGAGAGCCACCGATGACGACCGATCCGACTCCGCAATCCGCACCGGCCCGCGACACGCTGGAGCGCGGCCACACGCGCGTCGCCGGTTTTGCCAACGCCGAGATGGACTTCCAGCTGATTCGGCAACTCGGGGCCGCGCGCTATGGCGGCGCCTCGATCGGCGAATGCCTGGCGCTGGTGCGGCAGATCGACGACGGCGTGCCGGCGAGTTGGGTGGCCGCGTTTGCCGCCTCGGCCGCGCGCCAGGAGGCCGACGCTGCAGCACGCGCCGCGCGATCGCATGCGATCAGCGCCCGCGACCAGTACCTTGTCGCCTGCAACAGCTACCGCGCCGCCGAGTACTACAGCGGAGTCGTCGATCCGCAGCACATCGAATTCGGGCGGAAGAGCCGCGAGTGCTTTCTCGCCGCGATGCGGTTGCAGGACGACCCCTTCGAGGTGGTGAGCTTGCCCTTCGGTGCGACGCCGCTCCCGGCGTACTTCCTGCGGCCGGCCCAGGCACCCGCGGGGTCGGGCAAGACGCTGCTGATCGCGAGCGGCTACGACGGCACGCTGGAAGAGACCTATCTCGCGTATGGCCGTGCGGCGCTGGAGCGCGGTTACCGGTTGCTGCTCTTTGCCGGGCCAGGGCAGATGGATACGATCCGCTTCCATCCAGGGCTGCCGTTCATCCCCGACTACGAGCGCGTGACGGCGGCGGCACTCGACCACCTGCTGGCGCGTCCGGAGGTCGATGCACGGCGCGTGGCGCTCATGGGCATCAGCTTCGGCGGCTACTTCGTCACGCGCAGCGCGGTGTACGACGCCCGGATTCGCGCGCTGATCGCCAACTCGCCGATCACCGACCTGCACGCCTACATGGCGTCATTCGCCGGCTTCGATCCGGCGGCCATGCCCGATGCGAACGACATCCGGCTGGAGGATATCGGCGGGCTTCCCGCCGATCAGGTGCCGGCGCAGACGCGCGAGGCGATGCGCAACCTGATCCTGCGCTTCGGGTGCAAGAGCTTCAAGGAGGCCTACCTGCGGCTACGCGAATTCCGCGTCGACGAGCACGAGCTGGCGCGTATCCGGTGTCCGGCACTGGGCCTCGTCGGGTCGGGCGAGGGCGCGCAACCGATCGCGCAGTTCGAGACGTTCGTGCGCCGGATACCCGGCGCTGCCGGCCACGTCTTCACGGCGGAGGAGGGCGCCGACGGCCACTGCCAGGCGGGCAACCTCGCCCATTCGGCCGCGGTGTCGCTCGACTGGCTCGACGAGGTGTTCGCGACGTAGTCGTTCCCCGGCGCGCGGCGACTAGCGCTGCCGCCCCGTCAGCTCGGCGAGCGTGCGCGAGACGAGGTCGTCACCGGCGGTGGGGAGGCTCCCTTGCGGGGTCATGCGATTCACGACCTCGGGCAGCGCCTGCGCGA
Source organism: Burkholderiales bacterium (assembly GCA_020852555.1). Lineage (GTDB taxonomy): Bacteria > Pseudomonadota > Gammaproteobacteria > Burkholderiales > Casimicrobiaceae > VBCG01. Next base: position 60,934 of record JADZAQ010000074.1, read on the forward strand.
TCTTGCTCGACATCTCTTCGTGCGACACGCCGAACTGCTGCGCAAGTTGCTGCAGGGCGCCGGAGCCGAAGATCTGCGCCAGCGCATCGGTGGGCAGCGCCTGGTTCTGGCCGGAACCCACCCACGACTGCGCGTGGGCGCCGTAGCCCGAGCGCTGCATTTGCTGCACGAGCCCCGACAAGCCGCCGCCCTGTTGCAGCAGTTGCAAGACGGCACCGAGGAGGCCTGCGCCACCGGCGGCACCGATCCCCGGCAGTCCGGTGGGCATGCCGCCGGTGCTTCCCTGCGACTCGGGCAGGTTCCCCGGCATGTGTCCTTGCCCTTGCAAGAACGTGTCCAGTAGTTGGTCGAGCATTCCCATGATGCACCTCGTCGATCGTGGATTGGAACGGTGGCGTCAGGCGATGCGCTGGCGGATGTGCGCTTCGGGTGCCGGGTAGCCGGCCGCGCCGAAGGTATCGCGGATCACGCGGTTAGTTTCGAAATAGACCTGCCAGTAGTGGTCGGTGTGCACGTAGGGCCGCACGGCGAGCACCGGGCCACGCTCGTTGAAGGCGACGATCTCGACGTCGGGTGCGGGATTCTCGATCACGTTGGCGATCGTCGGCAGCGCTTCCTTGAGGCGCCGCACGGCGTCCTGCACGTCGACCGAGTGATCGAGCTGCGCGGAAAGGTCCACGCGGCGATACGGATTGTGCGAGAAGTTCTTGATGGTGCCGTTCATGACCTTCGCATTGCCGACCATCGTATTGACGTTGTCGGGGGTGTCGATGGCGGTGGTGAAGAGGCCGATCGCGCGCACCGTCCCCTCGACCTCTCCCGCCAGCACGTAGTCGCCGACCTTGAACGGTCGCAGCATGAGGATGAAGGCGCCGGCGGCGAAATTCGACAGCAGACCGCCCCAGGCCGCGCCGATGGCGATGCCGAGCGCGGCGATCAACGCGGCGAACGACGTCGTCTGCACCCCGAAGTAGCCCAGGATGCCGATGACCAGCAGAACGTTGAGTGTGATGCTCAACGTATTGCCGACGTAGCGGATGATCGTCGTCTCGAGCTTCTGCCTCTCGAGCGCTTTGGTGAGCAGCGAAGTGACGATGCCGATCAGCCAGCGGCCGACGACGTAGAGGATGATCGCGCCGAGGATCTTGAGCGCGTAATCGATGACGATCGGCCGGGCGGCGTCGTAGAGGCTGGCGAAGTCCATGGAGGCGAATCCCTATGGGGTTTATCGGAGTGGAGCCGTGGGGACACGCGTATTGTGCCCCCGCCAACGGCGGGAGTGGCGCCTCTGCCGGCGCGCTACGGCGGCGGCAACCCCAACTCGGCCAGCATGCGCGCGACCGTGGCGCGCAGCGCCGCGACTTCGTCTTCGAGGCGGGTGACCGCGCCGCGCAGCGCGACGAGTTCAGCCACCGCTACGCGCTCGCTGGTGGCGCCGAGCGTTTCCACCACGCTTGCCGCGCGGACCGGTGCCGCGCCCCCCGCCGGATTTTCCGACAACAGGTGCGTCCAGCGCGTCTCGCGGGCGCCGGGTGCTCGGGGAAGCTCGACCACGAGCGCGCCGTCGGCGCGGGTCGCGAGCTCGTCCAGGAATCCCGCCACCGACGAGATATCGGCGAACTTGTGGAGGCGCTCGCCATGGATGCGCAACTCGGCGATCGTCTGCGGCCCGCGCAGCATCATCGTGGCGAGGATCGCCACCGCCTGCGCGGGAACGCCAAGCGCGCGCCCGACGTTGTGCGCGTAGCGCAGCACCCGCCCGCCGCTCGATTCGACCACCAGCGTGAGTGTCTTCAGGTGATCGAGCGCGGCCTGCACCTCGGCGTCGCTCGCCTCCAGCACGGGATCGCGGCTCGTCTTCTGGTTGCAGCCCGCGACCAGTGCATTGAGCGTCAACGGATAGGTGTCGGGAACGGTGTGCTGCTTCTCGACGAGGACGCCCAGGATGCGGGTCTCGAGAAGCGACAGGAGCGGGACGGGCATGGACGCGGCGGACGGTGGGCGGGCCGCCGAGTGTAGCGCGCGGCCGGCGCCGGGCCGCGCTCGTGCGACGATAGCGGGCGCACCCCCTCCGGGAACCTCATGGCCACACCCACCGAAGTCACCAGCATGGCGGTGTTCTGCGATTTCGAGAACATCGCCCTTGGCGTACGCGACGCCCATTACGACAAGTTCGACATCAAGAAGGTGCTCGAGCGGCTGCTCCTCAAGGGCAGCATCGTGGTCAAGAAGGCGTACTGCGATTGGGAGCGCTACAAGGCGTTCAAGGCGTCGATGCACGAGGCGAATTTCGAGCTGATCGAGATCCCGCACGTGCGCCAGTCCGGCAAGAACTCCGCCGACATCCGCATGGTGGTCGACGCGCTCGATCTGTGCTACACGAAGGAGCACGTCGATACCTTCGTGATCGTCAGCGGCGATTCGGACTTCTCGCCGCTCGTCTCCAAACTGCGCGAGAACGCGAAGCTGGTGATCGGGGTGGGCGTCAAGAATTCGACCTCGGACCTCCTCATCGCGAATTGCGACGAGTTCATCTACTACGACGACCTCGTACGCGAACAACGCAAGGGGCGGCGCAGCGCGGCGGCCAAGGAGCCGGCCCGCGACGTGGGCAAGCCCACCAAGGGCGCCGCCAACGGCGGCGGCAAGGATGGCGCGAAGGACGTCGCGAAGGCGGCCGCCAAGGCCACCCCCAAGGACGCCGCCAAGGACGCGGCCGAAGGGGCGGCGGACGCTTTGCCGGCCGCTGCCGGCAAACCCGTGAAGGCAGCGGCGAAGGCGAGGGGGCGGGCCACCGCTGCATCGCGCACTCGCGAGCCGGGGTCCGCCGGCGCGGCTTCCGGCGCGAGCGACGCGGCGTCCGACAGCACCGGGACCGCCGCCGCGGCGGTGAGCGAGGCCGCGGTCAGCGCGACGCCGGCGGGCGCCATTCACGCGGAGACTGCCGGCGCCGCGACCGACGCGGAGCGCCGACAGGCGGGCATCGCGATCGTCGTCGATACGCTGGAAGCGCTTGCCGCCGAGCGCGGCAGCGACCGCATCTTCGGCTCGATGATCAAGCAGGCGATCAAGCGCGCCCGACCCCAGTTCTCGGAGAGCTTTCACGGCTTCCGCTCGTTCAACGCGATGCTGGAGGCGGCACAGGCGACGGGGGCGCTCGATCTGTCGCGCGACGAGAAGTCCGGTGGCTACGTCGTCCGCCTGCACGGCGCCGACGGTTAGCGGCCGTTCAGGCGCGTCGGCCTCCGTCGGCGCGCATAGCGGCCCGGCGCCTGGCGGTTTGGCAGGTCGCGCGTTTCGTGTGGTAGCGTAGCGTCCGGACCGCCCTCCTCGAATCAAAAGAACGGCTGGTCAGGGTTTTAACCGGGGCGGGCGGAAGGCGAATTTCCGCGACCAGGCCGTC
>JADZAQ010000075.1 GCA_020852555.1 Burkholderiales bacterium
CACCGGCAAGGGCAATCTCTTCGTGATCTTCGGCGAGCCCGACATCGACCTCTTACCGGAGAGCGACGGGCGGCTGCGCGTGAAGGTCAACGGGGTCGACGTCTTCAAACCGCAGACCGGGGAAGTGGTGAGCGACGGCGCCGACGGCATCGCCTGCTGGTTCATCGACACCGACTACGACGAGGAGAGCTTCTTCGTCCGCCACGCCTACTTCCTCGGCGCCAACGATCCCTACGGATCGCTCAAGACCACGCTGAAAGCCGAGATCGACCCCGACGCCTGGGCGACGCTGCGCAGCGACATCTCGCGCGCCTTCCCGAAACCGAAATCCGGGCGCATCGCGGTCAAGGTCATCAACCACCTCGGCGACGAGGTGATGAAGGTGTTCCGGGTTTGAGTGGCCCTCGTTACGGTGTCACGCAGGGCACGACGTGCCGGCCCAGCCGGCGATACACGAGGAAATCCGCATCGGTCGTCAGGAGGATCGGATCCGAGACAGTCTCGGTCATGCGCACCAGACACGCGTCAGCGAGACTCATCGGGACGTCCTTGTACTTCTGCATGAGCTTCAATACGGCATGAAGCTGCCTGCCGAGCTCGAATGGAACGACCAGCGAACCGCGCTCGAGTAGCGCATCGATGCGCGAGGCGCCGCCGCCGACCAGGTGATACGCCTCCGACAGCGCCGCCTCGCACGTACCCCACGGCGGAGGAAACCGTGTGGACTGGGCGATGGACCACGGGTGGTGGGTGTCGCGCTTGCTCAGCAGCGCGACGAGATAGCCTGCGTCAACGAGGACGTTTTCGGCCATAGCCGGTCGCGCGCAAGTACTCCTTGCGCCGTGCGCTCAAATCTGCCGGAAGATCCTCGATCGATCCGACGAGATCGGCAATGGCGGCAATGGCAGGCGGCGGCGACGTAGCCCCTTGCCCCGCAACGCGCAAGCGTTCGCGAACGACATCGGATCGGGACATCCCGCGAATGCGGGACTCGGCATCGATGTCGGCAACCAGTGCCGCAGGTAGACGTACCGTCAGCGTTTTCACGGCAGCGAGTGTAATACGCGAATGCCAACATCGCAATACGTACGTCTGCCGCGGATGCAGCTGCCCGATGGGATCGCCGCGACGCCACTCCGCCCGAGACCCAGGTCATCGGGCCGCCGGTGCCGGCCCAGTGAGGACGCGCACTACTCCTTGCGCGTGGCCGATGCGAGCAAGCCGAGGAGGTCGATCGGCAGCGGAAACACGATGGTCGACGACTTGTCGCCGGCGATGGTCGCCAGCGTCTGCAGGTAGCGCAACTGCATCGACTGCGGCTGGCGCGAGAGCATTTCCGCAGCCTGCATGAGCTTTTCCGATGCCTGCTGCTCGCCCTCGGCGTGGATCACCTTGGCGCGCCGGTCGCGCTCGGCCTCGGCCTGCCGCGCCATCGCGCGCACCATCGTCTCGTTGAGGTCGACGTCCTTCATCTCGACCGTCGACACCTTGATGCCCCAGGCGGCGGTCTGCGCGTCGAGCACGAGCTGGATGTCGTGGTTGAGCTTCTCGCGCGACGCGAGCAGGTCGTCCAGCTCGTGCTTGCCGAGCACCGCGCGCAGCGTGGTCTGCGCGAGCTGGCTCGTCGCCTCATAGTATTTCTCGACCTGGATCACCGCCTTCTCCGGATCCATGATGCGGAAGTAGACCACCGCATTCACCTTCACCGATACGTTGTCGCGGGTGATGACGTCCTGCGGCGGCACGTCCATGACGATGGTGCGCAGGTCGATGCGCACCATCTGCTGCACGCCGGGGATGAGGAGGAAGAATCCTGGCCCCTTCACCTTCCAGAAGCGGCCGAGCATGAACACGACGGCGCGCTCGTACTCGCGCATGACTCGAAACGACATCAGCACGAGGATCAGGATGATCAGTGCGAAAACGCCAACTCCCAATGCGAAGGTCATGGTGCGACTCCTTCCTGGCTACGTGCCCGACGGCTCGCGGGCGGGCTCGACGGCGAGCACGAGACCGTCGCGCGCGGTGACGCTGACTTCCTGGCCGCGCGTGAGCGGCACGGCGCTGCGCGCGCGCCACTGCTCGCCATGCACGCGCACCCACCCCTCCGCCGCGAAGTCCTCGAGCGCCACGCCGACGCTGCCGACGAGTCCCTCGCTGCCCGTGGTGATCGGTCGCCGGCGCGCCCTCAGAGCGACGCCCGCGATGACCAGCATGAAGAGCACCGAGACGATCGCCAGCGCCCCGATCAGCACCGGCGAGATGCCGAAGCCCGGGACGTCGGTGTCCATGAGCATGACCGCGCCGATCGCGAACGCGACCACGCCGCCGATGCCGAGCGAGCCGAACGTCGGATAGAACGCCTCCGCGACCATGAAGGCCACGCCGAGGAGGACGAGCCCGAGGCCCGCATAGCTGATCGGCAGCATCTGCAGCGCGAAGAGTCCCGTGAGAAGGCAGATCGCGCCCAGGACGCCGGGCACCATCATGCCCGGCGTGGTGAACTCGATGATGAGGAGATAGACGCCCGCCA
>JADZAQ010000076.1 GCA_020852555.1 Burkholderiales bacterium
GCGAGGCGCACGAAGCGGGCTCCTGCCCGCGGAGAGCGTCACGCACCGCTGCCCCTGCGCGATTGCTGTCGCTGCCCCTTGCGCGGTGGGTTCTCGTCACGCACCGCGGCTCGGGCTGGGCGTGCTCCGACACGCTCCACGCCGCCGCGACCTGCCGGCGACGCGGTCTGAGACGGAGGGGTGACGGCGGTGGCGCCGCCACGACCGCCCGTCGGCGCGCTCTGAGACTGGGGGCGACGGCGGTGGCGCTCTCCGCGCGCGGGAGCGCGCTTCGTGCGCCCCCACCGTCGCCTTGACGCAATCGCGTGGTGCGTAGCGAAGAGCGCAACCCCAACCGTCGTGGCGAACGCGCTTCGTGGTGGACGCTCTTCGCTTCGGATCGACGTGCGGCGTCGATCAGCGGCGCGGGGCGCACGAAGCGCGCTCCCGCGCGCGGAGAGCGTCACGCACCGCTGCCCCTGCGCGATTGCTGTCGCTGCTCCGCGCGATCCATGCTCGACACGCATCGCTACCGCGCAACCCGAGCCACGCCACACCATCGACTCGCCGTCGTCGTATGGATCGCCGGTCGGCCAGCGCAAGTTCGGTGCTTGCTTGCATTGCGCCAGGTATCGGCGGACGAAGCGGCAAGCCTCCTCCACCGCTTGCAACGAGTCCACGCCCTGGATCGGCCCCACGTCTCCGATCAAGCCGCCGATGCGCACCGCGCATCCGAAAGCCTCGCTGTCGGGCACGGGTGCCGGCAGGCCGATTTCGACGATCACGGAGGTCGTCGCGCCCGAGTCCGGATCGACCAGGCGCAGGGTGCGCCGTGCGATCCACTTCACACCGGCCGGGGGTTTCGCCTCGCGTCGCTTCGGTCTCCCTTTCATGCTCCGCTCCGTCGATGCGGCGATGGCACCCGACTCGCCAGCCCGTACTACCGCGTACCCTCGCCGTCGACGACCTTGCGCACGAGGTCGATGTACGCCTGCATCGCCGCGTCGCGGGCGGTGCCCTTGCGCGCGGTCCAGGCGTCGAACTTCGCGCGATTGATCATGTCGAGCGCGCCCGGTCGCTCGCCGCGCGCGTCGCCCACCGTCGCCTGCTTGTAGAGCGAATAGAGCGCCAGCAGCGTGTCGTTGTCCGGCGCCTTGCGCAGCGTCTTCGAGGCGGCGGTCGCGGCGTCGAAGTCGGCGTCGAGCGAGGTCGCGCCGGCATCGACCGGCTCCGGCGCGCCGAAGAACGCGTCCTCGCGCGCGACGTCGTCGGCGAACCAGCGCGCTTCGAGGAGCTTGCCGCCGTGGTAGGCGAGGAGGAGCGCGCCTTCGGATTCGAAGGCGCCACCGTCGCGCGCTGCGACGAGCGTGGCCGGGACCAGCGCCACGCCGCGATTGAACACCGGGGTGCCGAAGGCGACGAAGCGCAGCGCGCAGGTCTCGGTGACCCGGCTCGCGAACGAGGCGAAGGTCTTGCCCAGGTGCGCACCCGACACCTGGTTGGTCCCCGGCTGCACCCAGGCCAGATCGGGGATGGCGAGCTCGCGCAGTCCGGCGAAGTCACCGGCGCCGAGGCGTTCGAGCGACGCCGCGACCGCGGCGTGCAACGCCTCGCGCGACATGCGCGGCTCGTTGGCGAGCGCGGACGTCGCACCGGGGAGCGCGGCACCGAAGAATTCGAGGACGTTCTTCGCGACAATCTCGCGGTCGTTGTCGACGCAGACCATGTGGTAGCTGTCCTCGAGCACCACCATGCGCGCGCGGCCGCCGCCGATCTGCTCGACCAGGAAATTCGCCGAGCGCAGGCTCGTCAACTCGTCCTCGCGCGCGTGCACGACGAGCGTCGGGCAGCGGATCGTCCTCGCGGCCTTCATGAGCATCGCACGCAGGCGATCGACCTGGCGGATGCACTCGAGCGGCACCCAGCGATAGTGGAAGTTCTCGCCACGCTCGAACTTCGCCTTGACGATCGCGCGCAACTGCTCGTTCTTGATGCCGAACGGATCCTCCTCCTCGACCTTCATCGTGCGCCCGACGCCCGGCAAGAGGTAGAGGAGCGGGCGCAGGCCGCGGTACCACGGCGTCGCCCAGCCGTCGATGTAGACGGGCGGCGCCAGGATCACGAGATTCCCGGCGGCGTGCTGCTCGCGGGCCGCGACCAGGGCGGCGAGCAGCGACCCCATGCACATGCCCATGAGGTGCAGGCGCGGGTGCTCGCGCCTGATTTCACGGTACTTGGCGGTGACCGCCTCGATCCAGTCCTCGGCGACCACGCCGTCGAGGTCCTTGGGATCGGTGCCATGACCCGGCAGCGTGAGCGAATGCGTGACGAAGCCCGCGTTCTTCAGGCGCTTGTGCATCGAACCCAGGTCGTACTGCGTGCCGCCGAGACCGTGGATCAGGAACACCGCGTCGGGGATGTTACCGGCCTCCTGGACGGGCGCCACCGGCGCGTTCGACGCCGCGGCGGGGGCGAGCGCGGCCACGGCGGTGCTCATCGGACGATCCCTCGCGACGATGCGCGGCGGCGCTCGTTCCCGCTCGGCGCGAGTTGCCGCGCCGCGACCCGCGAACGCCGCGTCATGCCGCCACCGCGGTGGCGGTGACGGGATCGATGCGCACCAGGCCGACGACGCGATGCAGTTCGCCGTCGTGATCGCGGATCGCCCGCGCCTCGTCGGTCGCGGCCAGCGTCGCGCTGCCGTTGTGCAGGAGATAGGTCAGGCGGTCGGCTTCACCTTGCCCACGCACGCGCTCGTCGAAGCGGGTGGTCACCCGCTCGCGATCGTCGGCGGCGACGTACGAGAGCCAGTCGGCGAGCGTACCCAGGCGCTGCGGCGGCACGCCCATGAGCTCGTTCGCGTCCCCGGACACGACGAGGCTGCCGGTCGCCGGATCCCATTCGTACGCGACGAGCCGATGCGCGGCGATCGCGGCGGTGAAGCGGGTGCGCCATTCGCGCGCATCGCGCGCCGCGCGGCGCTGGCCGGCGGCGAGGATCGCGATCAGCAATCCGGTGAGCGCGATCGCCAGCGCATACGCCTGGACCTCGAATTCGGCCTCGCCTAAGTAACCTTGTGCGAGCGCGAACGGGCCCTCGTGCTGCGCGGTGTTCAGCAGGGCGATCACCGCGCCGACGAACGCCGCGAGCGTGGCGCCCGGCGCACCCCACAGCAGGGCGACGATGGCCACGAAGAGGATCGGGACGTAGGTCAGCGTCTGGCCGCGCGTTCCCTCGAAGCGCGTTCCGGGCGCGGCGTCGAACAGCAGCCAGACGGTGAGGATGAAGAGCACGCAGGCGAGCGCGCCGCCCAGGAACGTCGGCATCGGCATCCCGCCGGAGCGCCGTACGCGAAACTGCGCCCAGGCGACGAACACCGGCGCCACGAGCAGCGTCCCGAGCACGTTGGAGACGAACCACACGCGAAAGACGCCGAGGGCGCCACCGGTGGTCTCGACGAGGTGCCACAACGCCGCCAGGAAGGCGCCGACGAGCGCCAGCGGCAGCGCACCGACGACGATCAGCGCGGCGAGATCGCGGCCACGGTCAAGGCGCAGCGGCAACGGCACCAGCCGGGTCGCGAGCGCGATCGCCGCGCCGGCGGCGATCACTTCGATCGCGCCGTAGCCCAACGCCACGACGAGCGACGTGTCGAGGTAGAGCGAGAACAGCGTCGCGCCGACGAATCCGCCGGCAAGGATGCCGGGCCACCACCGACGGCGCAGCGCGAGGAGCAGTCCCAGGACGACGCCGCTTCCGAGCCACACGGTCCACGCATCGTTCGGCGAATAAGCGACCACCGCGGAGAGCCAGGCGAGCGCCAGGTAGGCGACCGCCACCGCCACGGCCAGGACGATGTTTTTCTGCATCGAAAGACTCCAAAGTGGGCGCGCTGCGCCTCACGTCGCGGTGGGACGCAACCGGCGCCAACGATCGAGGAACGCGCGATGCGTGAGCACCCAGACGACCGCCGGGACGACGGCAGGCAGGATCAGCGACCCGAATTGATACGCGAACGCGATCATATCGCGAGCGCGTGGACCGAACCCCGTCTGCGAGGCGACGAGCGGCGGCGCGGTGATCGCGACGTTCTTCAGGAAGTCCGCCACCACGCCCCAGGCGATGAACGGCATCAGCACGACGTAGCCGATCGCGAGCGTGCGCCACAGCGGTCGCTGGCGGGCGGCAAGCGTCAGCGCCACGAAGAGCGGCAAGCCGAAGGCGTAGAGCAGCATGTTGACGTCGACGCTGAGTTCGCCGCCCGCGTCGACCGCGCCGGGACGCAGCGTGGTGACGAAGGAGACGACGCCGCCGTGTGCCTCGATCCCGCGCACGAGCTCACCCATGAATGCGCGAGCGATCCCGCGTACGATGAGCTCGGCGGGCAGGAGGATCACCGGGGCGAGCACGTACCACGCCGCAAAGGCGGCGGGCAGCCACGCGAGCGTGACGACCACGAAGCGCAGGAGTGGACGCGCCGGCAACCGATGCGGCGTCACGTCAGCCGTGGGCGAGCGCCGATGGCGGCATCGCGGCGTCTTCCGGACGCGGCACGCGGCGGACCCACAAGAGCCACACCACGAGCACGTCGAGCATGATGAGCGCCTGCCACACGTACAGGTGCGCCCACTCGAAGACCGCGTAGCTCCACTGGCCCAGGTAGAAGAGACTGATGATGCGCACGATGTTGAGCGCCTGCACCGCGACGAAGCCGATGGCGAGACCGGCGACGCGATAGCGCCACGGCGCGGGAAAGGCGATCATCGCCGCGACGAGCACGATGGTCGCTTCGACGCCGTTGCAGCCGGCCTCGATCGACACCGCGAAATCGTTGGTCGTGCTGCGAATCACCTTGCCCGACGCGACGACGTTGGCATCGAACAGCGTAACGATCGCCGTCGAGATGCGCGCCAGCGTATCGGTCCACGGGATGACGACGTAGGTTTGCGCCCATGGCGTCAACTCGAGCGCGAAGAGCGCGGCGAGCAGCACGAGGAAGAGGACGAAGAAGCGAAGCACCGTACGATTCTACGGCCTACGCCCGGGCGAGCGGCGGATTCCTGGCGAAATAGCGGGCGATGCCGTCGTACATCGAGTCGGCGAATTTCTTCTGGTGGCGAGCGGCGCGCAGCTTCTGCTCTTCCTCCGGATTGCTGATGAAGGCGGTCTCGACGAGGATCGACGGGATGTCAGGCGCCTTCAGAACCGCGAATCCCGCCTGCTCGACGCTCGCCTTGTGCAGCGTGTTGTGCGAGCCGATCCCGTCGAGGACCTGCTGGCCGACCTTGAGGCTGTCGCTGATCTGCGCCGTCTGCGACAGGTCGAGGAGCGTGCGCGCGAGCACCGGATCGCGGCGATCGAGATCGACGCCGCCGATGAGGTCGGCGTCGTTCTCGCGCTGCGCGAGCCACTTCGCCGCCGCGCTCGTGGCGCCGCGCTCGGAGAGTGCGAATACCGACGAGCCGCGCGCCGCGGGTTCACGGAAGGCATCGGCGTGGATCGAGATGAAGAGGTCGGCCTGCACGCGCCGCGCCTTGCGCACGCGCTCGGCCAGCGGGACGAAGTAATCGCCGTCGCGGGTGAGCATCGCGCGCATCTGCGGATCGCCGTCGATGCGCGCCTGCAACTTGCGGGCGATGGCGAGCACCACGTCTTTCTCGTAGGTGCCCTTGGCACCGATGGCTCCCGGATCCTCGCCGCCGTGTCCGGGGTCGATCGCGATGGTGAGCTTGCGGGCGCGGGCCGGCGGTTGCAGCGCCGCGCGCGCTTCCTTCTGCCGCTCGCTTTCGAGGAGTGCCATCAACGGATCGAGCGGCACCAGCGGATACAGATCGATCACCAGCCGGTGGCCGTATTCGCCCACCGGCGGCACCGCGAAGACGTCGGCACGAACCTCGCTGCGCAGGTCGAGCACCACGCGCAGCCCCCCTGCGCCGCGCCGGCCGAGGCGGATGGCGGCGACGTACGGGTCGGCCGGCTGCACGCGACGCGGCAGGGTCGCGAGTTCGCTCGGCGCATCGATGCCGTCGACGTCGAGAACGAGGCGGTCGGGGTTGCGCAGCGTCTGCCACTGGTGGGGAAGCGGCGCGGTGGTCTCGATGATGAGCCGCGTGTAGTCGGGTGACGGCCACAGGCGCGCGGAAGCCACGCGCACCCCATCGGCCGACGTCGAGGGCGCGAGCCACGCCGATCCCGGCAGGAGCAGCCACTGCCACAGCCGCCGTCGCGGCAGGCTGATCTCGATCAGGGTGCCGCGGGGAGGTTCAGGCGTGCGATCTCGACGAGGCACCGCTCACCCTCGGCCGATGCCGCACGCGCCACCAGACGGCGCCCGACATCCGCATCGACGTGCGCGAGCTCGATCGCGAGGTCGGCCGGCGGCAACCACGCCGCGACGCGTTCCGGCCATTCCACGAGACACACGCTGTCGTCGCGAAAACATTCGGCGAGTCCCGCCGTTTCCCATTCGATTGGATCGGCGAACCGATAAAAATCAAAGTGATATAAGTATAAGCTCGAAAATGGATAATACTCAACCAGACTGTACGTCGGACTCTTGACCGGCCCCGTCCAGCCCAGCGCACGCAACGTGCCGCGTACGAGCGTCGTCTTCCCGGCACCCAGATCGCCGGCGAGGGTGAGCACGAGGCCCCCGCTGAGCGCGCGCGCGAGTGCGGCGCCGACCCGCTCGGTATCGCCAGCGCTCGGCAGCCAGTAACGATTCGTCGTGTGCATCGAATCAGGTGCAGGTGGACATCGTGCGGTAGGCTAACCGGGATGGGTGCCAACGTCACGTCGCCGCCGCAATCCGTCGAGTCCGCGTGGCCGGAACTCGCGGTCAGGATCGCGCAATGGGGTCGCGAACTGGGCTTCGGGGCGATCGGCATCGCCGACACCGACCTCCACGAAGCCGAGGCGGGGCTCGACCGCTGGCTCGCCGCCGGATATCACGGCGAGATGGACTACATGGCGCGCCACGGCACGGCGCGCTCGCGCCCCGCCGAACTCGTTCCCGATACGCTGCGGGTGATCACCGCGCGCATGGACTACCTGCCGGAGCCGCTCGCCGCCGCGCGCGCAGCGCTCGCCGATCCGGCGCGCGCCTATGTCTCGCGCTACGCATTGGGCCGGGACTATCACAAGGTGCTGCGGGCCCGGCTCGCGCGCCTCGCCGCGCGCATCGCCGACGACATCGGTCCCTTCGGCTACCGGGTGTTCACCGACAGCGCGCCGGTCCTCGAAGGCGCCCTCGCGGCGAAGTCGGGATTGGGCTGGCGCGGCAAGCACACGCTGCTGCTCACGCGCGAGGCAGGCTCGTACTTCTTCCTCGGCGAGATCTACACCGATCTCCCGCTGCCGACGACCGACCCGGTGAGCGCGCACTGCGGGTCGTGTCGCGCCTGCCTCGATGCCTGCCCCACCGGGGCGATCGTGGCGCCGTACGAGCTCGATGCACGTCGCTGCATCTCGTACCTCACCATCGAGCTCCACGGCCCGATCCCGGAAGCGCTGCGCCCGCTCATCGGCAATCGTGTCTACGGCTGCGACGACTGCCAGCTCGTCTGCCCGTGGAATCGATATGCATCGCTCGCCGCCGAGAGCGACTTTCGCACCGTGCGACACGGGCTCGATCGCGCCACGCTGGTCGAACTCTTCGCGTGGACGCGCGACGAGTTCGACAGCCGCATGGCCGGCAGCGCGATCCGCCGCATCGGTTACGAGCGCTGGCTGCGCAACCTCGCCGTGGGCTTGGGCAACGCACCGGCATCACCGGACGTCATGACCGCGCTGGCGGCGCGCGCCGACGACCCGTCGCCACTGGTGCGCGAACACGTGCAATGGGCGCTCGCGCAGCACGCGGCGACGGCGCGCGACGGCGTCACGACCCACATCCCGCGAGGCAGCGCATGACCACCTACCCCGCCTGGCTCGTCTGGGCGCTGCTGTCGGCGGTCTTCGCGGCGCTCACCGCGATCTTCGCCAAGGTCGGACTCGAAGGAATCGACTCCGACTACGCGACGCTCTTTCGCACCGTGATCATCGCCGTGCTGCTCTTCGCCTTCGTGATGGCGACCGGCAAGTGGACCGACCCGGCGGCGATTCCGCGGCGCTCGTGGGTCTTCCTGACACTCTCCGCGCTCGCCACCGGCGCGTCCTGGGTGTGCTATTTTCGCGCCCTCAAGATCGGTGACGCATCGCAGGTCGCGCCGGTCGACAAGGCGAGCGTCATCCTGGTCGCGCTCTTCGCGTTCGCCTTCCTGGGCGAGCGGCCAGGGGCACGCGAGTGGACGGGAATCGCGCTCGTCGCCGCCGGTGTCGTCGTCCTCGCCCTGCGCCGTTAAGACGCCAGCCAGCCGGACGGCGTCGCCTCCTCCCGGTGCACTCTTCGACCACCACGCTCCCCGCTGCCACGACCGCACGCGCCGCGCCGGTCGGGCGGCGCTCGTGGCGCGTCTGGGCGTTCGTGGCGGCGGTGCTCGTGCTGTGGTTCGGCTTCCTCGAGCTGCGCGGGCTCTACTTCCCTGACGAAGGTCGCTACGCCGAGATTCCGCGCGAAATGGTCGCGAGCGGCAACTGGGTGACGCCGACGCTCAACGGCATCCCGTACTTCGAGAAGCCGCCGCTCCAGTATTGGGCGACCGCGATCGCCTTCCGCGCCTTCGGCGAAGACGAATGGACGGCACGGCTCGCGCCGGCGGTGGCGGGCTTCCTGGCGGTACTCGCCGTGCTCGCCACCGCACGGCGACTGCATTCGCGGCGCGCCGGCTGGATGGCCGGCGCGGTGCTCGCCGCGAGTTCAGGCTACTTCCTCGCCAACCAGTTCGTGACGCTCGACGTCATGCTGACCGCGCTGCTGGCGGGCGCGCTGTGCGCTTTCCTCCTCGCGCAGCGCGACGCGACGCCACCGCGCGAGACGCGGCGGTGGATGGCGGCCGCCTGGTTCCTGTGCGCCCTCGCCTTCCTCACCAAGGGCGCCATCGCGATCGTGCTGCCGGGACTTGCCGTGGCCACCTACGTCGCTGTGCGCCGCGACCTCGCGCTGCTGCGCCGCCTGCACCTCGGGCTCGGCATCGTCATCGTGACGCTGGTGGTGCTGCCCTGGCTCGTCGCCGCCGAGCGGCGCACGCCGGGTTTCCTGTACTTCTTCTTCGTGGTCGAGCACTGGCAGCGCTTCCTGCAACCCGGGCATCAGCGCGGCGGACCGTGGTGGTACTTCGTGCCGATCGCGCTCGGCTACCTCGTGCCGTGGTTACCGGCGATCGTCGCCGCGCTCATCCGGCGGCACTCCCCGGCCGGACCGGCGCCGCGCTTCGATCCCGTCGTCTTCGCCTGGTGCTGGGCGGGCGCCATCTTCGTCTTCTTCAGCGCCTCCTCGTCGAAGCTGCCGTCGTACATCCTGCCGATCCTGCCCGGCATCGCGCTCGCTGTGGCGCCGCGCCTCGCGCGGGACTGGCGCCGCACGCTGCGCCTCACCGCGTGGACGCTGGTCGTGAGCGGCATCGTCGCCGCCGCGCTCGCCTTCCCCGCAGCGCAGGCGATCAAGGTCGAGACGCTGCGCGAGTCGTACCTCGCGTCCGCGCATTGGATCGTCGTGGGCGCGCTGGGGCTCCTCGCCACCGGCATGCTGACGCGCGTCCTCGCGCGCCAACGCCCGCTCGTCGCGCTGATGACGGTGGTGGCCGGCGGCATGCTGGGTAGCCAGCTCGCGATGGTCACCGCGAGCCGCATCGATGCCTACTTTTCGGCCGAAGGACTGATCGAGGAACTCACCGGCGGCGAAGCGCGACGGCCGTTCGAGCCGGGTACTCCCTTCTACAGCGTCGATTTCTTCGACCAGTCGGTGCCGTTCTACCTCGGGCGCACCGTGACGCTCGTCAAGGAGCGCGGTGAACTCGCCTGGGGCCTCGATCGCGATCCCGAACGCTTCATTGCCGACCTCGACGACTTCGAGGTGGCGTGGAGCCTGCACGATCGTGCCTACGCGATCATGACGCTGCCGACCCACGCGACGCTCGTCGCGGCCGGGCTGTCGATGCGCACCATTGCCCAGGACGGGCGGCGTATCGTCGTCGCGCGTCGCTGAGGACGACGGCAGCGGCGTGCCCCGTCAGCGGACGAGCTGGTTCATGGAGACGATGGGCAGCATCACCGCAAGGACGAGGACCAGCACGATCGCCCCCATGATCACGATGAGCGCCGGCTGCAGCAACGCCGCCAGCCACGCGAGGCGTCGTTCGGCGTCACGCTCCAGCTCGGTGGCGGCGCGCTCGAGCATCGGCGCCAGGCGCCCGCTGTGCTCGCCATTGGCGACGAGGTGCACGAGCACCGGCGGAAAGGCCGCCTGCTCGCGCAACGCCCGCGATAGCGCCACGCCCTCGCGCACGAGCGCCGCCGTGCGGCTCGCCGCCGCGCGCAACGGCAGCTGACGAACGACCTCCGCGGCGGCGTCGAGCGAACGCAGCAATGGAGTGCCGCTGGCGGTGAGGATGGCGAGCGTGCTCGCGAAGCGTGCGGTATCGAGGCTGCGCAAGAGTCGCCCGGCAACCGGCAGCCGCAACAGGAGGATGTGCCAGCGCATGCGCAAGGTCGCGTGGCGCAGCGCGAATGCGAATGCGCCGAGACCGACCACGAGCGCCGTCGCCCACAGCCAGCCGGTGGCGCGCAGGAAGCCGCTCGTCGCGATCAGCGCCTGCGTGAGCCACGGCAACGTCTGCCGGCTCTGCTGGTAGACCGCGACGACCTGCGGCACGACATAGACGAGCAGCACCGCGATCACGCCGGCCGCGATCACGGTGACCACCGCGGGGTAGATGAGTGCCAGCACGACCTTCTGCCGCATCGCCTCGCGCGCCTCCAGATAGTCGGCGAGGCGCGCCAGGACGTCGGCGAGGCGCCCCGCCTCGGCGCCGGCGCCGACGAGACCCCGGTACAGCGGCGAGAAGGTACGCGGATAGCGAGCGAGCGCCGCGGTAAGCGCCTCGCCGGCGGCGACGTGCGCGCGCAGCAGGTTCGCGATCCGCGCGGCACGCGCATCGTCGGCCTGCTCGGCCACCGCGGCGAGCGCCTGATCGAGCGGCAGACCCGACAGCACGAGGGTCGCCAACTGGCGCGTGGTCATCGCCAGCAGCGGTGGCGGCAAACGCACGGACGGCGTACCGTCGCCGCGCGACGCGGTGGCATCGACCGCGGTCGGCGTGAGGCCGTCGGCGCGCAACTGGTCACGCACCGCGCGCGCGGTCTCGGCTTCGAGGACACCCTCACGCAGGCGACCCGCGGCGTCGACCGCCTCCCAGCGAAACTGGCCCACGCTCAGTCCGCGCGCGTCACACGCCAGAGCTCGGCGAGCGAGGTCTCGCCGCTCGCGATCCAGCGCGCGCCGTCGCTACGCAGGCCCGTCATACCGGCACGCTCCGCCGCGGCCCGGATGGCGAGCTCGTCGGCACGGTCGTGAACGGCACGCCGCACGGCATCGTCGACGACGAGGAGCTCGTACACGCCGGTGCGCCCACGAAATCCGGTGTGGTTGCACTGCTCGCAGCCGGCGGCACTCGCCACCGGGGTCGCCGCCGGCAGGCCGAGCGAGCGGAGCAGTGTCGTCTCGCCCGGCGTCGGCGGCGCGCTCACCCGACACGCCGGGCACAGCGTGCGCACCAACCGTTGCGCGAGCACGCCGAGCAGGCTCGAGGCGAGCAGGTAGGGCTCCACGCCCATGTCGGCGAGGCGCGTCACCGCGCTCGCCGCGTCGTTGGTGTGCAGCGTGGCGAGCACGAGGTGCCCGGTGAGCGAGGCCTGCACCGCGATCTGTGCCGTCTCGAGGTCGCGGATCTCGCCGATCATGATGACGTCGGGATCCTGGCGCAGGATCGCCCGCAATGCGCGCGCGAAATCGAGCTCGATGCGCGGATTGACCTGCGTCTGCGCGACGCCGTCGAGTGCGTACTCGATCGGGTCCTCGACCGTCATCGCATTGACCGCGCCGCGCGGCAGGCGGGACAGCGCCGCGTAGAGCGTCGTCGTCTTGCCCGAGCCGGTCGGCCCGGTGACGAGGACGATGCCGTGCGGTTCGCGGATGAGGCGATCGACACCGTCGCGCGTCGCATCGCTCATCCCCAGCGCGGCGAGGTCGAGACGAGCCGCCTCCTTGTCGAGCAGGCGCAGCACGACGCGCTCGCCCGGCCCGGTGGGCAGCGTCGACACCCGCACGTCGACCTGCTTGTCGCCCAGCTTGAGCGAGATGCGACCGTCCTGCGGCAGGCGCCGTTCGGCGATGTCGAGGCTCGCCATGATCTTCAGGCGCGACACGAGTGCCGCGTGCAGCGCGCGCGGCGGCTCGATGGCGTCGCGCAGCACGCCGTCGATGCGAAAGCGCACCACCGAGCGTGCTTCGTACGGCTCGAAGTGGAGATCGGAGGCACGCTCGCGCAGTGCCTGCAGCAGGAGCGCGTTGATCATGCGAATCACCGGTGCCTGCGCGCTGCCGTCGAGCAGGTCCTCGGTAGCCGGCAGGTCCTGCATGAGGCGCGCGAGATCGGTTTCGCGCGCGAGATCGCTCGCGACCTGCGCCGCACTCGCCGGCGCCCCCTGGTTGTAGCGTCGCGCGAGTTCGTGCGCGAACGTCGGCGCGTCCACCGCCCGCGTCACGAGGTCGCGCTGCAGGACCCGGCGGATCTCGGTGAGCCCTTCGGGCGTGGCATCGGGGCGCAGCAGCACCCGCACCGCCTCGCCGTCGAGGCCGGCGGGGAGCACGCCGTGCAGGCGCGCGAACGCGTAGGGAATCTGCGCGACGAGCGACGCGGCGAAGGCGGCGTCGGGCGAGGCGCTCACGGGACGCTCCTAGCGCGGGGGCGCCGCTGCAGCGGGCGCCGCCGGTGCGGGCGCGAGCGGCGCCGTCGAAGCGGGCGGCAACGCCGGCGCCGCGGCCGGCGCGCCACCGGGCACGGGCGCGAGTCCGGGGATCGCGGCCCCCGGCGCGGTGGGTGACGGCGTGGGCTTGCCGGCGGTGACCGGCCGCGGCAGGAGCGGCGTATCGGCCGGCGGCGGCGGCGATTCCGTGCTCGGCAACTCACCCACTCGCGTACCGGGCATGGCACCGGCCGCCGGCAGCGTGGGCACGCTCTGGTCCTGCCAGAAATAGCGGAATTCGGGGCGGCTCCGCTGCTGCTCGTTCATGATGTAGTCGTAGCGCTCCGAGGTGATCTCCTTGCCTTGCCAGTCGGTGCGCACCACGGTGGGCTTCAAGAAGATGAGCAGGTTCACCTTCTGCCGCTTGCGCTGGTCGTAGCGAAAGAGCGCGCCCAGCACCGGCACGTCGCCCAACACCGGCACGCGATCGGAGCCGTCGGAGAAGCTGTCCTGGATGAGCCCGCCCAGCACCGCCACCTGCTTGTCGTCGACGATCACCGACGACTCCAGCGCCCGCTTCGACAGGACGAGCCCGGTGGCGGTAGTGAACGACTCGATGCGCGACACCTCCTGGTAGACGACGAGGCGGATCGTCCCGCCTTCGGTGATCTGCGGCTTCACGCGCAGCAGCACGCCGATGTCGCGGCGCTCGATGGTCTGGAACGGCTGCACGGTCGACGCCGATCCGGTCGTCGCGTACTGGCCGGTCACGAAGGGGACGTTCTGCCCGACGATGATGCGCGCCTCCTCGTTGTCGAGGGTGAGCAGCGTCGGCGTGGACAGGATGTTGGCGCCGGTCGTCTGCTCCAGCGCGCGGGCGAGGAATGCGAGGTTGTAGAGCGTGCCGATGCCGGGGAGCGAGATCGTTCCGTTGACGATTCCCGCGTTGAGCCCCTGCCCCAGCTTGGTGATGTCGACCGACCCCGAGATGATGTTGTTGCCGCTGTCGCGCGCGCCGAAGTTGGTCCCGCCGAAGCCTTGCACGCCGTCGCGCCCCAGCCCCTGCAGGAACTGCCACTGGATGCCGAACTCGGCGGCCTTGTCGGCGGCGACCTCGACGATCAGCGCCTCGACGAACACCTGCGCGCGCCGCACGTCGAGGCGCTCGATGATCGTGCGCAGGTTGTTGTACAGCGGCTCCGGGCCCATGATGATGAGCGCGTTGCTCGCGGTATCGGCCTGGATCGTGAGCCCGCCGGGAAGCGCGCCACCGCCGGCGCCGGCCACGAAGGGATTCGACGATGTCGGCGGCGCCGCCGGCGCTGCGGTCGCGGCGAATCCGGGGCTCGCGCTTCCCGCGCCTCCCGTCCCGCCCGTACCGAGCTGGTTGCCGATCGCCGACGGCGTTGCCGGCGCCGCGGCGACGTCGCTGCCGCCGCTCAGGAGCGCGCGCAGCGTCTGCGCGACGCGCGCCGCCTCGGCGTTCTTGAGGTAGACGACGAACATGTTGCCGCCGGCGCGGCCCGGTGTGTCGAGCTGCTCGAGGAGTGCCTTAACGCGCCCCGCCCGTGCCGAGTTCTCCGAGCGCAGCAGCACGCTGTTGCTGCGCGGATCGGCGACGATGGTGATGCGCTGCGCGGCATCCCCCGGTCCCGCGGCGCCCGGCGCGCCACCGGTGCTCGCCTCCGCACCGAGGAGACGCTGCACGAGCGGGACGAGGTCCAGCGCCGAAGCGTGCTTGAGGGTCACGACCAGCGGCTCGCCGGCGGGCGGCTGGTCGAGCGAGGCGATGATCTTCTCGATGCGCCGCAGGTTCTCCGCGTAGTCGGTGATGACGACGGCGTTGGTCCCGGGGAACGCCGCGATCGTATTGTTGGGTGTGATGAGCGGCCGCAAAACGGTGACCATCTGGGTGGCCGACTCGTGGCGCAGCGTGATGACCTGCGTGACGAGGCGATCGCCACCGCCGACGCCGCCTTGTCCGACGTCCGAGCCGTGCATCTTGGCGTCGACCTCGAGCACGAGCTTGGTGACGCCGTTGCCTTCGACCGCCGTCACGCCCTGCAGGCGCAGCGCCGACAGCAGCGTGGGATAGACGAGGCTCTTCGGCACCGGCCGCGCCGAGATGATGTTGACGGTTCCCTTGATCTTCGGATCGAGGATGAAGTTGCGGCCGGTGATCTCGGCGACCGCCTTCACCACCGACTCGATGTCGGCGTTGACGAAATTGAGCGTCACCATGTCGTCCTGCGCGGCAACCGGCAAGGCGAGCGCGAGCCACATGAGGACGACGACCGGGGCGACAATCCGGCGCAGCCGCGAGCGCGCGGCTGCGAGGCCGGCTCCGCGGGCGGGAGGGAAGACGATGGAACGGCGCAAAGGGCTACGTGGCCAACGGAAATCGCGGCGACGGGCAATGGCGTGTCGAGCGAGCCGCGTGCCGCGCCCCGGATCGCCGCATGACGGAACGCGCCGGGGATAGTAGCATGCGCCCCCAGGCGCCGCGCCCCGCATTCCCCACGGGCGCGGACCCCGCAAGTGCCACGTGCGGCGCCACCGCCGGCGGCGCACCGATCGACCTGGTGACAAGCCGTCGACACCGAATCCGGAAGCGGCCGTCGCCGCATCCAACCGCCATACCGATTGCTGGAGCCGTCATGACGCATCCGCTGCCGCCCCTCGTTCGTCGCTTGGTTCTGGGCGGAGCGCTGCTTGCCGCCCTCAGCCTCGCCGCGTTCCCCGAGGCAACGCCGGCAGGTGCCGCGGATGCTGCGCCACCCGCAGCGGCAGTACCCGCGGCTCCCGCGCCGCCCGTCGCGGCGGCGCCTGCGGTACCCGCCCCGGCCGAGGCGGCCATCGCCCGCGAGATCGCGAATGCCATCCGCGAGGCGACCCGTGAAGCGCGCCAGGAGATTGCGCAGGAGGCCGCGCGGGCCGCGGCGCAAGCAGCCCGCGACGCCCGTGCCGACGTCGAAGCCGCGGCCGACGACGAGGCCAAAGACGCCGCCGACAGCGGCAGCCGCGATCCGCGCGCGTTCGCCTTCGATCCGCTCCGCGGCCCACGGTCCGGCCTGCCGTCGTTCGTGGTCGGCATCGTCTTCATCGTCTTCCTCACCCCGATCCTCATCATCGCGCTGGTGGTCTGGTACAAGATCCGCCGCCAGCGCATGCAGAACGAGACGATGCTGAAGCTCGCCGAGCAGGGCGTGGTGCCACCGGCGGAGGCCTTGCAGGCGGTGAGCGGCACCGGCGACGCGTCGCTCGCGCGCGCGGCGAGTGCGCTGCCGCCCGCCGAGCAGGTGCAGGTGCTCGCCAAGCGTGCCGCGTGGTCCGACCTGCGCAAGGGGATCGTGATGGGCGCGATCGGGCTCGCGCTATCGGTTCACGGCGCCCTCGGCGACGGGCGGCCCGGCTGGATCGGACTGGTGCTGCTCTTCGTCGGCGCCGGCTACGTGGCGCTGTGGTATTTCGAGGAGCGCCAGACCGCGCAGGCCGTCGACGCGCTGCGCGCCCCGGCAGCGACGCCCCCGCACAGCACCGGCGGCGTGTGATCGTCGCGCCGCGCAGCACGCCGCGAATGCCCATCCCATGCCTGCCCGTCCCCGCGCCGCGGCACCGCGCTTAGCTCATGTCCGATCCTGCGCTCACCGATGCGCAGCTCATCGCGCGTGCGCTCGTCGCGCAGGACCAGCACGCGTTTGCCGCTCTCGTCCGGCGGCACCAGTCGAGCGTGCGGGCGTGCCTGCGCAAGCTCACCGCGGGCAATCACGCGCTTGCCGACGACCTCGCGCAGGAGACCTTCGTGCTCGCCTGGCGCAAGCTCGCGTCGTTTCGCCAGGAAGCGAGATTCTCCACGTGGTTGTATCGCATCGCGACCAACTGCTGGCTCGCCGACGCGCGCAAGCGCCGCGAGGAGCTCCTGGGCGATCGGGCCGACGAGATCGCGGACGAGGATGACGAGACCATGCCGCACGTCGACGACACGCACGCCGATCACGCCCGGGGAACGTCGCTCAAGGTCGACCTCGAGCGCGCGCTCGCCACGCTTCCCGACGCCGAGCGGGCGGCGATCGTGCAGTGCTACCATAACGACCTCACGCACGAGGAGGCCGCCTACGTCCTCGGTTGCCCGGTCGGCACGGTCAAGACGCACGTGCTGCGCGGCAAGCAGCGCCTGAAGGCGGCCCTCGCCGCCTACGCGCCATGATGCCATCCGATCGTCTTTCGTCCCCCGACCGCAGCGACTGGATCGACACCCTGCTCGCGGCCGACGCCGCCGAGACGCAGGCGGCGTACCTCGCCGACGACGGTTTCACCGCGCGCGTGCTGGCCGCGCTGCCGGAATCCATCACGCGGCCGGCGTGGCGCAAGCCGGCGGTCGTCGCGCTGTGGGGCGCGGCCGTTGCGGGTCTCGCCGTGGCGACGCCGGACACGCTCCTTGGTGCGGTACGCGAGGGCTACCGCCTCGTCGCGAGCATGCCGGTGTCGCTGCCGGGTCTCGCCGGTGCCGCCGGCGTCATGCTCGCGCTCACCGGGGTGGCGGCGGCGTTGACCTTGCGCGACGAATAGCCGCGTCGCTCCATCCGCCGCGCACGCAGCGGCGGTGCTCAGTTCCCTGACACCCCGAACGGCGCCGGCTCCGCGCTATCGGGCGACGGTGAAGGCCTCGCGCGCGCCGCGGCGCCGCTGCTCGATCATCAGGAGATACGCCGCCTCCAGCGCGCGGGTGGTCGCCGTGGTATCGAACAGGCCCGCGGCGCGGCCGGGGCCCGAAAGGTACGCCCGCAGTCGCACCCGCTCGGCCGGATCGTGCGCGAGCGCGCGGGCCCGCTCGACGTAGGCATCGATCGACGCGGTGACGAGTTCGGGCAGGCCCACCGCGGTGACGAGGCTTGCCGCGACGCGGCTGGCGAAGGTGTCGCCCAGGATCGTGAGCACCGGACAGCCCGCCCACAGCGCGTCGCTCGCCGTCGTGTGCGCGTTGTACGGCCAGGTGTCGAGGAAGAGATCGGCGTGCCGGTAGAGCGCGAGGTACTCGGCGTTGGGTCGCTGCGCCGCGAAGACGAGGCGCCCGGGATCGACGCCGCGCGCGTGCGCCTCGCGCCGCAGGTTGCCGATCGCGGGGTCGTCGCCGCGCCGGACGAGGAGCCAGAGCACCGAGCCTTCGACGTTGCCCAGGATGCGCGCCCAGGCATCGAACACCTCCGGATTGATCTTGTACGTCTGGTTGAAGCACGCGAACACGACTCCCTCGGGCGGGAGTCCAAGGGCGGCACGCGGCGGCGTGTCGGCGATCGGCCGCGGCCGGTCGTTCACCTGGTAGGAACCGGGCAACGTGACGATCGCCTCGGCGTAGTCGGCCGCGTGCTCGGGCGGCGTGACGATCGCGTCGCCGACGAGGTAGTCGCACAGCCCGCCCTCGATCGTTCCGGGGTAGCCCAGGTAGTGCACCTGGATCGGTGCCGGGCGATGCGCGAGGACGAGCGGCGTCGCATCCTGCGTGTGTCCCTTGAGGTCGACGAGCACGTCGATGCCATCGTCGCGAATCGCCTGCGCGACGGCAGCGGGTGCGGCATCGCGCAGATCGACGAAGCGATCGAAGGCACGGGTGAGGCGCGCGCGCAGCGGCGAGCGGTCGTCGGGGCCGGTCGAATAGGCGAAGACCTCGAAGCGTTGCCGATCGTGCGCCTCGAAAAGCCCCGCGGCGAGGAACGCGGTCGCGTGCGTGTGGAAATCGGCGGAGAGATAGCCCACGCGGATGCGCTCGCGTGACGTCAGTTCGGGCGCGGTATGGCCGGCCGCGACGATCGGCGCGACCCAGTTCCGGGCGCACGTGCGCTGCTCGGCACGCGTCGATGGCAGGGACAGGAAGGCAAACGGCGACAGCGCGCTCGACCCGGCGGCCACGGCGTCGCGGTAGCGCTGCACCAGCGCCTGACGATCGCGCCAGTCGGCGAGGCGCCCGCGCAGGAACGCAAGCTGCGAGAGTGCCGGGCCATGCCGCGGATCGAGCTTGAGCACCTGCTCGTACTCGGCGACCGCCGCTTCCGGAGCGCCCAGCTTGTATTCGAGGAGGCTCGCGAGCTCGAAGCGCAGCGCCCGCGACAGCGGGATGCGGACGAGCGCCTTCTCGAGCGTCGCACGCGCCTTCTCCGGCGCACCGATGCCGTTCTCGATCTGCGCCTTCAAGCCCGCGTAGCCCTCCTCGACGGCGTCGAGCGATGCCGCCCGGGTGGCCGCGTCGAGCGCTTCCAGCATCCGCCCTTGCGGCTGCAGGGCGAGCGCCAGCGTGAACCACGCCTTGGCCTGCGTCGGATCGGCCGCCACCACGCGGCGCGCGGTCGCCTCGGCAGCGGCCGGCTGCGCCCAGGCGAGTTGCGCGGCCGCCATGTTGACGAGGATCTGCGGCGCGGGGTCGAGTGCCGCGGCACGTTCGTAGGTTTCGACCGCCGCGCGATGGTGGCCGATGGTGGTCAGCAGGAGTCCGAGGTTCGCCCACACGTCGGCGTTCGATCCGTCGGTGTTGACCGAGGCACGCAGCCGGTCGAGTGCCTGCGCGTACTCACCCCGCTGGAAGCAGGCGACACCCGACAGGTGCAGCGCCACGGCGTGCCGCGGTTCGCGCGCGAGGATCGCGTCGTAGACGGCGATCGCCGCGGCGAGGTCGCCGGCGCGGTGCAGCGCCGCCGCGCGCTGCGCGAGTTCGGCGATGCCGTCCACTAATCCTTCAGGCTGAAGTTGATCTCCACTTCACCCACGTACTTCTCGCCCTCGGGCTTGAACTTCCAGGTCTCGAGCGCGGCGCGAACCACCTTGTCGAAGACTCGCGGCGGCTCGGAGACGATGATGTTGACTTCGGTCACATTGCCCTTTTCGTCGATCTGCAATCGCGCGACCACGCGTCCCTTGTCGACGCCGCTGCGAATCGCCTCGCGCGGGTACGATGGATCGTCGCCGGCGATCTTGACGATGCCGCGCCGCACGGCGGGCTTCGCGGCGGGCGGCGCCGGCGGGGCGGGCGGCGCCGGCGGGGCGATCACGTGCGGCTGCGTCGGCGCCACCTGCGTCACCGCGGAGATCGGCGGCGCCACGGCCGGCGTCGGCACCGGCACGTCGGGCGGCGGCACGTAGGTGTCGATCGGCGGCTGCACCTTCGGCGGCTCGATGATCTTCTTCGGCGGCGGTGGTGGCGGCGGTGGTGGCGGCGGCGGGAGCTTGATTTCCTCGATGATCGTCGCGTTGAGCGGTTTCTTGATGATCTGGATCACGCCCTGGCCGAGACCCGAGAGCAAAGCCCAGATCACCAGGACGTGGACGAGGATGACGAAACCGATCCCGACGAGGTGGCGTCCCGGGTCGCGCTGCTGTCTCGCGTAATCCATGTGAGCTCCGCGGAAGCGATGCGCGGCGCGGATCGCGCGCCGCAGCGACGCTAGTCGTTGATGAACTGCTCGCTGCCGACGATCCCGATCTTGGTAAGACCGAGCCTTTGCGCCGAGGCCATGACCCCGGCGACGACGGCGTATTTCGCACTCTTGTCGGGACGCAGGTGCACTTCCGGCTGCACCGCCATGCTGGCGGCGCGCCGAATGTGATCCTCGAGCGCCTGCCGGTCGGGCACCACCTCGCCGTTCCAGTAGATCGCACCCGCGGCGTCGATGTCGAGCTTGACCACCTCGGGCTTGATGAGCGGCGGCGGCGGATTGCCGATCGGCATGTTGAGATTCACCGAATGGAGCTGGATCGGCAACGTGATGATGAGCATCACGAGCAGCACCAGCATCACGTCGATGAGCGGCGTGGTGTTCATTTCCACCATCACCTCGGGGTCGGCGCTTGGCTTGCCCAGGGACATTGACATGTCGCTACCCTTTCGCCTCAGCCGCCGCGCGCCGGTGGCTCCATGATGAAGCCGACCTTCGCGATGCCCGCGCGTTGCACGGTATAGATGATCTTGCCGACCGAACTGTAGTCGGCGCCGCCGTCGCCGCGAATCTGCACCTCGGGCTGCGGATCGAGCACCGCGATCTTCTTCAGCCGATCGAGCAACGCCGCGGTGGTCGGCAGCTTGAGATCGTTCCAGTAGATGCCGCCGGCGCGGTCGACCGACAGGATGATGTTCTCCGGTTTCGTCTCGCGGATCTCGTTGCGCTCCTTGGGGAGCTGCACCTGGATCGAGGTGGTGACGACCGGAATGGTGATGAGGAAGATGATGAGCAGGACCAGCATCACGTCGACCAGCGGCGTGGTGTTGATGGCGGAGATCGCTTCCTCCTCGTCTTCGCCGGAGCCGACGTTCATCGCCATGGCATCACGCCTTGGTCGGACTGCGACCCGTGGAGAGGAGGATCGCGTGGACGTCGGCACCGAAACTGCGCACCTGGTCCATGGCGACCTTGTTGCGGCGAACGAGCCAGTTGTAGCCCAGCACCGCGGGCACGGCGACCGCGAGGCCGATCGCGGTCATGATGAGCGCTTCACCGACGGGGCCGGCGACCTTGTCGATCGATGCCTGGCCGGCGATGCCGATCGCGGTCAGCGCGTGATAGATGCCCCAGACGGTGCCGAAGAGACCGATGAACGGTGCGGTGGAGCCGACCGTGGCGAGAAAGGCGAGGCCATCCTGCGTGCGCGCCTGGATGTTGTCGACGGCGCGCTGGATCGACATCGAGATCCAGTCGTTGAGGTCCACGGTGCCCAGCAATCCGTCGTGCTTCTGGGTGGCCTCGATCCCCGATTCGGCGATGAAGCGGTAGGGGCTGCTCTTCTTGAGGATATCCGCGCCCTGCCGCACGGTGGGGGCCTTCCAGAATTTCTTGGTCGCGTCCTTGGCCTGGCGCCCCATCTTGTACTGCTCGTAGAGCTTGGTGACGATGATGTACCAGCTGCCCATCGACATCAGCACGAGGATGGCGAGCGTCACCCGCATGACGAGGTCGCCGCCCTTCCACATCGCCTCGAGACCGTACGGATTGTCGAGGACTTCGGGAGCCTTGGCGGGGGCCGGCGCGGCGACAGGCGGCGCCGGGGTCGCCGCCGGGGCCGCTACCGGAGCGGGAGGCGGCGTCTGCGCGGTGGCGGCGGGCGAAAGCGGCATGACGACGGCAACGCCCAGCAGGGCCGCGGCCATGGCAGCCTGGCGGATATTCTTCAACATGTGGTCTCCAGACAGAGGTGGTTCAGTCAGATGTTTGGCGGTCGGCCCCGGGTAGGGACACGGCCAATGACGCGCCGGTGCTCCGCCTGCAAGCCGGACAGGTTACCGGAAGCAGCGGAACGACGCCGGTTGCAGCAAGCCCGCCAAACGCCCCGACGAAGCGGTGAGCATCCGCCGCTCCTCCCCCCGGGCGCTGCAAGCCCCTTGCGCACATGCGCGAAATACCCATCCAAAAGCATTGGCCCCGCCAGAGGCAGGGCCAAGACCGCTCGCAAAAACCCGCAGGATTTTACACAAACGCCGCGAAATGTCCACTGTGAGTCTTGTCCAACGAGGTTTGATCCTGGACGGGAGGCCGTGATTCCACCGAGGAATGATCCTGGACGGGGACAGAGAGGTCCCCGTTCCGACCGGTGGCGAGGAAGTCGATCATCTACGGATGGTGA
>JADZAQ010000077.1 GCA_020852555.1 Burkholderiales bacterium
GGTCTGGCCGAGGCCAAGGCCTTCGTCGATGCCCCGGGCAAGCCGGTCAAGCAGGGCCTGGACAAGGCCGAGGCCGAGAAGCTCAAGAAGAGCCTCGAAGAGGCCGGCGCGACCATCGAACTGGCCTAATCGCCGTTCGATCTGTCGCCGGTCGGAACACCCACCCGGCAGGTCCCCGCGGAGGTATCCCTCCAGTCCGGGGAGTGCTGAATCGGCGTGTGTGATTCCGATTTGAGAATGTTGGAACACAGAAGGGGCCCGTCATTGGGCGGGCCCTTTTTTTTGATCTTCGTGTGGCGGACCCAATTTGTCCGGTGTGCGCAGGAAGGATACACTGCGCGATTCCTGACTGTGTGGTCGGTGCGACAGGGGCGGGCATTGACTTCCACCACATGCTGATGCTGGAGCATTTGGCTCTTCAGGGGCGCGTGACAACGCGGCCTTGTACTCCATCGTGAGGACATCGATGGCCATGGCGAAAGTGCGCGATTTTTCGAAGCGTGGCGATGCGATCGAAGTTCCGGACCTGACCCAGGTGCAGAGGGCCGCCTATGAGCGGTTCCTCCAACTGGGCAAGGGGCCGCACGAGCGCGACAAAACGTTCGGGCTTGAGTCGCTTCTCCGGGAGATCTTCCCGATCGAGAGCTACGACGGCACCATGCAGCTCGAGTACTCGTACTACGAGCTCGAGGACCCACGGTACACGTCCGACGAGTGCCGCGAGCTTCGGCTGACGTACGGCCTGCCGTTCCGGGTCTGCGTCCGCCTCAAGCGTGAGGGGCACCCCGACACCCCCGAAGAGGAAATCTATCTCGGGGAATTCCCGATCATGCTGGGCGGCGGCGAGTTCATCGTCAACGGCGCCGAGCGCGTGATCGTCAGCCAGCTCCACCGCTCCCCGGGCGTGGACTTCTCGATCGTGTCCAGCGAGGGCGACCGCCCGCTGCACTCGACCCGAATCATCCCCGAGCGCGGCTCGTGGATCGAGTTGGAGGTGACCAAGAAGGACGTGCTGGCGATGCGAATCGACCAGTCGACCAAGTTGGCCGCCACCACCTTCCTCCGCTGCCTCGACGAGAGCGTGAGCACGACCGAGGCGTTGCTCGGGCTGTTCTACGAGATCAGCACGATCAAGGCCGAGCAGGTGAAGCCCGAGCACTGGGCCGCCGAGAGCATCATCGACAAGGAGACGGGCGAGGAGTTGGTGCACGTCGGACGCCAGATCGGCGAGTCCGCCGCCGCCATCACCGCGTCGAATCTCAAGACCGTGAAGGTCATCCAGAACCCCAGCGACGTGCTGATCCTGAACACGGTCGCCGAGGAGAAGTTGGAGCAGTTCGAGGCCGCGACCGAGTACGAGCGGGCCCTGCTGAAGATCTACAGCAAACTGCGCCCGGGCAACCCGCCGCAGGTCGAGAAGGCCCGCCAGTTGTTCGCCGAGAAGTTCTTCGACGAGAACCGGTATCGCCTTGGTCGCGTCGGTCGCTTCCGCATTAACCGGAAGTTCGACCTGAACACGCCCGAGGACATGATGTTCATCCGCAGCGAGGATTTCCTGCGGGTGGTGCAGTACCTGCTCGACCTCCGCTCCAACCGTCCGGACCCCAAGACGGGTCGCCCGGTTGCGCAGGTCGACGACATCGACCATTTGGGTAACCGCCGCCTCCGCACGCTCGACGAACTGGCGGTGGAGGAACTGCGCAAGGGCTTCCTGAAGTTGCGTCGCACGGTCCAGGAGCGCATGAGCGTCAAGGACCCAGACGAACTGGCCAAGATCGCCGACCTGGTCAACAGCAAGAGCATCTCCAGCGCCATCGACTTCTTCTTCGGGCGCTCCGAACTGTCGCAGGTCGTCGACCAGACTAACCCGCTCTCGTCGCTCGTCCACGAGCGTCGTCTCTCGGCCCTGGGCCCGGGCGGTCTGAACCGCAAGCGCGCCGGCTTCGAGGTGCGTGACGTTCACATCTCTCACTACGGGCGCATCTGCCCGATCGAGACGCCCGAAGGCACCAACATCGGCCTCATCGCCTCGCTGGGCATCTACTCGGCGATCGATGAGTACGGCTTCCTGCGCACGCCCTACCGCGACGCCAAGTCCGGCAAAGTCGTCCACCTCCGCGCCGATGAAGAGATGAAGGCCGTGCTCGCGCCGTGCGACGCCTTGGAAGAGGGCGGCAAGCTGCGCAAGGGCATGATCCTGGCCCGTGTCGACGGCGAACTGGCCGAGGTTGATTCCGCCAAGGTCGATTACATCGACATCAGCCCCAAGCAGATCGTGGGCATTTCGGCCGCGCTCATCCCGTTCCTGGAGCACGACGACGCCAACCGCGCGCTGATGGGATCGAACATGCAGCGCCAGGCGGTGCCGCTCATCAAGATCGATCCGCCCTGCATCGCGACCGGCATCGAGAAGCCGGTGGGGCACAACTCGGGCATGGTGGTGCGGGCCAAGAACACCGGCACGGTCACGTTCGTCGACGCCCAGCGCATCATCATCGACAACGCCGATGAGTACGAGCTGCGCAAGTTCGTGGGGCTCAACGAGCGGACCTGTCAGAACCAGCGTCCGATCGTGAAGCCCGGGCAGGAAGTGAAGAAGGGCCAGGTGATCGCCGACGGCGCCTCGACCAAGCAGGGCGAGCTGGCGATCGGCAAGAACGTGCTGGTGGCGTTCAACACCTTCGACGGGTACAACTTCGAGGACGCGATCGTGATCAACGAGCGCGTCGTGAAGGACGACGTCTTCACGAGCATCCACATCGACGCCTTCGACGTGGAGATCCGCGAGACCAAGCTCGGGCGCGAGGAGTTCACCCGCGACATCCCGAACGTCTCCGAGAAGATGCTGCGCAACCTCGATGAACTGGGCATCATCCGGATCGGCGCTCGCGTCGGCCCGGGCGACATCCTCGTCGGCAAGGTCAGTCCCAAGAGCAAGACCGAGTTGACACCTGAAGAGAAGCTGCTCCACGCGATCTTCGGTCGCGCGGGCGAGGACGTGAAGAACGACTCGCTCGAGGTGCCCGCGGGCGTGGAGGGCGTGGTGATCGGCGCCAAGAAGTTCAGCCGGCGCCTGCACATGAACGAGGAGCAGAAGAAGCAGCTCAAGAAGGAGATCGCCGACTACGAGAAGGCGATGGACGACAAGGCGATTGGGCTGTTCAAGCAGATGTGCGCTTCGATCAACGAGGCGGTGGGGACGCCGATGGTCGACCCCAACACGCGTCAGCGCGTGGGCGCGTCGGACATCCCGGAAGTCATCCTGGAGCAGATCAAGACCTTCGACATCAAGTGGGCCAAGGGGAGCAAGGAGACGCGGGAAAAGGCCGAGCTTCTGCACAGCCAGTTCTGGCCCCGCGTCCGCGCCATCGAGACCGAGAAGCAGCGCAAGGTCGCGCACATGAAGCGCGGCGATGAGCTGCCCAGCGGCGTGCTCGAGATGGTCAAGGTGTATATCGCCACCAAGCGCCACCTGTCGGTCGGCGACAAGATGGCCGGCCGCCACGGCAACAAGGGCGTCATCGCCCGCATCGTGCCCGAGGAAGAGATGCCGTTCATGGAAGACGGCACGCCGGTCGACGTGCTGCTCAACCCGCTGGGCGTGCCCAGCCGCATGAACGTCGGTCAGATCCTCGAGACGCACCTTGGGTGGGCGGCGCGGGTGCTGGGGTTCCAGGCGATCACGCCCGTCTTCGACGGCGCGACCGAGAAGCAGGTCCACGAGGCGGTGGCCGAGGCCAACGCCCATGTGGAGATGCGTCTCAAACACTACGAAGACACCGCGACCTGGCCCAACCCGCGCGAACTGCTGGCCAAGATGCCGCCCGGCGGCAAGATCCAGCTCTACGACGGGCGCACCGGCGAGCCATTCAACCAGCGCACCACGGTGGGCTTCATGTACATCCTGAAGTTGCACCACCTGGTCGACGACAAGATCCACGCGCGTGCCACCGGCCCGTACTCGCTCATCACGCAGCAGCCCCTGGGCGGCAAGGCCCGCACGGGCGGGCAGCGTTTCGGCGAGATGGAAGTGTGGGCGCTCGAGGCCTACGGCGCGTCGTACATCCTTCAGGAACTCCTGACGGTCAAGTCCGACGACGTGGAAGGCCGCACCAAGATCTACGAGAGCATGGTGAAGGGCAACAACAAGCTCGAGGCGGGCATGCCGGTCGCGTTCGACGTGCTGTGCAACGAGCTCAAGGGCCTGGGCATGAACATCACGCTCGAGAAGAAGCAGTCCGAGGGCGGGAGCCTTCTGTAAGTCGGAACGGCGGGCCGGGCGTGCGATCCGTCGTACGCACCCGGCGGGTAGACAGATCGACAATCCCGGCGCGGGTCCCCGAGGCGCGCCGGCCATCTCGAACCGGAGCGGTTTCTAATGGCCGAGATGATTTATGACCGTGTGAACGACTTCTCCTCCGTCAAGGTCACGCTGGCGTCGCCCAACGACATCCGCGCGTGGTCCTACGGCGAGGTGAAGAAGCCCGAGACCATCAACTACCGAACCTACCGCCCCGAAAAGGACGGGCTCTTCTGCGAGCGCATCTTTGGCCCAGAGCGCGACTACGAGTGCGCCTGCGGCAAGTACCGCGGGACCAAGTACAAGGGCATCATCTGCGACCGCTGTGGCGTGAAGGTGACCCACTCGCGCGTCCGGCGCAAGCGCATGGGGCACATCAACCTCGCCAGCCCCGTCGTTCACATCTGGTTCTTCAAGTCGATGCCCAGCCGCCTGGGCACGCTCCTTGGCATGAAGACCAGCGAACTGGAGCGCGTGATCTACTACCAGGATTACGTGGTCGTCGATCCGGGTGACACGGAACTGAAGTTCAAGCAGATGCTGACGGAGGACGAGTACCGCGCCGCCGTGGATAAGTTCGGCAACGCGTTCAAGGCCTTCATGGGCGCCGACGCGGCCCGTGAACTCATCGAGCGTACCGACCTCAACGCCGAGGCCGCCAAACTCCGCAAGGACCTCTCCGAGACCAAGAGCAAGCAGAAGATCAAGGACTTCGCCAAGCGTCTGAAGCTGATCGAGCAGATCCGCGGCTCCAAGAACGACGCGACGTGGCTGGTCATGGACGTGATCCCCGTGATCCCGCCGGACCTGCGCCCGCTGGTACTGTTGGAATCGGGCAACTTCGCGACCAGCGACCTCAACGACCTGTACCGGCGCATCATCAACCGCAACAACCGCCTGAAGAAGTTGATGGACCTCAACGCCCCCGAGGTCATCATCCGCAACGAGAAGCGCATGCTCCAGCAGGCGGTGGACGCGCTCTTCGACAACAACCGCTGCCGCCGCCCGGTGCTGGGCTCGTCGAACCGCCCCCTCAAGTCGCTGACCGACATGATCAAGGGCAAGCAGGGTCGCTTCCGCGAGAACCTGCTGGGCAAGCGCGTCGACTACTCCGCGCGCTCGGTCATCGTCGTGGGCCCCGAACTGAAACTGCACCAGTGCGGCCTGCCGAAGAAGATCGCGCTGGAACTCTACCAGCCCTTCATCATCCGCAAACTCAAGGAGCACGGGCTGGCCGACACGATCAAGTCCGCCAAGCGCATGCTCGAGCGCCGCGACGCCGCGGTGTGGGACATCCTCGAGGAGGTCATCTACCAGCATCCCGTGCTGCTCAACCGCGCCCCGACGCTCCACCGAATGGGCATCCAGGCGTTCGAGCCGGTGCTGGTGGAAGGCAACGCCATCCGCATCCACCCGCTGGTCTGCGGCGGGTTCAACGCCGACTTCGACGGCGACCAGATGGCCGTCCACCTTCCGCTCTCGGTCGAGGCCCAAGCCGAGGCCCACGTGCTGATGCTCTCGACGCACAACATCTTCTCGCCGGCCAACGGCAAGCCGATCATCTCGGCGTCGCAGGACATCGTGATGGGTGTGTACTTCATCACGGCCGCGCCGCTCGAGGAGCGCAAGCCCGAGGAGATGAAGCGATTCAAGGATCGGCGCGAGGCGATCCTCGCGTATGAGAAGGGCAAGGTCAAGGTCCACGAGCCGATCATGGTCCGCCTCGACGGCTTCGAGGAGTATGTCGACAGCCAATCGGGCCCGGTGAAGAAACTGGCCGCCAACAAGCGGCTCGTGACCACCGCCGGCCGCGTGCTGTTCGCCGACGTACTGGCCAAGGGCATGCCGTTCTACAACTGCGCCCTGGGGAAGAAGGGCTGCGCCCGCGTCATCGACGACACATATCTCTACTGCGGCCGGTCGGAGACGATCGACCTGCTCGACCGCATGAAGGAGATCGGGTTCAAGCAGTCGACGCTCGCCGGCCTGTCGTTCGGCATCACCGACCTGCGCATCCCCAGCGAGAAGGTCGCCCTGGTCGACGAAGCCCAGAAGCGCGTCGATCGCGTCGAGAAGAACTACGACCGCGGCATCATCACCGCCCGCGAGCGTTACAACCAGCTCCTCGACATCTGGTCGCACTGCCGCGAGCAGGTCACCAAGAAACTGGTCGAGACCCTCAAGACCGATCGGCGTGACGCCGGCGGCGTCCCCGTCACGGATCCCGCGGCGGGCAAGCCCTACCTCAACCCCGTCTACCTCATGTCCGACTCCGGCGCCCGCGGCAACGTGTCGCAGCTCATGCAGTTGGCCGGCATGCGAGGCCTGATGGCCAAGCCCTCGGGCGAGATCATCGAGACGCCCATCCGCTCCAACTTCCGCGAGGGCCTCACGATCCTCGAATACTTCAGTTCCACCCACGGCGCGCGCAAGGGTCTGGCCGACACCGCCCTCAAGACCGCCGACTCGGGCTACCTCACCCGCAAGTTGTGCGACATCGCCCAGTCGGTCATCATCGGTGAGTACGACTGCGGGAGCAAGCGCGGCATCAAGAAGCGCGCCATCTACAAGGGCGAGCAGATCGACGTCCCGCTCCGCGACCAGATCATCGGGCGCGTCTGTCTCAGCACCATCATCAACCCCAAGACCGACGAGACCATCGTTCGCGAGAACGAGATGATCACCGCCGAGATGGCGATCAAGGTCGAAGAGATCGGCATCGACGAGATCTTCGTCCGCTCGCCGCTCACCAGCGAATCGTCGACCGGCTGTTCCGTGCTGGACTACGGCATGGACATGTCGACGGGCAAACTGGTCGAGCCCGGCATGGCCGTCGGCATCATCGCCGCCCAGTCCATCGGCGAGCCCGGCACGCAGTTGACCATGCGTACGTTCCACACGGGCGGCATCGGTCAGCGCACCGCCGAGCAGACCGAGTACCGCGCGATGAACGCCGGTGTGTTCGAGCTTCGTGACTGCTCGCAGGTCCCCGTGAAGGACGACGACGGGCACGACGCGCTGGTCACGCTCAAGCGCAACGGCGAGCTTGCCATCATGGACGCCAAGGGACGCGAACTCGAGAAGTTCAAGGTTCCCTACGGCGGGTTCATCTACGCCAAGCCAGGCGATGAAGTGAAGAAGGGCCAGGTCGTCCTGAAGTGGGACCCGCACCGCGCCCCGATCCTCGCCGAGAAGAAGGGCTTCGTGAAGTTCGTCGACCTCGAACTGGACCAGACGATCCGCGAGGAAGACGCCGGCGGCGGGCGCAAGGCGCTGACGGTCA
>JADZAQ010000078.1 GCA_020852555.1 Burkholderiales bacterium
GCGACACCCGCGGCCGCCGCGGCGCCCGCCGCCAAGCCGTAAGCGAGCACCCGGCACCGGGTGGGCGCGGCGGCGACACGCTCGCCGCGCGAACCCGGACGCTACAGCGGCACGCCGATCCGCTGCGCGACCTGCCGGTAGTGCCCGATCACGTCGCCGAGGTCGCGCCGGAAACGATCCTTGTCGAGTTTCTCGCCGGTTGTCGCATCCCACAGCCGGCAACCGTCGGGCGTGAACTCGTCGCCGAGCACGAGCGGCCCGGTCGGGTCATCGGTGGGGTGTCCGAACTCGAGCTTGTAATCGACGAGATCGATGCCGGCCGCGGCGAAGAGCGGCTTCAGCACGGCGTTGACCTGGTGCGTGAGCGCGCGCATCTCGTCGATCTCGTGCTGCGACGCCCAGCCCAGCACGCGGATATGATCGTCGTTGCACAGCGGATCGTGCAGCGCGTCGCTCTTCAGGAAGAACTCGAAGATCGGCTCACCAAGCTTGCGGCCTTCCTCGATGCCATAGCGCTTCGCCATCGAGCCCGCGCAGACGTTACGCACGACGCACTCCACCGGGACCATCTTCATCGCCTTGACGAGCGACTCGCGCTCGTTGAGCACTCGCACGAAGTGCGTCGGCACGCCGGCGGCGGCGAGCTTGCCCATCACGAAGGCGTTGATCTTGTTGTTGGTCTCACCCTTCAAGTCGAGCTTGGCGAGCTTGACGCCGTCGAAGGCGGAGACGTCGTCGCGATAGTGCATCACGAGCCGCTGCGGGTCGTCGGTCGCGTACACCGTCTTCGCCTTGCCGCGATAGAGCTCCTGTCGCTTGTCCATGGATAGTCCGCCTCGTGGGTGATGATGTCAGGAAGGGGCGAGCGCGCGCCAGTCGAAGCCCGTCGCCTGGTCGGCGATGCCGATCCAGTCGGCCGCGCAGCCCAGCGCACCGGCGAGCGCGGCGCGGGCCCTGGCGGGCGTGTTGTTCTGCTGCGAGAGGTGCGCCGCGACGACGTGCTGCAACTTGCTGCGATCGAGTGCCGCGAGGAGCGACGCTGCCGCCGCATTGTCGAGATGGCCGAGACGCCCGGCGATGCGCTCCTTGAGCGATCGCGGGTAGCTGCTCGCGGCAAGCAGATCGGGATCGTGGTTGCACTCGAGCACCAGCGCATCGCAGCCGGTGAGGCACGATTGTACGAACGGCGTGGGCGCGCCGATGTCGGTCAGGACGCCGAGCCGGAAAGCGCCGTCGGAGATCACGAACTGCACCGGCTCGCGCGCGTCGTGCGGCACCGGAAAGGGGTGGATCGACAACTCGCCGATCGCGAATGCATCGTGACTGTCGAAGCCGTATACGCGGGCGACGCCATCGCAGCGCTCGCCCAGCGCGGCGAGCGTGCCGAAGGTCGCCCACACCGGAATGTCGTAGCGGGCGGCGAGCGCCGGTACGCCGCCGCCGTGGTCGCTGTGCTCGTGGGTGACGAGGATCGCGGTGAGCGACTCCGCTGCGACGCCCGCCCGCCCGAGACGCGCGAGGGTGTCGCGGATCCCGAAGCCGCAGTCGATCAGGACGCGAGTGCTGCCCGCTTCGACGACGAGGCCATTGCCTTCGCTGCCGCTGCCGATCGACGCGAAGCGCACTCCTCTGGCCTACTTGAGCTGGTCCTTGAGCAAGGCCAGGATCTTCTGGCTCGCCGCCGTACGATCCGGAACGCCACCCGGATCCTGGACGCTGACGACGCTGTTCTGCGCGGCTTCGGCGACGACGATCTGGTACTGCTCGGGCTTGTCTTTCTCGTCGGCCTTCCAGAACATCAGCTTGTCGAGGATCCCCGCCTGATTCGCCTTGGCGGCGAGCGCATCGGGGTCGCCGTAACGCACGAAATAGACGCCGCGCGAGCGATCGCGGTCGACCACGGTGAAGCCGCCGCGATCGAGCGCCAGTCCCACGCGCCGCCAGGTGCGATCGAACGGATCCTGCACGGTAAGCTTGTACGAGCCATCGGGATTCTTCTCGATCGTCGCCCGATCCGGCGCGATCGACGCTTCGACCACGGCCGTGCGCGCGGCGGGCTCGGGCGTGCCGAACTTCATCATCAGCCGCGTGAGCATCTCCGACTCGAGCGCCGGATTGGGCGGCATCACCGCCCAGACGAATGCCGCCGGCGACGAATTGTCGATCTTCGCGGTGGGGACCTGCTCCATGCCGCGGTGCGAGATGTAGATCTCGACCGTGCCGGGTTCGGCGCCACGCTCGATGCGCGTGCGGAATTTGTCCTGCTTGTACGTCGAATAGAAGGCGTCGAGGACCTTGCCAAGGGTCTTGCGCACGATGTCGGTCGGCGCATCGGCGCGGTTCTCGGCAAAATCGGTCTCCATGAAACCGATCTGCGGATTCTCGACCGCGAGGACGAAGCCCGATTCCTGCCAGAACTCGCGCGTGGTGTTCCACGCCTGCTCGGGGGTCGCCTTGACGACGAGCCAGCGCTCGTTGCCGGCGCGCATGATCTTGGCATCGGGTGTCTGCGGCAGGAGCGCGGTGCGCGACTCCTTGTTGCTGCCGGCCGCCGCGAGCCCCGTCGCGGTATTCACACGATAGCGATCGTCGTAGCGCGGCGTGGTGAGGTCGGGCGGCAACTCGAGCGCGGGGCCGGTGGCGGCCGACTTGTAGTCGATGCGCTTGGTGGGGGAATAGCCCGCGAGACTGTCGCAGCCGGCGAGCACCAGCGCGGCCAGTGTCGCCAGGGCAATCGCGAAGCCGCGCTTACGAAGCGATGCGTTCATGCGTCCTTACCTCTTGACCTGTCGCGAGACAGCCCGCCTCGCGCAGCGCGGCGCGGACCGTCTCGTGGTATTGGGGCGCCAGCGGGACGAGCGGCAGCCGCAGTTCGTTGCCGATGAGACCCATCTCGGCCAGCGCCCACTTCACGGGGATCGGGTTGGCCTCGACGAAGAGTCGGCGATGAAGAGCCAGCAGGCGGTTGTTGAAGTTGCGCGCGGCGAGCGTGTCGCCGGAAAGCGCCGCCGCGCACATCTGTGCCATGAGCTTTGGCGCGACGTTCGCGGTGACCGAGATCACGCCATGCCCGCCGAGCAGCATGAGCGGCAAGCCGGTGAGGTCGTCGCCGCTGTACACCGCGAAATCGCCACGGCCCGCATCGACAAGCGCCGTCAGGAGCTCGCTGCCGCGCGCCATGTCGCCGGTGGCGTCCTTGATGCCGACGATGCCGGGTACCTGGGCGAGACGCACCGTGGTCTCGGTCGCAAGGTCGGCAACGGTGCGACCCGGGACGTTGTAGAGGATCATCGGCAACGCGACCCGCTCGGCAATCGCGCGGAAATGCCGGTAGAGACCTTCCTGCGTGGGCTTGTTGTAGTAGGGCACCACCGAGAGGTGGTATTCGGCGCCGACCTGCGCGGCGTACGTGGCGAGTTCGATCGCCTCGTGCGTGGAGTTGGCGCCGGTACCGGCGACCACCGCGACCCGGCCCGCGACGTGCTCGACCGTGGTCTTGATGAGCAGCCGATGCTCGTCGACGGTCACCGTAGGGGACTCGCCGGTGGTGCCGACGACGACGATGCCGGCGGTGCCGTTGGCGACGTGGAAATCGAGGAGCTTGCGAAAGGCGGACAGATCGAGGCCGCCCCCGTCGCGCATGGGGGTGGCGATGGCAACGAGGCTTCCGGTCAGCATGGCACCACCACTCGTGGATAAACGGGTCATTTTACTCCATCGGCTCGTGCGGCGAAGCGCGCCCGGAGACGGGTAGTGCGCCACGACGCGCGTTCGACCCCGCCCGCCGTCCGCCGTTCCCCGCCGCGGCGGTTGCCGCCTCCGTCGATGCGGGCGGCCACGGGTAGCCCGGCCCGACCGCCGCGATCCGCTGCACGATGCGGCAACCCGGGTCGGTGACCACCGCGCCTTGCTCGAACGCCACCACGGTCAGCGCCGGCGGTCGCGCCGCCAGCGCGAGGAGCTCGCCCGGATCGAGCAGGAAATCCGGATTCGCCGGGCGGCCGTAGCGTTCGTTGCCTTGCGCGAACGTCTCGTAGAGCAGGACGCCGGCCGCGGTCAGCGCCGTGCGCAGCGCTGCGAAGAGCGGCCGATGCAGATAATTCGTGACGACGATGGCATCGAAGGTCTCGCCAGCCAGCGGCCACGCACCGGTCTCGAGATCGGCCACGTGTGTCTCGATGCCGTCGACCTCGGCGCAGCTCGCGAGCGCTGCGGCGTCGCGATCGACCGCCAGCACGCGCGCGCCGCGCGCCGCGAAGAACCGCGCGTGCCGCCCGCCGCCGGCAGCGAGGTCGAGCACGCGCGCACCGGGTGCGACGAGGTGCGCGAAGCGCGCGATCCACGGCGAGGGCGCCGCGCGCTGTGGTTGCGCGAATCGGCTGCACGCTCTTATCATCGGGATGGTCATTGCGCCGTCGGGTAACGTCCGTCGCCAGGCGCGAGCACCGCTCTTCTTGCGATCCTTCGAAGGAACCGGACATGAATCGTCGGATGTACCTCCACGCTCTGGCCCTCGCCACCGCCTGGCCCGCATCGATCGCCTGGGGCCAGTCGTTCCCGACCCGCCCCGTGCGCATGATAGTCGGCTTTCCGCCCGGCGGCCCCAACGACATCGTCGCGCGCACGATCTCCGACAAGCTCGGCACCGTGCTCGGGCAGCCGGTGGTCGTCGACAATCGCCCAGGCGCCGGTGGCAACATCGGCTCGGACGCAACGGCCAAGGCCGCGCCCGACGGCTACACGCTGCTCCTGGGCTCGACTGGCCCGCAAGCCATCAATCCCGTCCTCTACGCCAACCTGCCGTACGACGTGCTTCGCGACCTCGCCCCGGTATCGCTCGTGGCGATCGTTCCCAACGCGCTGGTGGTCAATCCGCAAGTGCCGGCGACGACGGTGGCCGAGCTCATCGCCTACGCGAAGAAACGTCCCGAGGGCTTGCGCTACGGCTCGGGAGGCAACGGCACCACGCTGCACCTGTCGGCCGAGCTCTTCAAATCGATGGCCAAGGTCGAGATGCTCCACGTGCCGTACAAGGGTACCGCGCCGGCGATCTCCGATCTCGTCGGCGGCCAGACCGACTTGATGTTCGCCGCGGTGTCGTCGGTGCTGCCGCTGGTCAAGGCGGGCAAACTGCGGATGATCGCGCTGACCACGGCACGGCGCACGCCGTCGCTGCCGGACGTCCCGACGATCGCCGAGTCCGGCCTTCCCGGCTACGAGGTCGCGCCCTGGTACGGCGTGTTCACGACGGGCGGTACGCCGCCGGCCGTGGTGCAGCGACTCAACGACGCCATCCGCGAAGTGGTCGCGCTGCCCGCCGTGCAGGAGGCGATCGACAAACAGGGGTCCGAGCCCGCCACCAACACGCCGGAAGCGTTCCGCGAACTGCTGAAGGCCGAGATCGAAAAATGGCGCCGCGTCGTCAAGGACGGAAACATCACGCTGAACTGAGTCCCGCGCCATGACCACCCCCTCGACACCGGCCGACGCAATCACGTCGGCCGCGACGCTGCACTTCACGCATCTCGGCGCCGCCGGCTGGAAGATCACCGACGGCAAGACGACGCTGTACCTCGATCCGTTCTTCTCGCGGCTGCGCACGGTCAACGTCTTCGGCCGGTCGTTTCCGCGCCCCACCGACGACCCGCGACCGGTGTACGGACTGGACGACGCGCTGCCTTCGGATACGGCAACGATCGACCGCCACGTCGACGCTGCCGACTTCATCCTCGTCTCGCACACGCATTTCAACCATTGCATGGACATGCCGTACATCGCGAAGAAGACGGG
The DNA here is from genome assembly GCA_020852555.1 of Burkholderiales bacterium. Classification (GTDB taxonomy): domain Bacteria; phylum Pseudomonadota; class Gammaproteobacteria; order Burkholderiales; family Casimicrobiaceae; genus VBCG01. Next base: position 5,791 of record JADZAQ010000078.1, read on the forward strand.
CGCGCTCGTCATCGGAACCGAGAGTACGGTGAACGTCGCCCGCGCGAGCGGCGTGCCGCAGCGCCAGCTCGTCCCGGTCCAGGGAGGCGAGGACTACGAATTCGGCGTGCTGTCGGTGAAGGTCATCCCGAGCCTGCATTCGTCGCTCGTCATCCCGAGCCCGTACTCGACGCTCGACAACTGCCGCTACTTCAGCAGCGCGACCGTGCCGCACGTCGTGCCGGCGCCGCTGCGGCTGCGCGACTACGTGGAAGGCGGCACGCTCGGCTACCTCATCCGGTTCCGGGGGCACGAGATCGTGGCGCTGTGCTCGATGAGCTACATCGAGCGCGAGATGGAGGGGCTGCGTCCCAACGTCGCGCTGATCCCGGCGTCGCACTGGCGCACGCAGGTGCACGACTACACGGGACGCCTCCTGCGCGCGCTCGGCCTGCCGGCGGTGGTGCTCGCCACGCACTGGGACGCCCAGGCCGAGCCGTACGGCGCGCCGCAGGATGCGCAGCTCGAGCAAGCGGAGACCTTCGTGCGGGAGGTCAACGCGGTGTCGCCGCAGACCCGCGTCGTCGTTCCCCAGCATTTCGAAACGATCGAGGTCGCGCCGTAACGCGATCCTCCGCGGCTTTCGCGCCGCGGCGCCCGCGAGCGCAGGCGCCACGCGGGCCTCAGCAGCCGACGGCCTGCCCGTCGCGCCGGTGATCCGACCCGGCTGCGTACACTGCGTCGGCGGCGCCGCTTTGCGTGGCGTCGAGGCGCAGCACGAGTTGCGCGCTGCCGAAGTCGAGACTGTCCACGGCGGCAAGCCGCGGCGCGTGCCCCATGGCCGTCAACCCGGCCACCATTTCCGGAGCGACGCTCGCTTCCAGCAGCAGCCCGCCGGTCTCCTCGATGCGCCAGCGCGGCGCATCCGAGCACGCTTGCGGATGCAAGCCCTCGACGAGGTGGCGCAGCACCATCTGCACGTGCCCCTGCGCTTGCATGTTGCCGCCCATCACGCCGAAGGCCATCACCGGGGCGCCGCCACGCGTCATGAACGCCGGGATGATGCTGTGCAACGGCCGCTTGCCGCCCGCCACCTCGTTCGGATGGCCGGACGTGGTCACGAAGCCCATCCCGCGGTTGTGCAGGGCGATGCCGGTCCCGGGAACGACCACACCCGAGCCGAATCCCTTGTAGTTCGATTGGATGAACGACACCATGCGCCCCTGCGCATCGCCGGTGCACAGGTACACGGTGCCGCCGCCCGGCGGCTGCCCCGGCGGATAGTCGCCCGCGGCGCGCCGATCGATGCTCGCGGCACGCCGGTCGAGGTAAGCTGGATCGAGCAGTTGCGCCGCGCTCACGCGCATGTGGTTCGGATCGCCGACGTGCGCGTACAGGTCGGCAAACGCCATGCGCATCGCCTCGATCTCGAGGTGCATGCGCGCTGCCGAGCCCGGCCGCGTCTGCGCATAGGGCAGGCGCGCGAGAAGGCCGAGCGCGATGAGTGCCGCAATCCCCTGCCCGTTCGGTGGCAGCTCGTGGATCTCATGATCGAGGAAGTCGACGGCAACCGGCGACACCCAGTCGCAGCGGTGCCGTTCGAGGTCTTCGGTGGTGAGCGCCGCGCGGTGCGCTGCGGCGTCGGTCGCGATGGCCGCCGCAAGGCGGCCGCGATAGAAGCTCTCCCCCCGCGTGCGCGCGATCTCCGCGAGGGTCGCGGCCTGCTCGGCCATGCGCCACACCTCGCCGACGCGCGGCGCGCGCCCATGCGGCAGAAAGACATCGAAGCCGGGCTGGCCGCGCAAGGTGTCGGCGGCGAGCGCCCACTGCCGCGCGATCACCGGGCTTACCGGAAAGCCATCCCGCGCGTGACGGATGCCGTCGGTGAAGAGATCCTCGAACGGCAGCGCACCGAACCGCTCCGACAGCGCGACCCACGCCGAAACGGTACCCGGCACCGTGACGCTCTCCCACCCGACGGCGGGCATCTTCGGCATGCCCGCGAAACGATCCGCATGCCACGCCGCCGGCGCGCGGCCCGAGGCATTGAGGCCGTGCAGCGCCGCGCCGTCCCAGACCAGCGCAAAGGCGTCGCCACCGATGCCGTTCATCGTCGGCTCGACGACGGTCAGCGTGATCGCCGCGGCGAGCGCGGCGTCGATCGCGTTTCCGCCACGGGCGAAGGCGGCGGCGCCCGCCTGCGCGGCGAGCGGCTGCGACGTCGCGACGACGTTGCGGGCGAGGACGGGCTGGCGTCCGGATGCGGGAGCGTGATTCCAGTTCATCGGGGTCGGTCGAATGCGGAAGGGCACCGCGAACGCGGCGACTGCCATGATTGTGACAGTCCGCCACGCCCGCGGGAAGCTACGCGATCGCGCTCACTTCTTCGCGAACACGACCTGGCCGCCCTTCTCGCGCACGTGGATCGTGTCGCCTTCCGCGTAGCGGCCGGCGAGGATCTCCTTGGCGAGCGGATGCTCGATCTGCTGCTGGATCGCGCGCTTCAGCGGCCGCGCGCCGAACACCGGATCGAACCCTTCCTCGGCCACGAGTTGCAGCGCCTCGTCGGTCACGTCGAGCGCGATGTCGAGCTTGCGCAAGCGCCCTTCCAGCGCCTGCAACTGGATCCGTGCGATGCTCGTGATGTTGGCCTGGTCGAGCGGATGGAAGACGACGATCTCGTCGATGCGGTTGACGAACTCGGGACGGAAGTGCTGTTTCACCTCGGCCATCACCGCGATCTTGATCACACCCTGGTCCTTGCCCTCGTCGGTGAGCTGCTGGATCTTGTGCGAGCCCAGGTTCGAGGTCATGACGATGACCGTGTTCTTGAAGTCGACGGTACGGCCCTGGCCATCGGTCATGCGCCCGTCGTCGAGCACCTGCAGGAGAACGTTGAAGACGTCCGGGTGCGCCTTCTCGATCTCGTCGAGCAGGATCACCGAATACGGCTTGCGGCGCACCGCCTCGGTCAGATAGCCGCCCTCCTCGTAGCCGACGTAGCCCGGTGGCGCACCGATGAGCCGCGCCACCGAATGCTTCTCCATGAACTCGGACATGTCGAGACGAACCATCATCTGGTCGGAGTCGAAGAGAAATTCGGCGAGCGCCTTGGTGAGCTCGGTCTTGCCGACCCCGGTGGGGCCCAGGAAGAGGAACGAGCCGTACGGGCGGTTCGGATCCGACAGGCCCGAGCGCGAGCGGCGGATCGCATCCGAGACGAGGCGCACCGCCTCGTCCTGACCGATGACACGCGCGTGCAGCCGATCCTCCATGTGGAGGAGCTTGTCGCGCTCGCCCTGCATCATCTTCGACACGGGGATGCCCGTCGCGCGCGAGACGACCTCGGCGATCTCCTCGGCGCCGACCTGCGTGCGCACCAATCGCGGCGCCTTCTTCTCCTCGCCGGCGAGCGCCGCATCGGCCTTCTTCAACTGCGCCTCGAGCTGCGGCAGCTTGCCGTATTGCAGCTCGCTCATCTTCTGCCAGTCGCCCTTGCGCCGCGCGTCGTCCATCTCGGTCTTGACCTTGTCGATCGACTCCTTGATGTGCTGCGTGCCGGCGACGTCGGCCTTCTCCGCTTTCCAGATCTCCTCGAGGTCGGCGTATTCGCGCTCCAAGCGCTCGATCTCGCCTTCGATCGCTTCGAGGCGCTTCTTCGACGCCTCGTCCTTCTCCTTCTTGACCGCCTCGCGCTCGATCTTCAACTGGATCAAGCGCCGGTCGAGCTTGTCCATTTCTTCCGGCTTGGAGTCGATCTCCATCTTGATGCGCGCCGCCGCCTCGTCGATGAGGTCGATCGCCTTGTCGGGCAGGAAGCGGTCGGTGATGTAGCGATGCGACAGCTCCGCCGCGGCGACGATCGCCGGGTCGGTGATGTCGACCCCGTGGTGGATCTCGTAGCGCTCCTGCAAGCCGCGCAGGATGGCGATGGTCGATTCCACCGAGGGCTCGTCGACCAGCACCTTCTGGAAGCGGCGTTCGAGCGCGGCGTCCTTCTCGACATACTTGCGGTATTCGTCGAGCGTCGTGGCGCCCACGCAGTGCAGCTCGCCGCGGGCAAGCGCGGGTTTCAGCATGTTGCCGGCGTCGATCGCGCCTTCGGCCTTGCCGGCGCCGACCATGGTGTGCAGCTCGTCGATGAAGACGATGGTGCGGCCTTCGTCGGCGGCGATGTCCTTCAGCACCGCTTTGAGGCGCTCCTCGAATTCGCCGCGGTACTTGGCGCCGGCGAGGAGTGCGGCCATGTCGAGCGAGAGCACGCGCTTGTTCTTCAGCGACTCGGGCACCTCGCCGTTGATGATGCGCTGCGCGAGGCCTTCGACGATCGCCGTCTTGCCGACCCCCGGCTCGCCGATCAGCACCGGATTGTTCTTGCTGCGCCGCTGCAGGATCTGGATCGTGCGGCGGATCTCGTCGTCGCGACCGATGACCGGGTCGAGCTTGCCTTCGCGGGCGCGCGCGGTGAGGTCGATGGTGTACTTGGCGAGCGCCTCGCGCTGCCCTTCGGCTTCCTGAGAGTCGACGTTGCCGCCGCCGCGCACGACCTGGATCGCATCCTCCAGCGCCTGCTTCTGCAGGCCGACTTCCTTCAGGAGGCGGCCGGTGTCGCCCTTGTCCTGGGTCAGCGCGAGGAGGAAGAGCTCGGAGCTTATGAACTGGTCGCCGCGCTTCACCGCTTCCTTGTCGGTGAGATTCAGGAGATTGTTCAAGTCGCGCGAGATGCTGATCTCGCCGCCGGTGCCCTCGACCTTGGGCAGCCGCTCGATCGACGCCTTGAGCGCCGACTGCAGGCGCGGCAGCGGCACGCCCGCCCGCGCGAGCAGCGAGGCGGTGCCACCGTCCTGCTGCGCGAGGAGCGCGGCCAGGAGGTGCTGCGGCTCGATGAAACCGTTGTCGTTGCCGAGCGCGAGGCTCTGAGCGTCGTTCAATGCCTGCTGGAATTTGGTGGTGAGCTTGTCGAAGCGCATGGGGCATCCTGCAAAGTGAGCCGAGTTGCCTTTCTAGATTGGGAAAGGCCCTACGGATTCAATAGGAATCGGCGACGCGCTGCGCAATTATGCGGCGGGATACGCTGCCTTGCGTGCTAGGATCGTCCGGCCGTAGCGTGCCGTCGCTCCCGGGGGTGACGCCCTGCGCGAGCGACGCCGCCTCGATCATGCCCATCCCCGATTTTCCTTCCGATCGCCCCACCGATTCCGCCCCGCCGCGACGCAGTGCCACCTGGCTCGAGGTGGTCCCGGTCGTGCTGTCGAGCTTCTCCGGGATCCGCAAGGGGAAGTCGATGCATCGCGACACGATCTCGATCCGGCCGCAGCAGGTGATCGTGGTCGGCATCGTGATGGCGGCTCTCCTCGTGACCCTCCTCGTACTCGTCGTACGCTTCATCATCGCGAGTGCCGGCGCGTAGCGCCGCCGCCTGCCGCCGGCCCGGGCGGCATGCTTTGCTACCATCCGCCCCCATGCTCCGCTCCCTGGGTCGCGCCGCCACCGCCTGCGCACTGCTGCTCTCGCTCAGTGGCTGCGATCAGGCGACGCCCCCGGCGCGACCGGGCGCACTCGCCGAATGCCGCCTGCCGCGGGTGGCCACCGCCGTGCCCTGCGCGACGATCGAGGTGCCCGAGGACCGCAGCCAGCCGGACGGTCGCCGGATCCGGATCTTCGCGGCGGTCCTGCCGGCCAACACTGCCTCGCCCAAACCCGACCCGCTCGTCATCCTCGCCGGCGGGCCGGGGCAGGCGGCGTCGAACCTGGGCGTCTTCGCCGAGCGCCTGACCGACGTCCGGCGCACGCGCGACGTGGTGCTCGTCGACCAGCGCGGCACCGGACGCTCGTCGCCGCTCACCTGCGCTGCCTTCAAGCCCACCGACGACGAGGTCTTCGAAACCGACCCGCTACCGCGGGCGCGCGCCTGCCGCGACGAGCTCGTTGCGGGCGGCGTGGATCCGACGCAGTACACGACGAGCGCCTGGATCGCCGACCTCGAGGCGATGCGCGAAGCGCTGGGCTACGCACGCTGGAACCTGTGGGGCGGCAGCTACGGCACCCGCGTCGCGCAGGAATACGTCCGCCGCCATCCCGATCGCGTGCGCACCCTGATCCTCGACGGCGTTGCCCCGCCCGGCATGGTCATCCCGGTCGACCTCTGGGTCACGCGCGAAGCGATGCTCGCCACCGTGCTCGCGGCGTGCCAGGCGAGCCCGACCTGCGGCAAGGCCTACCCCCAGATCGGCACGGTGCTGCGCGACATCGAGGGCGCGCTCGGCCCCGAAGGCCGCGATGTCGAGATCGCCGACCCCGCCACCGGGGCCACGCGCACCGTGCACGCGACGTTCGATCTCGTCCTCGCCCTCGTGCAGCCGCTCACCTACACACCGGAGACGGCGTCGCTGCTGCCCGAGCTGCTGGCGCTCGCCGCCGGCGGACAGATCGCGCCGCTGCTCGCCGCGCTGCCCGCACCCTCCCCGACCAAGCCGGAGGCGATGAATACCGCGCTCCTCTTTTCGGTGACCTGCACCGAGGACGCGCCGCGGGTGACGGCAGGCGAGGCCGACCGTCGCCTGGCACCGCTGCCCACGCGCACGCTCGCCGAGCGCACGCTCGCGGTGTGCGGCATCTGGCCGCACGGCACCGCGCCCGCCGACTTCGCGCAACCGCTGGTGAGCGACGTGCCGGCGCTCCTCTTCTCCGGCGGCATGGATCCCGTGACCCCGCCCGCCTACGGCACCGAGGTCGCCAAGGGACTCGCCCGCAGCCGCCACATCGTCGCCCCGGGTTACGGGCACATCGTGTCGCCGCACGCCTGCGGCCCGCGACTCATCGCCGCCTTCCTCGACGCGCCCGACGGCGCCACGCTCGCCCCGGGCTGCCTCGCGCACTTCGCGAAGAGCGTGCCGCCGCCGTTGTGGTCGAACCGCCTGGTCGCGCAGCCGTGATCCGTATCGAGCACGTCTCGAAGGCATTCGGTCGCCGCAAGGAGGTGCTGGCGGTTCGCGACGTCTCGTTCATCGCGCCGGATGGCGCGATCACCGGGCTGCTCGGCCCCAACGGCGCCGGCAAGACGACGCTGTTGCGCATCCTCGGCACGCTGCTCGTCCCCGACGCCGGCACCGCGACGATCGACGGCCGCGACGTGACCACGCAGCGCTTCGCCGTGCGCGAAGGCATCGGCGTGCTCTCCGATGCACGGGGGCTCTATCCGCGGCTCACCGCGCGCGAGAACATCCGCTACTATGGATCGCTGCACGGACTCGGCGGCAAGGCCCTCGACGCCCGCATCGACGAACTGGTGGAGACGCTAGGCCTCACCGCCATCGCCGACCGGCGCACCGAAGGCTTCTCGCAGGGCGAGAAGATGAAGGTCGCCATCGCCCGGGCGATCGTCCACGACCCGCACACGGTGCTGCTCGACGAGCCCACCAACGGTCTCGACATCATGAGCGTGCGCGCGCTGCGCGAGCAATTGCGCGGCCTGCGCGCCGCCGGCAAGTGCCTCCTCTTCTCCTCGCACGTGATGCAGGAGATCGCGGCGCTGTGCGACCGGGTGGTGATCCTCGCCGGCGGCAAGGTGATCGCCGAAGGCACGGCAGCCGACATCCTGGCCTGGAGCGGCTCGGCGACGCTCGAAGACGCGTTCGTCACCTTGATCGGCAGTGGCGAAGGATTGGCGGCATGAGCGCCTTGGCCTGCCAGGTCATCCGATGAGTGCGGTCCGGCGCATCGCGGTCGTCGCGGCCAAGGAGGTGCGCGAGACGCTGCGCGACCGGCGCACGCTCCTCGTCCTGCTGATCACGGCGGTCGCCGCCGGGCCGGTCTTCCTCTTCCTCATCTTCAACCTGATCGCGCGTCAGGCCGACCGCACGCGCGAGATCGAGCTGCCCGCGGTCAACGTCGCGCAGGCGCCCGCACTCGCCGATTTCCTGCGACGCAACCAGGTGCGGCTCGTCGACGCCCCGGCGAGCTACGAGGCGAAGCTGCGCGCCGGCGACCTCGACGTGGTGCTCGTCGTCGATCCGGACTTCGCCGCGGAGGTCGACGCCGGGAGAGTCGGGACGGTGCAGGTGGTGGCCGATCGCTCGCGCGACCGGGCGCGGCCCGCGGTCTCGCAGGTCGAGTCGCTGGTGCGCGCCTACGGCCGGCAGTGGGGCAGCCAGCGCCTGCTGTTGCGTGGCGTCGCGGCGAGCGTGGGTGAGCCGCTGCGCATCGAGGAGATCGATCTCGCCACGCCGCAGCAATCCGGCGCGATCATCCTCTTCCTCGTGGCGTACTACGCATTGCTGGGCTCGTTCATGGGCGGGATGGCGGTGGCGCTCGACCTGACCGCCGGCGAGCGCGAGCGGCAGTCGCTCGAGCCGCTGCTGATGACGCCGGCCCGGCCGCTCGAAATCGTGCTCGGCAAGTGGCTCGCCGTCTCCGCGTTCAATGCCCTGGTGGTCGTCATCACGCTCGCTGGCTTCTACCTGACGCTCGCCTACGCGCCGCTGCCGGCGGTGGGCGTGCCGTTCCTCTTCGGCTCGCGCGAGTTCGCGCGCTTTCTCGTCGTGCTGCTGCCGCTCGTGCTCCTCATGCCGGCGATCCTGCTCTACGTCGGCAGCCGTGGGCGCACCTTCAAGGAGGCGCAGGCGAACGTGTCGCTGCTGATGTTCGTCGCGTCGATCGTGCCGGCGGTGCAGATCTTCACCCAGCAGCGCGAGCCGGCGTGGTTCGCCGCGGTGCCGGTGAGCGGCCAGTATTCGCTGCTCAGCCACGTGCTGCGCGGCGAGGCGATCGCGCCGGCCGAGCTCGCGCTGTCGTACGCCATCCCGAGCGTGCTGATCGTCGTCGCCCTGGGGGCGATGGCGCGGCTCCTCGCCCGCGCAGCGGCCGTCGCCGGGAAGTAGCCGCGCGAAGGCGGCTAGC
>JADZAQ010000079.1 GCA_020852555.1 Burkholderiales bacterium
ACGCTCGCCGCCGCCTCGATGCCGTCGGCGTCGTAGAGCAGCACGCCGAGATAGCGGATGCGCCCCACGCAGGTCTCCGAGCAGACGGTCGGCTGGCCCACCTCGATGCGCGGGAAGCAGAAGGTGCACTTCTCGGACTTACCGCTTTCCCAGTTGTAGTAGATCTTCTTGTAGGGACAGGCCGACACGCACATGCGCCAGCCGCGGCACTTGTCCTGGTCGATCAGGACGATGCCGTCTTCCTCGCGCTTGTAGATCGCCCCCGAGGGACAGGCAGCGACGCAGGCCGGGTTGAGGCAATGCTCGCAGAGCCTGGGCAGGTACATCATGAAGGTGTTCTCGAACTGCCCGTAGATCTCCTTCTGGACACCCTCGAAGTTGACGTCTTCCGAACGCTTGGCGAACTCGCCGCCGAGGATCTCCTCCCAGTTCGGTCCCCATTCGATCTTCTCCATGCGCTTCTCGGTGAGGATCGAGACCGGCCGCGCGACCGGCGCGGTCTGCATCTCCGGCGCGTGGTGCAGGAAGTCGTAGTCGAAGGTGAACGGCTCGTAGTAGTCGTCGATCTCGGGCAGGTGCGGGTTGGCGAAGATCTTGAGCAGCACGGTGAGCCGGCTGCCCTGCTTCAGCCTGAGGCCGCCCCCGCGCGTGCGCTTCCAGCCGCCGCGCCAGCGCTCCTGGTTCTCCCAGTCCTTGGGATAGCCGATGCCCGGCTTGGTTTCGACGTTGTTCCACCACGCGTATTCCTGCCCGGTGCGCGAAGTCCAGACGTTCTTGCACGTCACCGAGCAGGTGTGGCAGCCGATGCACTTGTCGAGGTTCATCACCATCGCGATCTGCGCGCGGATCTTCATTGCTGCACCTCCTGGGCGCCGGCGGGCACGCTGCTGTTGCCGGGAATGCCGCCGCCGGGCCCGGTGGTGGGCGGGGCTGCCTGCCCCGGCACGGTGGCGCCGTCGGCGAGCGGCCGATCCATCCAGTCCACCTTGCTCATCTTGCGCATGATGACGAACTCGTCGCGGTTCGACCCCACGGTGCCGTAATAGTTGAACCCGTAAGCGAGCTGCACGTAGCCTCCGATCATGTGCGTGGGTTTGAGCACCGTGCGGGTCATCGAGTTGTGGATGCCGCCGCGCTGGCCGCTCACTTCCGATCCCGGCACGTTCACGATCTTCTCCTGCGCGTGATACATGAGGCACATGCCCGGCGTGACCCGCTGGCTCACCACCGCGCGCGCGGTCAGCGCCCCGTTGGCGTTGTAGAGCTCGATCCAGTCGTTGTCGACGATGCCCCCGGCCTGCGCATCGGTCTCCGAGATCCACACGATCGGGCCGCCGCGCGACAGCGTCAGCATGATCAGGTTGTCGGTGTAGGTGGAATGGATCCCCCACTTCTGGTGCGGCGTGATGAAGTTAAGCACCACCTCGGCGTTGCCGTTCGACGCGATCTTGCGCACCGAGGCCACGCTGCGCGTGTCGATCGGCGGCTTGTAGACGCACAGCGCCTCGCCGAAGTCGCGCATCCAGCGATGGTCCTGGTAGAACTGCTGGCGGCCGGTGAGCGTGCGCCACGGGATGAGCTCGTGCACGTTGGTGTAGCTCGATGTGTACGCGACCTCCTCGCTGTCGATGCCCGACCAGGTGGGCGAGGTGATCACCTTGCGCGGCTGCGCCTGGATGTCGCGGTAGCGGATGCGCTCGTCCTCGCGCGTTTCGGCGAGGTGCACGTGGTCGCGACCCGTCTGCTTCGACAGCTCCTCCCATGCCTTCACCGCGACGTGGCCGTTGGTCTCGGGCGCGAGAAAGAGGATCGTCTCGGCGGCGTCGATGTCGGTGTCGATGCGCGGCAGCCCCTGGGTCGCGCCTTCCTCGGTGACCAGCCGGTTGTGCGCGCCCAGACCCTTGTAGGTGCGCTCCATCGGCCAGGTGATGCCCTTCGAGCCGCTGCCGAGCTTCGCGATCAGCGGGCCCAGCGCGGTGAAGCGCTTGTACGTGTTGGGATAGTCGCGCTCGACGACGATCACGTTGGGCGCGGTGCGCCCGGGCTCGAGCTTGCACTCGCCGCGCTTCCAGTCGGCCACCTCGTAGGGCTGCGCGATCTCGGCGGGCGTGTCGTGGAGGATCGGCTGCAGCACCACGTCCTGCTCGACGCCGAGGCGGCCCTCGCACAGGCGCGAGAACTGGCGGGCGATCGTCTTGTAGATCTCCCAGTCGCTGCGCGACTCCCACGCCGGATCCACCGCCGCCGACAGCGGGTGGACGTAGGGGTGCATGTCGGTGGTGTTGAGGTCGTTCTTCTCGTACCAAGTCGCCGTCGGCAGCACGACGTCCGCGTACAGGCACGTGGTCGACATGCGGAAGTCGAGCACGGTCAGAAGATCGAGCTTGCCCTCCGGCGCGCGCTCGTGCCACACCACCTCCTGCGGCTTCGCCGCGCCGGTCTCGGCGATGTCGGGGCCGAGCACGGCGTTCTGCGCGCCCATGAAGTGACGCAGCATGTACTCGTGGCCCTTGCCCGAGGAGCCGAGCAGGTTGGAGCGCCACAGGAACAGGTTGCGGGGAAAGTTGATCGGATCGTCGGGATCCTCGCAGGCCATCCGCAGCGTCCCGCTTTGCAGGCTGCGGGCAACGTACTCGCGCGGTTCGAGGCCGGCGGCTTTCGCGTCCTTCGCGACCCGCAGCGGATTGGCCGCGAGCTGCGGCGCCGACGGCAGCCAGCCCATGCGCTCGGCGCGCACGTTGAAGTCGATCATCGCCCCTTCGTAACGCGAGCGCTCGGCCAGCGGCGAGAGCAGGTTCGCCACGTCGAGCTTCTCGTAGCGCCACTGGTTCGAGTGCGCGTAGAAGAACGAGGTGCCGTTCATCCAGCGCGCGGGCCGCACCCAGTCGGTGGCGAAGGCGAGTGCCATCCAGCCCGTGAGCGGGCGCAGCTTTTCCTGGCCCACGTAGTGCGCCCAGCCGCCGCCGGAGATGCCGACGCAGCCGCACAGCATCAGCATGTTGATGGCGCCGCGGTAGATCATGTCCTGGTGGTACCAGTGGTTGACCCCCGCGCCGATGATCACCATCGAGCGGCCCCTGGTCTTCTCGGCGGTGTGCGCGAACTGCCGCGCCACCGCGATCAGCTGGTCCGCCGGCACGCCGGTGATCCGCTCCTGCCACGCCGGCGTGTAGGGAACGTCGTCGGCATAGGACTTCGCGCACGCATCGTCGAGGCCGCGGTCGATTCCATAGTTCGCGCAGGTGAGATCGAACACCGTCGCGACCAGCACCTCGCCTTCGCGCGTGGCGATGCGCTTCACCGGCACCTTGCGCACGAGCACGTCGCTGCCCTGGTCGTTCGACGGAAAGCGCGGGTGCGGCGTGCCGCCGAAGTAGGGAAAGGCGACGGGCACGGCGTCGTCGCGCCGGTCGAGGAGCGAAAGGGCGAGGCGCACGTCGCGGCCCTTGCCCGATTCCTTCTGCTCGAGATTCCACTTGCCGAGGTCGGCCTCGATGTCCTTGCCCCAGCGATGCCCGATCGTCCCCTGCGGCACGACGACGCCTTCCTCGAGCGTGTCCCACGCCACCGTCTTCCAGTCGGGGCTGTTGCGCTCGCCGAGCGCATCGGCGAAGTCGGCGGCGCGCACGTAGCGGTCGGGCACGTAGCCTCGGGGCGACTCCGCCAACCGCACGAGCATCGGCAGGTCGGTGAAGGTGCGGCAATAGTCGTCGAAGTAGGGCACCTGCCGCTCGACGTGGAACTCCTTCAGGATGACGTGGCCCATCGCCATCCCGACCGCGGCGTCGGTGCCCTGCTTGGGATGCAGCCACACGTCGGCGAAGCGCGCCGCTTCGGAATAGTCCGGCGTGATGACGCACACCTTGGTGCCGTTGTAGCGGCCCTCGACCAGGAAGTGCGCATCGGGGGTGCGCGTCTGCGGCACGTTGGACCCCCAGGCGATGATGAACGCCGCGTTGTACCAGTCGGCGGACTCGGGCACGTCGGTCTGCTCGCCCCACACCTGCGGCGACGACGGCGGCAGGTCGCAATACCAGTCGTAGAACGACAGCATCGAGCCGCCGATGAGCGACAGGTACCGCGCGCCGGAGGCGTGCGAGACCATCGACATGGCGGGAATGGGCGAGAAGCCGCACACGCGGTCCGGCCCGTAGCGCTCGATCGTGTGGATGTTGGCGGCCGCGACGATCTCGGTCGCCTCGTCCCAGCTCACGCGCACGAAGCCGCCGCGCCCGCGGATCGACTTGTAGTCGCGCGCCTTGTCCGCGTCCTCGACGATCGACGCCCACGCCTCCACGGGCGCAAGGCTCTTGCGCGCTTCGCGCCACAGGCGCACGAGTCGCCCGCGCACCATCGGGTACTTGAGGCGGTTGGCGCTGTACAGGTACCAGCTGTACGACGCTCCACGCGAGCAGCCGCGCGGCTCGTAGTTGGGCATGTCCGGGCGCGTGCGCGGGTAGTCGGTCTGCTGCGTCTCCCAGGTGACGATGCCGCCCTTGACGTAGATCTTCCAGCTGCAGCCGCCGGTGCAGTTCAC
>JADZAQ010000080.1 GCA_020852555.1 Burkholderiales bacterium
GAGTGGGAGTGATCGAGTGCCTTTCGCGGTCTATCGGTAGACCACGAAATCAGAATCTAAGTCACTGTGCGACCTGTCGGACCGTGACCATTGTCGTACCGCCCTTTGGGTACAGCGTCGCGCCCTTCATTCCACGGATCGCCTCGACGAGGAAGACCCAGACGGGCTTGCGGCCGGGCTGGGTTCCGAAGATGTAGGGCAGCTCGAGCACGCCCACTGAGAAGTCGTCGGAGGCGAACGACAGCGCCATGCGCTCCTGATCGCGGCGGCTGCGGATGTACGGATGTTTGTCCGCGAACCGCATCTGCGGCCAGAGCCGCTCGAAGTAGGCGAAGTACGAGCCGTACACGACCGCGCGGCGCACTCTCGACTCCTTCGCGATGTGCAGCAACCGCTCGAGTGCGTCGATGTTTTACTTGGCGAAGAGATCGTAGATCGGCGGCGGACCCTCGACCCGCTCATCGATGCCCGCGGCGAAGACGAACCCTTCACAGCCGTCGAACTCCGCGCGCAGCTCGTCGTCGCTCAGCTCGAGGTAGTTCTGAAGCCGCACGTGCATCTCGGGCGGCAGAAGGCCGGCGGGCGGGAGTGGCGGCAGCGCAAGCGTGTGCACCTCATGGCCATGGTCGAGCATCTCCCTGGCCGCCGCGCTTCCAAGCAGCCCGGCTTCGCCGATCATCAGGACCTTCACGATCCCTTCCCCTCGCTCTCGCTTCAGACGGCGGCGCGTGTGCCGCCATACAGCTGTTTCAGGAATGGGTTACGCTCCGCCTGCGTTTCATACTGCGCCGCCTCCCGCACGCACTCGGGGCACCAGTGCCCCGCCGTGAGAATCAGGCGGCCGCTGCCCGCGAAGAGGTGTCCGTCCGCGCATCGCCAGACGAGAGGCGTCGCGTAGTCACCGACGCCGACGGCATCGGTGACGAGCTGGCCGCCGCGGAAGTCCGCGACGCCACGGTAGACGTCAGCATCCCAGGTTTCTCGGGGAGTGGTTTCATCGTAGCCGTGCTCGAGGTATGACGGCGTACGCGATGGCGACGGAGGCACGAAGGTAGACCAGTCGCCGATCGCCTTCCACTTTTCGAGCGAGCCGAAGTATGCGCGGATCTTGTCGACATCCCCGTTCGCGATCGCGTGCATCGTTCCGCGCGGCTTCTTCGTGAGCGGCTTCATGACGAAGTTCTTGATGATCCACGGCGGCACCTTGCCGGCGTTGCGGGCGGCGGCGGGCAGTGTCGCAACGGCCCGGGTGAGCGCATCGCCGAAGTCGTCCTTTCGGAACGGCACCAGCCGCGCCAGGTCGTCGCTATCGGTGTACCAGTGGCCATGGAAGTTCTGCGTCGCGAACCAGTTACGGTCATACCAGGTGCGCACGTCCTCGACGCCGGTGGCGCCGCTGATCGCCTCCTGCAACTGCCAGTTGGTGAGCCGCCAACCATCGCCGCCGCCGATGTTGTAGACGCCCCCCCAGAACTCCTCGGGCAAACCGCCCTCGGCGATACGCGCGAGAAGGCGAGCGGAATCCTCCGCCGACACCCACTCCATCACCGCCGTGAAGGGAGAATGGGTCATGATGGGGTCGCGTATCTCGAGCATCTTCGGGTGGAAGATGCCGGTCTGACGCAGCCACGCCCACCGCGGGATCCCCGACTCGATGAGCAGCTTCTCGGCAATGACCTTCGACTGCCCGTACTCGTCGAACTCCGACACCCTCAGCGGATCGCCGACACGCCCCCAGTGCACAGGAGACTGTCGATCCCCCGTCTCGGCGACCGATCCGACGCCGATGACATCGACGGCGGCAGGGTCGGGCAGCGCCATGACCGCGCGGATGATGTTCTGGACGCTTCCAATGTTGACGCGGCGTGCGAGCGCAGGGCGTTCATCGGCGAGCGGTGAGACGACGGCGGCGACGTGGAGGATGACATCGACGTCGGCAACGGCCCGCGCCACATCGTCGTAGCGCGTCAAGTCGCCGTAGACGACTTCGAGATTGGGGAGATCGGCGAACTCGGCGAGCGCAGCCCGATCCGCCGACGTATCTAGAGCGAACGCACGCACCGTGACATCGGGATGGTCGCGGAACTCGCGCAGCGTCGCCGTCCCCCAGTTTCCGGTGGCCCCGGTGAGGAGAGCTCTACGTGGGCGTGGCATGTCGTCCTTTCCGGGCTGGGGTGGGCGGCGGCGGTAAGTCGGCTTCCGTGGCACCGTTGAGGCGGGTCTTGGGGCCGGCGACAGTGCGGCCGACACGGACGGTGGTTACCGGGAACTCGACACGCAAGGTGAACGTGTCGCCTTCGAGGTTCCAGGATGCAAAGCCAAGAGTGTGGTCGGCGCTGCCACACCAAGTCGAATGCGTCATTGACACGCCCGAGGTCGGAGAGCGCGAACAGAATGTACGGGTGCCCGGGAACCCGGTGGACAGGTGCCCGTCGTTGTCTCGGATGAGACCTGCCAGGTTCGCGGTCATCGTCGCACCGTCGCGCCGGCCGGCATGCCGGCGGCGCGCGCGATGTGTTGTCCCGATGTCTTTTCCACTGCAATATGATCCGCGCATGAGCCCGCCCGTACAACCGATGCTTCGCGACCGGCCAGGATCGGCGCCCAGCGCGTAGCGGGTGTGCTCCGCATCGCCCATGTGTCGGATTTGCACGTGCTCTCGCCCGCCGGCGTCGAGTGGCGGCGCATTCTCTTCAACAAGCGGATCACCGGTCATGCGCATCTCGTCATGCGCAGGAGCCGCGTCTATCGGCGCGAGTTCCTGCTGACGGTGCTGGCGCAAGCCGCCGCGCGCGCCGACCAGATCGTCGTCACCGGCGACATAACGAATCTCTCGCTCGAGCGTGAGTACCGGGCGGCCCGAGCGCTGCTCGAGGATATCGCGCGCACGACCGAGGTGACGGTGGTGCCGGGAAACCACGACATCTACCTGCCGGCGATCCTGCGCGAACGCGACTTCGTTCGGCACTTCCATCCGTTCCTGCGCAGCGACCTGCCGGAGCTCGCGCGCAATCTCCAGGCCGGCCGCTACCCCTGCGTGAAACTGCGGGGGCCCGCGGCGCTGATCGCGCTGGCGAGCGCGGTGCCGCGGCCGCCGTTCGTCTCAGCGGGCTTTCTCGGCGGCGAGCAGCTTGCGGCGCTGCAGGCGGTGCTCGCGCACCCGGAGGTTGCGCGGCGCACGCCCGTACTTCTCATTCACCATCCGCCCGTCGACCATCGTCCTCGTCTCTTGCGTCTGCGCGACGGACTCACCGACGAAGCCGCGTTCCGTCGCAGTGTCGCGGGTCTCGCGCGCGGACTCGTGCTCTACGGGCATATCCACGCACGCGAGCGGCGCACGCTGCCCACCGCAACCGGCGCGCTCGATGCGATCAGCGCGAGTGGAGGCGCGCTCGAGGATCCGCGCGCCGCGATCCGCGCTGGCTTCAACCTCTACGGCATCGGCGACGATGGCGCGATCGCCTCCGTCGAGGCCTGGATGATTGACGAATCGGGTCGTGCAATGATGCGGGCCGCGATCGCCGACCGGAGACAGAGCCCGTGAACTACCGGCGCGTTGTGCTCGTGAGCACGCTCGGGGACGGCGCACGCGCGGCACTTGCGGCTGTACGCGCCATGGCGCCCGCTGCGGAGCGCCTGGTCGTGCTCGTGCACTGGCCCCCTGGCGAGCAATGGCTGGAGCGCAGCGAGGAATTCGACGCACTGCGCGCGCTGGCCACGCAGGGCGCCGCAAACTCCGAGGTTCGCCTCGTTCCCGACCTCAACGGGAAAGGTCTCGTCGAGGTCGCCGCGCTCGTGCAGGCCGACCTGCTCGTCGCGGACAGCCTGCCACTCGGCTCGCTGTCGGTCGTCGCGGAGCTGCGCAGGCGCCATTCGCTTGCGGTTCTGTGGGCACTGCCCGATGGCGCTGCGCGGCGCGCCGAACCTCCCACCCGGCTGATCTGCCTCGGAACGGGCCGCGGCGCGAGTGCGGCACTGGCCGTGTTCCTGCGCGATCACGGCAGTGCCGAGCTGGAGGTCACCGTGCTGCGCGCCCCGGGGCTGCGGCCTGACGATTTCGATGCTGCCGTAAGCGTCGCGGGCGTCCGCGCCACGATAGAGCTCGCCGATACGCACGATGTGCCGATACGCGAGTGGCTTCATGCGAACCTGCGCCGCGGCGGCGCCGACCTGCTGGTGCTCGCGCGGTTTCCGGCAACCTGGCTGCTGGACAAGCGGTGGCCCGTGCCGACCCTGATCCTGCCGCCGTCGCCGGCCCCGGGGTCGCTGCTCGAGCGTGACTTCGACGCGCCGGACCTGCTCGATGATGGCGGCCCCTTGCGTGCACGCTTCGAGTACGCGGCCGGCGTCGGCCGCCGCACGCCGATTCCGGACCAGCAGATCGCTCTCGTCGCGGAAAGTGGCGTCGTGGCAGTGCTCGATACGCACGATGGCGAGGCGGAGCTTCCGGCCGCTTGTCGCGCTGAGGCCTACGGCGCCTTTCGCGTTGCGGGCCCTGTCGCGGCCGATCCACTGCTCGCGATCCGCCAGATGATCCACATCGTGCGTCCGGGGACAAACGCGCTCGTACTGTTCGACGCGGAATTGTCCGAGCGCGGGCTTGCCGCAGTGCGCGCGCTCGGCAGCGGCCACGAGGTACTGGCCGCGAGAGTGCGTGCCACTCGCAGCTGCCGCGCGCTGCGGGCCCGCCTGCAAACCAACGGGCTCGCCCCGCGCGTCATTGACGTCGGCCTTGTCCTCGACGAAGGCGCGGCACTCGACGTACCGAAGGAGGCCGATGCGGTGCGCCTTGCGCGCGCGGCGGCGCGTATGCACGGGGTAGGCTATCCGGTCGTGGCAATCGTCTATCGCGGCGAGCACCGGCCCGCCACGGCCGGCTTCGCAGCGCTGCGTGCGTACGAGCTGGCCGCGGCTGCGCTGCCCGCAGCGCCCGGGTTCGCTGGAGGCGTACCGCTCGCGCACCGGCTTGCCGCCACGACCGGCGCGCCGGCCATTGCGGGCAATCGCGTTGAGCTCGAGCTCGACAACATGACCGCGCGTGGCTGGCTGCTCGATGCCGTGGCGGCGAGCACTCGGCGCGTACACCTGCAGTCCTACATGGTTGCCGACGACGACATCGGGCGCCTGGTGGAAGCGGCGCTCGTGGGCGCTGCCGCGCGCGGCGTGACGGTGCGCGTACTGATCGATTCGCTGCACGGCCTGTACGGCTCGCTCGGCGCGCGCAATCCGCTGCTCGAGCGCCTCGGCTCGCAGCCCGGCGTCGAGTTGCGTGTTGCGCGGCCGATCACCGGCGTGCCGTCGGTGGAGGACCTGAAGCGACGGGATCACCGCAAACTCGTTGTGGTCGACAACCGGATCGCGCTTCTCGGCGGCCGCAACCTCTCGCACGAGTACTACACTGGATTCGACGAAGTCGCGCTCTCGCCGGACTCGATGTGGCGCGAAGTGCCGTGGCTCGACGGTGGCGCGCGCGTCGAAGGCCCGGCGGTCGGCGTACTCGAGCGCTCGTTTCACGATGCCTGGAGAGAAGCTGGCGGCGAATCCTTCAACATCGACGAGGTCGCGGCAGCGGGACCTACGCCGGTGCGCGTCGTGATCCATCGGGGCTTGCAGGACGCATACACGCTCGAGGCCTACGTCGCGCTGATCGATACGGCGATGTCGCGCGTCGATGTCGTCAACGGCTTCCCGCTGATCCTCGAGATCCAGCATGCGCTGCTGCGCGCGTTGCGCCGCGGCGTGCGAGTGCGCACCTTGTTTGGCAACCTGACGCCGACCCACGATGGCGTGCCGTTCGGCGGACCCTGGTCGACGGCGCGAACCGCCGCGACATCGTTCGTGCACTCGCGCATGGACGCACTGATTGCGGCGGGCGGCGAGGGCTACCTGTTTCGGGTTGCGCGACGCCCCTCATGGGCGCCGGAGATCCGCACCGTGAGTTCCCATGTGCACGCGAAGATGATGTGTGTGGATGGTCGCGTCTGCGCGGTGGGCAGCGCCAACCTGGACATCACGGCCGGCTACTGGGAGAGCGAGCTGATGCTCATCGTGGAGGACCCGTCGCTCGCGGCCGCGCTTGAAGCGCGTGTCGACGGCCTGACTGCCGGCTCGATGCGCATCGATCCCAACGACCCGGAGTGGCAGACGCTCGCCAGGCGGCGTCAATGGATGCGCCACTGGCCGGGCGTGCTGTCCGTCTAGGCGAGCGCCGTGCGCATCAGTCGCCGAGCTCGGTCACGCGTCCCGCGGGACGCAGTGCCGCCAGATACTGGTGCGGGCCGTGTGCGTCGATGGTGTAGCGATCGTGCGCGCGGCGCTTTTCGGTCCCAAACGCGGCAAGCAGCGCGCGCGGGATGTCTGTCGCACTTTTCAGCTGCCTGACGGGCGTGGCCGACGGCTCCCAGCCTTCGCTCGTATGACAGTACTCACGGCCGAAATGATCGAATCGACCCCAGGCGCTCGGCGGCAGGGCCGGCACCGGATCGCGCGGCATGACATGGCGGTAGAGGCGATCTGCAACCTCTCGCACGGCCGCGGGCA
>JADZAQ010000081.1 GCA_020852555.1 Burkholderiales bacterium
CCGTGCGCATCGGCGCCGATGCGCACCACGGTGCGTCCGCGCACCAGGCCCTTGAGATAGGCGTCGAAGTGCGTCGGCAGCTCGTCGAAGTCGATCGTGCGTACCTGGTCGTGGACGCGATCGGGCCGCCACTCGACGGCGAGCTTGTTCCAGATCTTCTGCCGCAGCGCCATCGGCGTCGCGCTGCTGTCGACGCCCAGGAGATGCACGCCGCGGAGAATGAACGGCATCACCGTCGTGTTGAGCTTGAAGCCGGCGGCGAGACCCACCGACGCGACGGTCCCGCCGACCTTCTGCACCGAGAGGAGCCAGGCCAGGATCTCGCCGCCCAGGTTGTCGATGGCGCCCGCGTAGGTGGCCTTGTCGAGCGGGCGGATCTTCGTCAGGTCGAGCGATTGCCGCCGCAGCACTTCGCTGGCGCCGATCCCCTTCAGGTAATCCGCCTCCTCCGCCTTGCCGGTGATCGCGACCACGTGGTAGCCCAGCTTGGCGAGCACCTCCACGGCGACCGAGCCGACCCCGCCGGTGGCACCCGTCACGGCGACCGGACCGTTGGCCGGCACGAGGCCGTTGTGCTGCATGAGCTCGATGGCCAGCGCCGCGGTGTAACCCGCGGTGCCCATCGTCATCGCGTCGAACGCGGTCATGCTCTCGGGCCGGCGCACGACCCAGTCGGCCGGAACGCGCACGTACTCGGCGTAGCCGCCGTCGTGCGCCACGCCGAGGTCGTAGCCGTGCACGATCACCTTGTCGCCCTTCTTCCAGCGCGGATCCGACGACGCCTCCACGGTACCGGCCATGTCGATGCCGGCGACGCACGGGAACTTGCGCATGATCTTCCCGGTGCCGTCGTGCGAGAGGGCATCCTTGTAGTTGATCGTCGAGTACTTGGTGCGCACGATCACCTCGCCGTGGTCGAGCTCGTCGAGCGACAGCGTGACGAAACGGCTCGACACGGCGCCGTTCTCCTCGAACGTGCGATACGCCTTGAACGTGGTCATGGTTTCCTCCTCGAAGCGGGTGTTGACGGTGATGTCATGCCGGCACCGCCGCGACCTGCAGCGTGCCGTCGGTGATGTGGGGTTGCGCCATGTAGTCGCGCGTGCGCATCTCGACGAGGCGGCTCACCGTGCGCGGAAACTCCTGCGCGTTGCGGCCGGCGACGTAGAGCGCTTCCGCCGGCGCCGCCGCCGAGGCGACGAGCTTGACGTGGTGGTCGTAGAGAATGTCGACGAGCCAGGTGAAGCGCCGCGCGCGGTCGCCGTCGGCGGCCGTCATCACCGGAATGCCGGAGAGAAAGAGCACGGCGTAGTGCTGGGCGAGCTCGAGGTAGTCGCGCTGCGAGCGCGGCCCGTCGCACAGCGTTGCGAAGTCGAACCAGATGGCGCCGCCCGCACGCCGGCGTGCGACCAGCGGACGCCCGTCGACCGTGATCTCGCGCGGCTCGTCGGCGACGGTGCGCATCGCCTCGAAGGCGGCGCGCATGCGCGCATCGGCGGATGGGCCGGCGGGAACCAGGAAGGTCTCGACCCGCTCCAGCATGCGCAACCGGTAATCGACGCCGCCGTCCACCTCGACCACGTCGAGCCATTCGCGCAGGAGCGCGATCGTCGGCAGGAAATTCTCGCGCTTGAGGCCATCCGGGTACAGCTTCTCGGGTGGATAGTTCGACGTCATGACGAACACCACGCCGGCGGCAAACAGTGCGCGCAGCAGGCGGCCGAGGATCATCGCGTCGGCGATGTCGGAGACGTGGAACTCGTCGAAGCAGACGAGCCGGTAGCGCTTGGCGATGCGCGCCGCCACGGTCGCCAGGGGGTCCACCTCGTGCGCGAGGGTCTTGAGCTCTTCGTGCACGCCGCGCATGAAGGCGTGGAAATGCACGCGTATCTTGCGGCGGATCGGCACCACGGCACAGAAGCCGTCCATGAGGAAGCTCTTGCCGCGCCCGACCCCACCCCAGAGGTAGACGCCACGCGGCACCGCCGGCGGCGCCAGGAGGCGCTTCAACGTCGACTGGCGAGCGGTGCGGAAGACGGCGAGCTCGTCGGCCAGCACCTGCAGGCGCCGCAGCGCGGCGAGTTGCGGCGGGTCGAAGACGCCACCGCGCTCGCCCAGGCGCGGTGCCAGCGTGTCGGCGAGCGCACCCCCCGGGTGCTGTGCCTCGGCGGCCTCCTCCGTCACGATTCCCCTTCGCTGTTCTCGTCCCTGGCCCGGCCTGCCGCCGGATCCGCCGCCGCGATGCCGAGCGGACCCATGGCCTGCATCCTAGAGATTCAGCGTGCGGCCGTCTACTGCGAGCGCGGCCTCGCGGACCGCCTCCGAGAGCGTCGGGTGGGCGTGCGTGATGCGGGCGATGTCCTCGCTCGCGGCGCCGAATTCCATCGCCACCACGCCCTCGCTGATGAGCTCCGAGGCGAGCGGGCCGATGACGTGCACGCCGAGGATCGCGTCGGTCGCCCGGTCGGCCAGCACCTTGACGAGCCCGCGCGTATCGCCCATCGCCCGGGCCCGGCCGTTGGCGGTGAACGGAAACTGCCCGGCGCGGAAGTCGACGCCGTCGGCCTTGAGTTGCTGCTCGGTCCTGCCGACCCAGGCGATCTCCGGGGACGTATAGATGACCCAGGGGATCGTGTTGAAGTCCACGTGCGGCGCCTGCCCGGCGATGCGCTCGGCCACGGCCACGCCTTCCTCGCTCGCCTTGTGGGCAAGCATCGGCCCGCGCACGACATCGCCCACCGCCCAAACGTTGGGCAGGTTGGTGCGACACGCGCCGTCGACCGTGATGAAGCCGCGCTCGTCGCGGGCGAGGCCGACCGTGTCGCCGCCGAGCCCGGCGGTGAACGGCACGCGGCCGATCGCCACCACCAGCTGATCGACGCTCACCGCGATCGCCTGACCGGCGGCGTCGGTGTAGTTCATCGTGACGGCGTCGGCGCCGACGTCGATCGCCCCGATGGTCACCCCGGTGTGGATCGCGAGACCCTGCCTCGCGAAGAGCTTCTGCGCTTCCCGGGCGATCGTCGTGTCGACTGCCGGCAAGAGCGACGGCAGCGCTTCGAGGATCGTCACCTCGGCGCCCAAACGTCGCCACACGCTGCCCATCTCGAGACCGATGACACCGGCGCCGACCACGCCGAGGCGCTTCGGCGCCGCCGGAATCGCCAGCGCGCCTTCGTTGTCGAGCACGCGCACGTTGTCGATGGCGACGTTCGGCAACGGCCGCGGCTTCGAGCCGGTGGCGACGATGACGTGCGTGGCTTGGAGCTCGGCGGGATTCTTGCCCGCGACCGCCACCCGCCAGGCGTCACCCGTCTTGCCGACGAACGAGCCCACGCCGTGGAAGAACGTGATCTTGTTCTTCTTGAAGAGGTAGAGGATCCCGTCGTTGCTTTGCGCGACGATCTTCGCCTTGCGCGCGAGCATGCGGCCCACGTCCATCGTCGCGCGCTCGACGCCGATCCCGTGCTCGGCGAAGGCATGGCCGATCTGCTCGAAGTTCTCGGATGACTGCAGGAGCGCCTTCGACGGGATGCAGCCGACGTTGGTGCAAGTGCCGCCGGGGGCGGGCTTGCCGTCAGGCCGCGAGGCGTCGTCGATGCACGCGACCTTGAATCCGAGCTGCGCGGCACGGATCGCGCCCTCGTAACCGCCGGGGCCGGCACCGATCACGATGACGTCGAACTGTTCAGCCATATCGTTGGGTTCCCTTCACAAGGAGACGCCGAACCAATGTCTTCTCGGCGTCTCTTTGTGGAATGTCGTTGCAGTGCTGTCACAAAGAGACGCAGAGACACGGAGGAAATCTGTCTTGCTCGGCGTCTCGGCGCCTCTTTGTGGAGCTTCGACCTTACAGATCGAGAAGCAATCGCGCCGGATCCTCCAGCGCGTCCTTGATCGCGACGAGCGAGAGCACCGCCTCGCGGCCGTCGATGATGCGGTGATCGTACGATTGCGCGAGGTAGTTCATCGGGCGGACCACGATCTGCCCGTTCTCGACCACCGGCCGGTCCTTGGTCGCGTGCACGCCGAGGATCGCCGACTGCGGCGGATTGATGATCGGCGTCGACAGCAGCGAGCCGAACACCCCGCCGTTGCTGATCGTGTAGGTGCCGCCGGTCAGCTCCTCGACCGTGAGCTTGCCGTTCTGCGCCCGCGCACCGTAGTCGGCGATCTGACGCTCGATGTCGGCGATCGACATCTGGTCCGCGTCGCGCAGGATCGGCACCACGAGGCCGCGGGGGCCCCCGACCGCGATGCCGACGTCGTAATAGCCGTGGTAGACGATGTCGTTGCCGTCGATCGACGCATTGACGAGCGGGAACTTGCGCAGCGCATGCACCACCGCCTTCACGAAAAAGCTCATAAAACCGAGCTTGACGCCGTGCTCCTTCTCGAAGCGATCCTTGTGGCGATTGCGCAGGTCGATCACCGCCTGCATGTTGACTTCGTTGAACGTGGTGAGGATCGCGGCCGTCGACTGCGATTGCACGAGCCGCTCGGCGACCCGCGCGCGCAACCGCGACATCGGCACCCGCTGCTCGGGACGCGCACCCTGCGCCACCGCCACCATCGGCGCTGCCGGGGTCGGCGCGGCCGGAACCGTGGGGAACGCGGGAGGCACGCCCCGGGCCTCAACGGCGGCAAGCGCATCGCCCTTGGTGACGCGACCGCCGCGTCCGCTGCCGGCAACCGTCGCGGGATCGGCGCCCGCCTCGGCGAGGATCTTGCGCGCGGCGGGCAGCGCGCTGCCGATCGGTGCCGCCACGCCCCCCGCAGCGCGCGGCGCCGCGGCCGGTGCGGCGATGCTCGGCGCCGCCGCCTTCGGAGATGCACCCGGCGCGGGCGTCTTGGTGGTCGCACCCGGCGCGGGCGCCGCCCCGGCGCTCGTGGACGCCGCAGCCGGCGTCCCGGCCGCTGCATCGGTCGGTGCCGGCGGTGCCGCGCGGGCTTCGGTGTCGAGGATCGCGATGACCTCGCCGCCGACCACGGTGGCGCCGTCCGCTTTCACGATCTCGACGAGCGCGCCATCGGCTGGGGCCGGCAATTCGAGAACGACCTTGTCGGTTTCGACGTCGATCAGATTCTCGTCGCGCGCGACGGCGTCACCGGCCTTCTTGTGCCAGCTCACGAGCGTCGCCTCGGAGACGGACTCGGGGAGCTGTGGGACCTTCACTTCGATGCGCATGGGAAGCCTTGTGCGTTGTTGCCC
>JADZAQ010000082.1 GCA_020852555.1 Burkholderiales bacterium
CTGAGGCGCGCGCGGAATTCGTGCGCGGTACACGCCGGACTCCTGCCAGCACGATTTGAGCGTGCGCCGCTCGCCTTGCTCGCTTGACGTTCGCTTCCGCTCACGTCAGCGCACGCCGAGATCGTCAGGCTCGGTGTTCACCGACCCTGACGATTTTCATGGTGTTGGTGCCGCCGGGCTTGCCCATCGGCTCGCCGATGGTGAGCACGATCGAGTCGCCGGTCTTGACCTCGCCCTTGGCGACCAGCAGCGCCTCGGCAGCGAGGAGCACCGCGTCACGATCCGGGCTCTGCTCGAGGTAGAGCGGGTGCACGTTGCGATACAACGCCATCTTGCGCTGCGACTCCACCTTCGGGGTCAGCGCGAAGATCGGGGCACCGCCGTGATGGCGCGACATCCATAGCGCGGTCGCCCCCGAATCGGTGAGCGAGGCGATTGCCTTGGCCTTGAGGTGGAAGGCGGTGAACAGCGTTGCCATCGCGATCGACTGGTCGACGCGGGTGAAGGTGCTGTCGAGGAAATCGCGATCGAGCTCCACCGCGGCGGATTTCTCCGCTTCGGTGCAGATCTGCGCCATGTTCTCGACCGTTTCGACGGGGTGCTTGCCCGCCGCGGTCTCGGCGGACAGCATCACCGCATCGGTACCGTCGAGCACCGCGTTCGCCACGTCCGATACCTCGGCGCGCGTGGGGACCGGCGCGTGGATCATCGACTCCATCATCTGCGTGGCGGTGATGGTGAGCTTGTTGCGCTCGCGGGCGAGCTTGATCATGCGCTTCTGCAGGCCGGGCACCGCGGCGTTGCCGACCTCGACGGCGAGGTCGCCGCGCGCCACCATGATGCCGTCGGATGAATCGACGATCTCTTCCAGGTACGTAATCGCCTCCGCACGCTCGATCTTGGCGATGAGCAGCGCGTGCCCGCCGGCGGCGCGCATGAGCTGGCGCGCCATGTACATGTCTTCCTTGTTCTTGGGGAACGACACGGCAAGATAGTCGGCGTCGATCTGCGCCGCCGTCTTCACGTCGTCCATGTCCTTGGCGGTGAGCGCGGGTGCGGTGAGGCCGCCGCCCATCCGGTTGATCCCCTTGTTGTTCGACAGTCGCCCGCCCATCACCACCTTGGTGTGGATGCGCGGCCCGTCCACGGCCTCGACAGCCAGACGGATGAGGCCGTCGTTGAGCAGCAGCAACGCACCGGGACCCACGTCGCGCGGCAACTCCTTGTAATCGAGGCTCGCGTGCGTATCCGCGCCGGCCTCCGCTTCAGCGTCGAGGATGAAGCTCTGGCCGACGACGAGCTCGACGTGGCCGCGGGGGAACGTGCCGACGCGGATCTTCGGCCCTTGCAGATCCGCCATGATGGCGACCTCGCGCCCGAGCTTGTGCGCGCACTCGCGCACGATGTGCGCCCGCTCGACGTGATCGGCGGCGGCGCCGTGCGAGAAGTTGAGGCGCACGACGTCCACTCCGGCGGCGAGCATGCGCGACATGATCGCCGGCGAGGCGCAGGCGGGGCCGAGGGTCGCTACGATCTTGGTGGCGCGTATCACTGGGGTGATCCCTTGCGTTTGCCGATGTGACGGCAGGGCGGCGATGTTACGGGAAACGGCCGCGTATGTGCGCCGCATGCGCTGCGGCCGCGCCGACTATGCGCGCGTCGCGAGGATCGCCACCGCCGGCAGCGTCTTGCCCTCGAGGAATTCGAGAAACGCGCCGCCGCCGGTCGAGATGTAGCCGATCCGCTCGGCGAGCCCGAACTTGGCGATGGCCGCGAGCGTATCGCCGCCACCGGCGATCGAGAAGGCGGGGCTGGTCGCGATCGCCTCGCCGACTGCCTTGGTGCCGGCGGCGAAGGCGTCGAACTCGAACACCCCGACCGGGCCGTTCCAGACGATGGTCCCCGCCTTGGCGAGGATCATGCGCACCGCGGCAACGGACGTCGGGCCAAGGTCGAGGATGAGATCGTCGGGCTCGATGTTCTCGATGGCCTTGAGAGTCGGCTGCGCGGTTGCCTTGAATTCCTTCGCCGTGACCGCATCGATCGGCAGCGGCACCTTGCCGGGAAAGTCGGCGAGGATCGCCTTGGCCTCGCCGACGAGCTCGACCTCGGCGAGCGAGCTGCCGATCTTGCCGCCGGCGGCGAGGATGAAGGTGTTGGCGATGCCGCCGCCGACGAGCAGCGTGTCGACCTTGGCGAGGAGCGAGCGCAGGACGGTGAGCTTGGTCGAGACCTTCGATCCGGCGACGATCGCGACCAGCGGGCGCGCGGGGTCGGCGAGCGCCCGGCCGAGCGCATCGAGCTCGGCGGCCATGAGCGGACCCGCGCAGGCGACGGGCGCGTACTTCGCGATGCCGTGCGTCGTGGCCTCGGCGCGATGCGCGGTGCCGAAGGCGTCGTTGACGTAGACGTCGCACAGCCTCGCCATCTTGCGGGCGAGCTCGTCGCTGTCCTTCTTCTCCCCGACGTTGACGCGGCAGTTCTCGAGGAGCACCACCTCGCCAGGCTTCAACGCAGCGAGCCACGCACCCCCGTCGACCCAGTCCTGCACGAGCGTGACCGGCTTGCCGAGGAGCGCCGACAGGTGCGCAGCGATCGGCGCGAGCGAATCCGTCGGCGTGAGCTTGCCTTCGGTCGGGCGCCCGAGGTGCGAGGTCAGCATCACCGCGGCGCCGCGGGAGAGCGCATCGCGGATTGCCGGCAACGAGGCGCGGATGCGCGTGTCGTCGGTGACGTTACCGGCGGCATCCTGCGGCACGTTGAGGTCGGCACGGATGAACACCCGCTTGCCGCGCACGTCGACGTCCGCCAGTCGCTTGAATTGCATGGTGGGCTCCTGCACGCTCGTTGCCGATGGACGCTGCGCTACTTCGCCGCCATCAACGCCATCGTGGCATCCAGCATCCGGTTGCAGAAGCCCCACTCGTTGTCGTACCAGCTCGCGACCTTGACGAGGCGGCCCTCGACCTTGGTGAGCGTGGCGTCGAAGGTGGAGGAGGCCGGGTCGTGGTTGAAATCGATCGATACCAGCGGCGCCGTGTTGTAGTTGAGCAGCCCGGCCAGCGGGCCCGAGGTGGCCGCCGCCTTCATGATCGCATTGACCTCGTCCACCGTGGTGTCGCGGGCGGCGATGAACGACAGGTCGACGATCGACACGTTGATCGTGGGAACGCGGATCGCGAAGCCGTCGAGCTTGCCCTTCAACTCCGGCATGACGAGGCCGATCGCCGCGGCGGCGCCGGTCTTGGTTGGGATCATGCTCATGGTGGCCGAGCGCGCCCGGCGCAGATCCTCATGATAGACGTCGGTGAGCACCTGGTCGTTGGTGTAGGCGTGCACCGTCGTCATGAGGCCGCTGACGATGCCGATCTTGTCGTGCAGCGGCTTGACGAGCGGCACCAGGCAGTTGGTCGTGCACGACGCATTCGAGATCACCGTGTGCGACGCCTTGAGTGTCTGATGGTTGACGCCGTAGACGATCGTCGCATCGACGTCCTTGCCGCCGGGCGCCGAGATGATCACCTTCTTCGCGCCGCCGGCCAGGTGCGCCCCGGCCTTCTCCTTGCTCGCGAAGAGGCCGGTGCATTCGAGGACGACGTCGACGCCGAGCTCACCCCAGGGGAGCTGCGCCGGATCGCGGTTCGCGAAGACCTTGATGCGATCGCCGTCGACGACCATCGCGTCACCCTCGACGGTGACCTTGCCGGGGAATTTGCCGTGGGCGGTGTCGTGGCGGGTCAGGTGCGCGTTGGTCTCGGGGCTGCCGAGGTCGTTGATCGCCACG
The DNA here is from genome assembly GCA_020852555.1 of Burkholderiales bacterium. Classification (GTDB taxonomy): domain Bacteria; phylum Pseudomonadota; class Gammaproteobacteria; order Burkholderiales; family Casimicrobiaceae; genus VBCG01. The sequence goes on from JADZAQ010000082.1 coordinate 3,785, forward strand.
ATCCGCAGATCGTGCTTCTTGCCGTCCTCGTAGTGGGCGCGCAGGATGTTGCGGCCGATGCGCCCGTATCCGTTGATCGCGACTTTGACGGTCATGATGTCTGTCTCCGGTTGACGATGATGATTCAGTGCAAGTGGGAGGGGTCGCCAAGCGCGGCGAGCGCCGCGAGGTCGCGCCAGCCGTAGCCAGCCTCGACGAGGTCCATGCCATCCCATTGGAAGGGCTGCTCGATGACGAGTTCCGCACCGAGCCGTTCGTAGAAGGCGCGCGCGCCCTTGTTGGCGGCGATGACCCAGGTGAGGAGCCCGGTGGCGCCGTGCGCCTGCTGCGCCGCCGCCACGCGGGCGACGAGCCGCCGGCCGATCCCCTGGCGCTGCTGCTCGCGGTCGAGGTACACGGCCGACAGCTCCGCATCGAAGCCGAGCTTGGGTGCGGGGAGCATGAGGCCGGAGGCGAAGCCGACGACGAGCCCCGCGTCCTCGGCGACGAAGGTGTTGCTGCTGTTGGGCGACGCGCCGAGGATGCGCTCCCATTGCGCGGCGCTGTCCTCGACCTTCATTGCATCGAGGTACGTCGCGGGAATCATGCCGCGGTACGTCGCGCGCCACGCGAGGACGCGCACCTGGGCGATGGCCGAGGCATCGTGCGGCGTCGCGAGGCGGATGCGGGCGGTCATGGCGACGTCGCGCGAAGCGCTCCGTGCGTCAGGCGACGACGCCGCGGACGGCCGCCGCCACGTGGTTCACGGTGAAGCCGAAATGCTCGAAGAGCACGCCGGCGGGTGCCGATTCACCGAAGCTGTCGATGCCGACCACCGCGCCGTGCGCATCGTCGATCGATCCCACGTAGCGGTGCCAGAAGGCGCTGACGCCCGCTTCCACCGCGACGCGGGGTACGCCGGCCGGCAGCACGCTCGCGCGGTACGCGGCATCCTGGCGGTCGAAGACGCTGGTGCACGGCATGGACACGACGCGAACCGCGATGTCCTCCTTGGCGAGCGCGTCGCGCGCAGCGAGCGCGAGGCCCACCTCGGAACCCGTGGCGATGATCAGGGCGCGCTTGCCGGCGCCGGCAAAGTCGGCGACGACGTAGCCGCCGCGCGCAATCGCGGCGACGGTGTCGGCGGAGCGCGGCACGAAGGCACAGTTTTGCCGCGTGAACACGAGGCACGACGGGCCGTGGCGGCGTTCGATCGCTTGCGCCCAGGCCACCGCCGATTCGACGGTATCGCAAGGGCGCCACACATCCATGCCGGGAATGAGCCGCAGGCTCGCGACGTGCTCGACCGGCTGGTGGGTGGGGCCGTCCTCGCCGACGCCGATCGAGTCGTGCGTGTACACGAAGAGCGTGCGCAGCTTCATCAGCGCGGCGAGGCGCACCGCGTTGCGCGCGTAATCGGAGAAGGTGAGGAAGGTCCCGACGTACGGGATGAAGCCGCCGTGCAGCGCGAGTCCGTTGCCGATCGCGCTCATCGCGAATTCACGCACCCCGAAATTGACGTAGTTGCCGGCGTGGTCGGCGCCGATCACCTTGCTGCCGGACCAGTTGGTGAAGACCGAGCCGGTGAGGTCGGCTGCACCGCCGATGAGTTCGGGGAGGTGCGGCGCGTAGCCCTCGATCGCCTCCTGCGATGCCTTGCGGGTGGCCACCGTGGCGCCCTTGGCCGCTTGCGCGGCGACGAAGGCCTGTGCGGCGGCGGCGAATCCTGCCGGCAGGTCGCCCGCCATGCGCCGCAGGAACTCCGCCGCGCGCTCGGGGAAGGCGGCGCGGTAGGCGTCGAATGCCGTGCACCACGCTGCCTCGCTTGCCGCGCCGGCCGGGCGTGCGTCCCAGGCGGCATAGATCGCCGCCGGGATCTCGAACGGTGGCCAGGGCCAGTGCAGCGCGGCGCGCGCACCGGCGATCTCCTTCGCGCCGAGCGGGGACCCGTGCGCGGCCGCCGTACCCGCCTTGGTGGGGGCGCCCTCACCGATCGTCGTCTTGCAGCACAGCAGAGACGGACGGTCGGTGACCGCCTGCGCAGCGACGATCGCGGCATCGACGGCGTCGGCGTCGTGGCCGTTCACGCCGCGGACCACGTGCCAGCCGTAGGCCTCGAAGCGCTTGGGCGTGTCGTCGGTGAACCAGCCTTGCACGTGGCCGTCGATCGAGATCCCGTTGTCGTCGTAGAACGCGACGAGCTTGCCGAGCTTGAGCGTACCGGCGAGCGAGGCGGCCTCGTGCGAGATGCCTTCCATGAGGCAGCCGTCGCCCATGAAGACGTACGTCCGGTGATCGACGATGGTGTGGCCAGGGGTGTTGAACTCACGCGCCAGCAGCGCCTCGGCGAGGGCCATGCCGACCGCGTTGGCGAAGCCTTGGCCGAGCGGTCCGGTGGTCGTCTCGACGCCGGGTGTGCGGCCCACTTCCGGGTGCCCGGGCGTCTTCGAATCGAGTTGCCGGAAGCGGCGCAGTTCGTCGATTGCGAGGTCGTAGCCGGTCAGGTGGAGCAGCGCGTACTGCAGCATCGAGCCGTGGCCGTTCGACAGCACGAAGCGATCGCGATTGGCCCAGTGCGGATCGGCCGGGTTGTGCTTCAGGTGGCGCTTCCACAGCGCCACGGCAATGTCGGCCATGCCCATCGGCATTCCGGGGTGGCCCGAATTGGCGGCCTCGACTGCATCCATCGCGAGGGCGCGAATGGCGTTGGCAAGTTCGTGAGCGGTCGGTGCGGCTGCCGGGGTCGTGGTCATGGGAGGATCGGAATCGAAGGCGAATTCACCGTGGCGTGCACTTCGACAGCCGCGCTCGTGCGGGTGCGGCGCGCGGCACGTGGCGGAGGCGCGATGGCGTGATCGTGAAGCCCGGCATCAGCGGTGCACGAAAGACGAATTATCGCTTTGCCGTCCGATATGTGCAATAATCCCACGCTTTTCCCTTCGCGACGCCGCGGCAATTTCGCTCTTCTTTCCTCGCGCGCGGCGAACCGGAAATCGTTCGATCAACACGGGGGGCGGCCGATGGACGGAATCCACCTTTTGGGCGAATGGTACGGTTGTCCGACCGACACGCCCGAATTCACGCAGGCAGCGCCGTTGCGCGACCTGTGCGTGGCCGCGGCGCGCGCGGCGGGGCTCACGGTCGTCGGTGAGGCATTCCATCAGTTCGAGCCCCACGGCGTGACCGGTACCGTGCTGCTCGCCGAATCGCACATCGCGATTCACACCTGGCCGGAGTCGGGGTTCGTCACGGTCGACGTGTACGTGTGCAACTACACGACCGACAACACGGCGAAGGCGCACGCCGTGTTCCGCGCGATCGAGGCGGCGCTGCGCCCGGCGCGCACGCATTTCCAGGCCATCGAGCGGGGCGGCAAGGATGCCTGACCGCGGCAACGGCCAGGTCAACGACCCGGTTCCCGCGGGGTACATCGCGCCCGGCGCCATGGCCGAGTACATGACCGACGACTGGGGATTCTTCGTCCGCAGCGCGCGGCAGTACGAGCGCTTCTCGTCGCCGTACCAGACGGTCGAGGTGCACGACAGCGTGTCGTTCGGCAAGCTGTTCCGCCTCGATGGCGCCTTCATGACGTCGGAGAAGGACGAGTTCTTCTATCACGAGAACCTCGTGCACGTGCCGGCGATCGCGCATCCGCAACCGGAGCGCGCGCTCATCGTCGGCGGCGGCGACGGTGGCTCGGCGGAGGAACTGCTCAAGCATCCGTCGATCCGCTCGGTCACCTTGGCCGAGATCGACCTCGCGGTCGTCGACGTCGCGCGCAAGTACCTGCAGACCGTCCATCGCGGCGCACTCGACGATCCGCGGCTCACGCTGCGCATCGAGGACGGCTTTGCCTTCGTGCGCAACGACCGGTCGCAGTACGACCTCATCGTGCTCGATCTCACCGATCCGGGCGGCCCGTCGAAGCCGCTGTACACGACCGACTTCTATCGCGCCTGTGCGGCGCGTCTGACGCCGACCGGTGCGATGACGCTGCACATCGCAAGTCCGGTCGCGAGCCCGGAGCGCATTCGTGCGAACGTCGCGAGCCTGCGCGACGCCTTTCCCGTGGTCGCGCCGTATCTCGTCTCCGTTCCGCTGTACGGGGGCCTGTGGATGATGGCGTGTTGCGCGCACGAGCTCGACCCGCGCCTCGTCACTCCGCTCATCGTCGAGCGGCGCCTCGCGCACCGGCAGATCGCGGACCTGCAGTATTACAACGGCGACACGCATCGGGCGGCCTTCGCGCTGCCGAATTTCGTGAAGAAGCTGGTCGCCTGACGCCGCGGCGGACATGCCCGGCCGTTCACGCCGGGGCGCGTGGCGTGAAGCGCGGACGTACGTCAGCGCACGGTGACGCGGGCGAAGCGGCGCTTGCCGGCCTGCACGATCACCGTCGTCCCCGCGGCCAGCACGAGCTGCTTGTCCGCCACCACGGCGCCGTCGACCTTGAGTCCGCGGCCGGCGATGAGCCGCAGCGCTTCCGATGTCGATTCGACGAGCCCGGCCTGCTTGGCGATCTGCGCGATCGGCAGCCCGGCGGCACCGCCGGTGACGCTGACCTCGGGCATGTCGTCGGGAATGGCGCCATCGCGGAAGCGCGCCTCGAATTCAGCGAGCGCGCGCGCGGCGTCGGCCGGTGAATGGAAGCGCGCGACGATCTCCTGCGCGAGTTGCACCTTCGCCTCGCGCGGGTTGAGTCCGTCGTCGCACTGACGCTTCAGCGCGGCGATTTCGGCCAGCGATCGGAACGAGAGGAGCTCGTAGTAACGCCACATGAGCACGTCGGAGATCGACATCAGCTTGCCGAACATCGACTGGGGTGATTCGGTGATGCCGACGTAATTGCGCTTCGACTTCGACATCTTGTCGACGCCGTCGAGTCCCTCGAGGAGCGGCATGGTGAGGATGCACTGCGGCTCCTGCCCGTAGTCGCGTTGCAGCTCGCGCCCGACCAGGAGGTTGAACTTCTGATCGGTGCCGCCGAGCTCGAGGTCGGCCTTCAGGGCGACCGAATCGTAGCCTTGCATCAACGGATAGAGGAGTTCGTGGATGGCGATCGGCGTGTGGCTCGCGAAGCGCCGCGCGAAGTCCTCGCGTTCGAGCATGCGGGCGACGGTGTATCGGGCGGCGAGCTTGATCATCCCGGCGGCGCCCAACGGCTCGCTCCACTCGGAGTTGTAGCGGATCTCGGTGCGCGCCGGATCGAGCACCTTCGACGCCTGCGCGTGGTACGTCCTGGCGTTGACCTCGATCTCCTCGCGGGTGAGCGGCGGGCGCATGTCGTTGCGCCCCGAGGGATCACCGATCATCGACGTGAAATCGCCGATGAGAAAGATCACCTGGTGCCCGAGATCCTGCATCTGGCGCATCTTGTTCAGGACGACGGTGTGCCCCAGGTGGATGTCGGGCGCGGTGGGATCGAGGCCGAGCTTGATGCGCAGCGGCGTGCCGCGCGCGAGCTTCTTCGCGATCTCCGCGGCGACGAGCAACTCGTCGGCGCCGCGTTCGAAAACGGCGAGCTGACGGGCGACCTCATCCGGCGCGAGCACAGCGGGAGGGGAGGCGGCGTGGGGCATGGTGCGCGAAAGACCGGGTGGACGAATCGACAGGCGCTCGCTAGAATCGCCAGTCCGCAGGACCGGTCGCTTTCACGTTGCCCGCAAGCAAGCCCACGATTCTAGCGCAATCGCCATCCGTGCACCGGCGCAACGGCGGGATCGTCGCGCGTCGCCTGCCCACGCGCGGCCAATGGCTGCTCCTCGGCGTCTTCGGCCTTTCGGCAGTCGCTGCGTTCGGCATCGCCCCCGACACGACGCTGGACAGCGCGCCGGTGACGCTCGTCGAGCGCGTGCTGCCGGCGCCGGTGATCGCCCCCGAGGACGTCGCCGCGGTCTACTGGCGCGAGGAGCGCGTGCAGCGCGGCGACACCATCGGCAGCTTGTTGGCGCGCGCCGGCGTCGACGATCCGCCCGCCATGAGTTATCTGCGCAGCGCCCCCGAGGCGCGTCCCATCTACCAGCTCCGGCCGGGCCGCGCCGTGCACGTCGGAGTCGATGACGAGGGCGATCTCGTCGCGCTGCGCTTTCGTACCGTCGGCAACGACGAGCTCACCATCGCGCGCACCGACGACGGCTTTCGCACCGAGCGCAGCGTGCCGTCCGAGGAGGTGCGCACCACGCTGCGCAGCGGAGAGATCAGGAGCTCGCTCTTCGGCGCCGCGGACGCCGCGGGGATTCCCGACCAGGTGATCATCGCGCTCGCCGACGTCTTCGCGGCGGACATCGATTTCTATCACGACGTGCGCAAGGGCGACCGCTTCACGGTCGTGTACGAGACCCGCTTCATCGACGGCGAGCCGGCCGGCACGGGCCGCATCCTCGCCGCCGAGTTCGTCAACGACGGCCACGCCTACCGGGCGTTCCAGTGGCGCGACGGCGCCGGCAACGTCGGTTACTACGGCGACGAGGGCCGGGCGAGCAGGAGCGCGTTCCTGCGCTCCCCGCTCGAGTTCTCGCGCGTGACCTCGGGCTTCACGATGGCGCGCTTCCATCCGCTGCTGCGCACCTGGCGCGAGCACAAGGGGGTCGATTACGCGGCTCCGACCGGAACCTCGGTGCGCGCGACCGCCGACGGCACCGTGACCTTCGCCGGCTGGCAGAACGGGTACGGCAACGTCATCTTCATCCGCCACCAGGGGGCGTACTCCACGGTGTACGGGCACCTGTCGAAGCTCGCCGCCAATCTCAAGGTCGGCGACAAGATCGCGCAGGGCGACACCATCGGCTACGTCGGCATGACCGGCTGGGCGACCGGGCCGCATCTGCACTACGAATTCCGGATCGCCGACCAGCCGCACGATCCGCTGGCGCTCGACCTGCCGGTTGCCGAGCCGGTGACGCCGGAGCGCTACGCGGCCTTCCGGGAAGGCATCGCGCCGCTGGTCGAGTCGCTGATGCTCGCGCGCTCGCTTCCCGGGACTTCACTCGCGGCGCGCGAGTAGGCGCTGCCGCACCCGGAGCCGGTGAGCGCGCAACCGCCCGGCCCGCGGTGACGGGAAGCACGATGGGTCGCGAGCTCTTTGCCGGCGTGATGTCCGGCACCAGTCTCGACGGCATCGATGCCGTACTCGCCGACCTCGCACCGGCCATCGTCACCGCGCGCATTCTGGCGTCGGTGCACGTCGATTTTCCCGCCGAACTGCGCCGTGAGCTCTTCGCCTTGCAGGTGTCGGGACCCGACGAGCTCGTGCGCGCGGCGCGCGCGGCGCAGCGTCTCGCCGAGCTGTATGCGCAGGCGCTGCGCCGCGTGTGCGTTGCCGCCGGGGTGCCGGTGCATGACGTGATCGCCGCCGGCGTCCACGGCCAGACGGTGCGCCATCGCCCGCGCGAAGGCTGGACCGCCCAGCTCAACAGTCCCGCGCGGGTCGCCGAACTCACGTCGATGACGGTCGTCGCCGACTTTCGAATGCGCGACATCGCCGCCGGTGGCCAGGGGGCGCCGCTCGTTCCGGCCTTCCACGCCGCGGTCTTCCGGCACCCCGAGCGGCATCGCGTCGTCGCCAATCTCGGCGGGATCGCCAACGTCACCGACCTGCCCCCGAGTGGCGCCGTGCGCGGCTTCGACACCGGCCCCGGCAACGTGTTGCTCGACCTGTGGCAGGCGCGCAGCTGCGGTGCGCCGTTCGATGCCGGCGGCCGCTTCGCCGCCTCCGGCGCCGTCGATGCGGCGCTCCTCGCCGCGCTATTGGCCGAGCCCTACCTCGCGCTGCCACCGCCGAAGAGCACTGGGCGCGATCTGTTCGATGCCGCCTGGCTCGACGCCGTCCTGGGCCGGACCGCGCGCGCTCCGGCCGACGTGCAGGCCACGCTCGCCGCGTTCACCGCCGCCTCGCTCGCTGCCGCGATCCGCGAGCACTGCGTCGGCGCGCAGGACCTGCTCCTGTGCGGCGGCGGCGTGCGCAATGGCGATCTCGTGGCGCGCATCCGCACCGAGCTCCCCGCGCTGCGGGTGGCGACCACCGATGCGTTCGGGGTGGCGAGCGAGCACGTCGAGGCGCTCGCCTTCGCCTGGCTGGCGCGCGAAACGATCGCCGGACGCCCCGGCAACCTGCCTGCGGTTACCGGCGCGGCCGGACCACGGATACTGGGGGCGATCTATCCCCGCTGAGGCGGGGCCGAAGAATCGTCAGGCCGAGAAGCTCGACCCGCAACCGCAGGTCGTATTGGCATTCGGGTTCTTGATGACGAACTGCGCGCCCTCGAGGTCTTCCTGATAGTCGATCTCGGCGCCGACGAGGTACTGGTAGCTCATGGGATCGATGAGCAGCGTCACCCCATCCTTCACCATCGCGGTGTCATCCTCGTTGGTCACCTCGTCGAAGGTGAAGCCGTACTGGAACCCCGAGCAGCCGCCACCGGAGACGAACACGCGCAGCTTGAGCTCGGGGTTGCCTTCTTCGGTGATCAGGTTCTTGACCTTTGCCGCAGCGGCATCGGTGAAGACGAGCGGGGCGGGAACTTCGTTCATGGCGTTCATCGTGGACTCCGAGGGCGACGCACCGGGCGCCGCGTGGGTGGCAATGATGCCGCGTTGCCGCGGTCACGTAAATCGCTACGGTTCACCCGCGACCCGTTTCAATTCGACCACGCTGGCGCCACCGGGTTCGCTGTGCTTCAGCTTGCCGTGGACGACAGCGCCCAGGTGCATCTCGAGCGTTCGGTACTCGATGTCGCCGGTGACCTTGGCTTTGGGCTGCAACTCCAGGTAGTCGTTGGCCGTGACGGGCCCGGTGACCACGCCGTTGATCACCACGTGCGACACGTCGATCTCGCCGTCGATGCGTGCGCTCTCGCTGACCACCAGCGTGCCTGCAGCACCATCGACGGTCGCGATATTGCCGCGTACCGCCCCGTCGATGCGCAGTCCGCCGGAGAAGGTCACGTCGCCCGACACCGTCGTTCCCGCGCCGATGAGGCAGTCGATCCGCTTCTGTGGCGGCGCATGCTTCTTCTTCTCGAACATGGCGTTCTCCTAACCGAGCCGCAAGGTCCGGGTGGCACGTGGCGCGGCTTGCCCGGATTCGTAGGCGCGCACGACCAAGGTCATCACCCGGGACCCCGGCGGAACCTGGAATTGCCCTTCGATGCGCTGATAATACTTGAACTTGAGAGTGAGCGCGGGCGCCTGCTCGGGCCGATCGGTCGGGATTTCGACGGCGTGCGCCGGCGCTTGCCCATCCGCGTCACCCCCGGCGAGCGCCGCACGCAGGACGATCCTCCCGGCGAACTCTTCCTTGGGATTGCCGCCGCGCACGACGATGAAGCTGTAGCGCCAGGTGTTGTCGCCATCGGGCTCGAGCGTCAGCCGCTGGATGGTGAGTGCCTCGCCCTTGTTGGCGTCGGCGACGAGCCGCTGCAGGAACGCGAGCTCTTCCTTCGCTTGCGCGGCGTCGCCGGAGAGTTCGGTCACCTGGCGCGAGAGCGCCTCCTGCGATCCCTTGCTCATGGCGAGCTCGGACTCGAGCGTCGCGTTGCGCGCGCGCAGTTGCGCGACCTCGGCCCGGTAACGGTCGACGTCGGCGGTGAGCGTGGTGAGCTGGCCCTCCACCTGCGTGCGGTTGAAGCCGCCGAAGATCTGTCCGAAGTCGAAGCCCCACCACCACATGCCGCCGACGACCCCGACCAGTGCGGCAGCGAGCACGCTGCGGCTCCACCAGGGCAAGCGCGTCCGCACCGCCATCCGCGGCGCCGCGATGCCAAATTGGCGCCTGACCCGACGCCACCACGACGTCATCGGCGGGAGGCTCCGTCGCCTACGGCAAGACCGGCGCCGTGGTGAGCCCGGCGGTCTCGGGTAGGCCGAACATCAGATTCATGTTCTGCACCGCCTGGCCCGCGGCGCCCTTGACGAGGTTGTCCTCGACCACGAGGACGGTGACCGTGTCGCCGTTGCCGGGGCGGTGCACGGCGAGGCGGGCGACGTTCGACGCGCGCACGCTGCGCGTATCGGGGGTCGAGCCCGGCGGCATCACGTCGACGAACGGCTCGCCGGCGTAACGCGCCGCGAAGAGCGCCTGCAAGTCGACGTCGGTGCGCGTGAGGCGCGCGTAGAGCGTCGAATGGATGCCGCGGATCATCGGCAGCAGATGCGGCGTGAAGACGAGCTCGACCGGCGTCTTGCTGTGCCGGACGAGCTCCTGCACGGTCTCGGGATGATGCCGGTGCCCGGCCATGCCGTACGCCTTGAAGTTGTCCGAGGCCTCGGCGAGCAGCAGGCCCACCTCCGCCTTGCGGCCGGCGCCGGACGCCCCCGACTTGCAGTCGGCGATGAGGTGGCGCGCATCGACGATACCGGCCTCGAGCAGCGGGACGAAGCCCAACTGGATCGACGTCGGATAGCACCCTGGATTGCCGACGATCCGGGCTTTCCTGATCGCGTCGCGATGAAACTCGGGCAGGCCGTACACCGCTTCGGCGAGCAGGTCGGGGCACGCGTGCGGCAGCTTGTACCACTGCTCGAAGAGCGCCGGATCCTTGATGCGGAAGTCGGCGGCCAGGTCGATGATCTTGACGCCGGCGGCGACCAGCGCGCGCGCCTGCGCCATCGCGACGCCGTGCGGCGTGGCGAAGAAGACGACGTCGCAAGCGGTGAGGTCGGTGGCGTCGGGGGCGGTGAAGGCGAGCCGGTCGTACTTGCCGCGCAGGCTCGCGAACATATCGATGACGCGGGTGCCGGCATCGCCGCGCGAAGTGATCGCGCGCACGTCGGCCGCCGGATGCGACGCGAGGATGCGCAGGAGCTCGACGCCGGTGTAGCCGGTGCCGCCGACGATGCCGATCTTGACCATCGTGTTCGCCTCGTACGAGTGGGCAACAATTCTAGCAGCCGGTCGGGCTTCGCCCGTGGCGCCCGGCGGCGATGCCATCACGGGCACGCCGCAACGCGTCCGCGCGTCGACTCCGCCCCGCGAACGCGGCGCGCCGCTTCCGAGCAGCACCAAACGAAAAGGGCCGCGGACGGCGGCCCCATCGCGAGCAGGGTGCGCGGATCAGCGCTTGCTGAACTGCTTGCGTCGCCGCGCCTTGTGGAGACCGACCTTCTTGCGCTCGACTTCGCGCGCGTCGCGGGTCACCAGTCCCGCCTTCGACAGCGTGGGCTTCAACTGCGCGTCGTAATCGATGAGCGCGCGGGTGATGCCGTGGCGCACCGCGCCCGCCTGACCCGATTCGCCGCCCCCGATGACGTTGACCATGATGTCGAACGTCGTCTGATGATTGGTGAGGACGAGCGGCTGGCGTACGACCATGCGTCCCGTCTCGCGCGTGAAGAATTCGTCGACGGGCTTTTCGTTCACGACGATCCTGCCCGAGCCGGACTTGATGAACACGCGGGCGACCGACGTCTTGCGCCGACCCGTACCGTAGTAGTAGTTGCCGATCATGGTGATGTCTCGCGGGGTGGCCAGGTCACTTGACCGGGTCGAGTGCCTTGGGTTGCTGCGCGGTGTGCGGATGCGCCGGTCCCGCGTAGCACTTGAGCTTCTTCAGCATCGCATAGCCGAGCGGACCCTTGGGGAGCATGCCGCGCACGGCCGTTTCCAGCGCGCGTCCGGGGAAGCGGGACTGCATCTTGGCGAAGCTGGTCGTCGTGATCCCGCCCGGATACCCCGAGTGGCGATGATAGAGCTTGTCCTCGGCCTTGGCGCCGGTGACGCGCAGCTTTTCGACGTTGGTGACGACGATGAAGTCGCCGGTGTCCACGTGCGGGGTGTAGATCGCCTTGTGCTTGCCGCGCAGGCGCAGCGCGATCTGGCTCGCGAGGCGGCCCAATACCTGGTCGGTCGCGTCGACGACGTACCAGTCCCGCACGACGTCGGCGGGCTTGGCGGAGAAGGTCTTCATGGTTCGATCGATCTTGTGGGTGGTGTCGCCGCCGCGGCGGAGGTGACGGACGTACGGCTCCGCCGGGTTCGCCGCCACTGGGCGTCGAAGGCGGTGCGCCGAATCGCGCAAAGTCGATGATTGTAATATCCGCACCCGACGCCGGTCAAGGGCGCTGCCCGACCGCAGCGCCGCGCGAGACGAGATGACCACTGCCCCGCCGCGGACAAAAAAAGAGGGCGGAGTCCGTAGACCTCGCCCTCGAGGATTCCACCATAGGAGGAGAATGGAGGAATGGGTCCGCGGTGCTGATGGAGGAGTACGGCGAAGCCGCGAACGTGCGAATCATCGCATATTGCGCCGCACAATGCAACTGGCATATGTGGCGCCGCAGCAAATGAATCGCGGCGTGCTGGCGGCACTTGGAGTGTGGGCGCTCACTATATCCAAACATCACTCGTTACGCGGAGATCGGTATGAAGACACGGGTCAAATGGCTGGAGGGGGCGAGCTTCGTCGGCGAATCCGGCAGTGGGCACACCGTGGTGCTCGACGGCGCTCCCGAGAACGGCGGGCGCAACACCGGCATGCGGCCGATGGAGATGCTGCTGACCGGCGCTGCGGCGTGCACCGCGTACGACGTGGTGACGATCCTGCGCAAGGGGCGTCAGCCGGTCGAGGACGTGGTGGTGACGATCGAGGGCACCCGCGCCGCCGCGAGCCCGCGGGTCTTTACTGCACTGCACTATGTTTATCGGGTCGCCGGCCATGGCCTCGACCGGCGGGCCGTCGAACGCGCGGTCGAATTGTCGAAGGAGAAGTACTGCTCGGCGACGATCATGCTCGGCAAGACCGCGACCATCACCTACGAGGTCGAACTCGTCGACGGTACGCGCATCCCGGCGCCCGCTGCGCCGACCTGAGGCCGCGAGCGGTTAGCGGGTGGGTGAGGTGGCGGCGCCGGATCCGGGCGCCGGCTGCGGCAGCAGGAGCCCGCGTACGCTGACCTCCACGAGAACCGCGTCGAGGCGGCCCACCGCGTCGCGGAATTCGAGCACGAGCGGCACCGCCTCGCCGTTGCGCACGTCGCGCCGGAGGTCGACGAGCCGCAGATGATCGCCGCGGTAGGCGAGACGGGTGCTCGTGCGTGCGGGAACGCGGTAAGTGGAAACCACGCGCTCGGTGGCCGCATCGCCGATCGTCGTCGTGCGCACGATGTCGACGCGCGTCGCCGCAGGCGTGGTGGCGTGCACCAGATCCACGTCGGTGTCGCTTTCGATGTCGACGTACGCGCGCGCGGCTGCGGCGCCGGCCGGAGCGGGACGCATCCAGGCGTGACGCAGGACGATCTCCGCCGCCTGGGCGCAGGCGAGCGACGACAACACCGCGGCCAGAGCGCAGGCGACCGACGCTGCGCTGCGCCGCCGTGCGGTGACTTCCGCCCCGCGCCTGGTAGTGGCCATCAGCGGCGGAGTAGCGCCGTCGTCGATATGCCGCTCGTCACGGGTGATTGAGGAGGCGCACGAGGCTCGACGTATCCCAGCGCCCGCCGCCACGTGCCTGCACTTCGGCGTAGTACTGGTCGACCAGCGCCGTGACCGGGAGCATGGCCCCGTTGCGCCGCGCTTCGGCGAGGCAGATTGCGAGATCCTTGCGCATCCAGTCGACCGCGAAGCCGAAGTCGAACTTGTCCTCGACCATCGTCTTGCCGCGGTTCTCCATCTGCCACGATTGCGCAGCGCCCTTGCTGATCACGTCGAGCACGCGCAACGGATCGAGTCCGGCGCGCATCGCGAAGTGGACGCCTTCGGACAATCCCTGCACGAGCCCGGCGATGCAGATCTGATTGACCATCTTGGTGAGCTGGCCCGCACCCGCGTCGCCCATGTGCGTGACCGCACGGGCGTAGATGGCGAGGGTCGCTTCGCACTTCGCGTAGATCGCCTCGTCACCGCCGACCATGATCGTCAGCTTGCCGTTCTCCGCCCCCGCCTGGCCCCCGGAGACCGGCGCGTCGAGGAAGCCCAGGCCGCGCTCCCGCGCCGCCGCGTGGAGCTCGCGCGCGACCTCGGCGGAGGCCGTGGTGTGGTCGACGAGGATCGCGCCTTTCGCCATGCCCGACAGCGCGCCGTCATTGCCAAGCGCGACCATGCGCACGTCGTCGTCGTTGCCGACGCACATCATCACGATCTCGGCGTCGCGCGCCGCCGCCGCGGGAGTCGGTGCACCGCGCCCGCCGTGGCTGGCGACCCACTGCGCCGCCTTGGCCGGCGAGCGGTTGTAGACGGTCACGTCGTGCCCGGCGCGGGCGAGGTGTCCGGCCATGGGATAACCCATGACGCCCAGACCAAGAAAGGCGAGCTTCATCGTTCCTCCGTTCGTGTTGCATGCAAAGGCTGCGCAGCGGCGTGGCTGCGCTCACGGCGCCGCCGCGGGGGATCGCAGTGCACCCGACCGTAGCGCCATTTCAGCGCGAAGATCCAAAGCTGCAGGACGAGCGTGACCACGTTGGTGGCCATGAGCGGCAGCGAGTTGAGGCGCACGCCGTACCACAGCCACAGCGCGGAGGCGAGCGAGAGGATCCCGAACAGCAGCCACGACACGTCGTGCGCGCTGCGCGTGCGCAGGATGCGCAATACCTGCGGGACGAAGGCGATCGTGGTCAGCACGCCCGCGACGATACCCAGCGGATCGGCTTCCACGTCAGGCGCTCCGCCGCGCGACGTACGACACCAGCCGCCGCCGGCGTCCCCCTCGACCGGCGACAAGCGATGCGCGCGTGGCGAGGTCTGCCATCAGCCAGGCGGGAGCGCCGCACGTGCCGCCGCGGCGGCGGCGCGTACCCGGGCCGGCGCGGTGCCGCCCTCATGGTCGCGAGCGGCGACCGAGCCCTCGAGCGTGAGCACCGCGTGCACGTCGTCGCCCACCAGCGGCGAAAACTGACGTAGCTCGGCGAGCGCGAGATCGGCGAGATCGACGCCCTTCGTTTCGGCGTGACGCACCGCGCGGGCGACCGCCTCGTGCGCGTCGCGGAACGGCGCACCGCGGCGCACCAGGTAGTCGGCGAGATCGGTCGCGGTGGCGAACCCCTCACGCGCCGCCGCCCGCATGCGATCGGCCCGCACCGTGATGCCGGTGGCGACCAAGTCGGCCATGATCGCCAGCGTGTCGGAGAGCGTGTCGACGGTGTCGAAGAGCGGCTCCTTGTCCTCTTGATTGTCCTTGTTGTAGGCAAGCGGCTGCGCCTTCATGAGCGCCAGGAGTGCGACGAGATGCCCCACCACGCGTCCGCTCTTTCCGCGCACCAGTTCCGGCACGTCCGGATTCTTCTTCTGCGGCATGATCGAGCTGCCGGTGCAGAAGCGGTCGGCGAGGCCGACGAAGCCGAAGCGCGGCGACGACCACAGCACGAGTTCCTCGGCGAAGCGCGACAGGTGGATCATCACCAGCGCCGCGGCGGCCGCGAACTCGATCGCGAAATCGCGATCCGAGACGGCGTCGAGCGAATTGCCGATCACGGCGTCGAAGCCCAGCGCCTGCGCGACCTGCGCGCGGTCGATCGGAAACGACGTGCCGGCCAGCGCCGCGGCGCCCAGCGGCAGGCGGTTGACGCGCTTGCGGCAATCGGCGAGCCGCTCGCCGTCGCGGGCGAGCATCGCTTCGTACGCGAGGAGGTGGTGCCCGAAGGTGACCGGTTGCGCGACCTGCAGGTGCGTGAATCCCGGCATGATCGTCGCGGCGTGCGCCTCCGCGAGATCGATCAACGCCCGGCGCAGCGCGACGAGCCGGCGCGCGATCTCGTCGATCGCACCGCGCAGCCACAGACGCACGTCGGTGGCCACCTGGTCGTTGCGCGAGCGGGCGGTGTGCAGGCGCTTGCCGGCGTCGCCGACGAGCGCGGTCAGCCGTTTCTCGATGTTGAGGTGCACGTCCTCCTGATCGAGCGACCAGGTGAAACGGCCGTCGGCGATTTCCTGGCGGATCTGCGCGAGGCCCCGCTCGATGGCGGCGAGATCGGCCGCCGCGAGGATGCCGGTACTCGCGAGCATGCGGGCGTGGGCGAGCGAGCCATCGATGTCGGCGTCGGCCAGGCGCCGGTCGAAGCCGACCGACGCCGTGTAGCGCTTGACGATGTCGCTGACCGGCTCGGCGAAGCGCCCGGACCATCGTTCATGCGCGGTCACGGCATCCGCTACACCCGCCGCCGAGCGCGCGGCCGGCGAGCCGGCGGGTGGGTCGACAGGGGGTTGACGTGCGGACATGACGCGAACGGCCTCGTGGCGGGGAGCACGGCAGGCGCCAGCAACACGGCGGGCACGCTTCGTGCGACGTGCCAAGCGTGCCGGCGAGTGCCCCGGCGAGGGCTCGGCATGAGCTTTGCATGCCGTCACGAAATATGCCGTCGATTATAAGACAAAACGCCGTGCGCACCCTGCCGGATTTCCGCAACTTGGGCACCGTGCTGCGCATTCTGATCGCCGTGAACGCCGGGGCGCTGGTGGTCGCTTTCGCGCGCGACCCCGCGCCGGCCGCGGTCTTCGCGGGCTGGACCGCGGCGGTCACCGTCGTCGAGCCGTACCTCTTCCTCGTGCTGGCGGTGCTGTGGATCGGCTCCCCGTGGCTCGGGCGCATGCGCTACGGCGGTGCGGCCGCGGCGGTCATGCTGGTGGTCACGCTGGCCGGCGTCGTCGTCTTCCAGCTGTTCCGCGGCATCGAGCCGGCACCGGAGGCCTACGTGCTGGTATGGATCGCCTGGGGGCTCCTCGCGGCCGCGGCCTTGCTCTTCTATTTCGACCTGCGCGCCCGCGCGCTGTCGCCGGCGCTGGTCGAGGCGCGACTCGCGGCGCTGCAGGCGCGCATCCGCCCGCACTTCCTCTTCAACAGCATCAATGCCGTGCTCTCGCTCGTGCGTGCCGAACCGCGTCGCGCCGAGCGGGCGCTCGAGGACATGGCCGATCTCTTCCGCGTGCTGATGCGCGACAACCGCGAGCTGACACCGCTCGCCGACGAACTCGAGCTGTGCCGCCAGTACCTCGAGCTCGAGCAACTGCGCCTGGGCGAGCGGCTCGTCGTCGACTGGAACCTCAAGAGCATGCCGGCGGATGCGCTCGTCCCGCCGCTCGTCCTGCAACCGTTGCTGGAGAACGCGGTGTATCACGGCATCGAGCCGTCGAGCGCACCCGGCGTCGTCTCGATCAACGTCTTCCTCACCCGCGGCTACGTGCACGCGGTGCTCAAGAATCCGTACCGCCGCGACGGGGGCCATCACGCGGGCAACAAGATGGCGCTCGCCAACGTGCGCGAGCGGCTCGCGCTGCACTTCGACGCCGAGGCGAGCCTCGAGTCGCGGGTGACCCGAGACGGCTACGAAGTGCACATCCGGATGCCGTACCGCGCCGCCGACACCGACGCCGCGCAGCGCGCCTCGCGCGGTGCCGCCGCGTCGACGCCCGAGCGCGGCAACGGTGGCGCCGCGCGGCGCGTCGCCACGGCATCGTCCCCTTCTCTCGAGCTGCGAGCCATTCATGTCTGAACCCGCACTGCGCGTACTCATCGTCGACGACGAGGCGCCCGCCCGCCGGCGGCTGCGCGATCTCCTCGACGATTGCAGCGCGACCTTGCCGCTCGCGGTGGTCGGCGAGGCGCAGAACGGCTGCGAGGCGCTCGATCTCCTGCACGGTGCGCCCGCCGATCTCCTGCTCACCGACATCCACATGCCGGACATGGACGGGATCGAACTCGCCCGCCATCTCCTGAAGCTTTCGCACCCTCCCGTCGTGATCTTCACGACGGCCTTTCACGAGCACGCCGTGCAGGCGTTCGAGGTCAATGCCGTGGACTATCTCATGAAGCCCGTGCGCGCCCAGCGCCTGCTGTCCGCTCTTCAGAAGGTGCCGCGCCTGAAGCCGCTCGCCGCCGACAAGCTCGCGCAACTGCCCGCGGCGGCCCGGCGCTACCTGTCGGTCACCGAGCGCTCGCGCGTGCTGCTCGTCCCGGTCGAGGACATCGTCTACCTGAAGGCGGAGTTGAAGTACATCACGATCCGCACCGCGCAGCGGGAATACCTGCTCGAAGAGTCGCTCACCAAGCTCGAGAGCGAGTTCGGCAATCGCTTCGTTCGCGTGCACCGCAATTGCCTCGTGGCGCGCGACTTCATTCGCGGCTTCGAGCGGCGCGTCAACGGCGATGGCGACGCGCACTGGGAGGTGGTGCTGAACGATGTGCCGGAAACGGTGCCGGTATCGCGCCGCCAGCAGTTCGTGGTGCGCGAGTCCGGGCGGGTGTCCACCGTCTGACCACCGCGCCCCGGCGTGTCGCCCGGCGGCACCGGCGTCGCCGCCGGGGGCGCCCCGATGCGGCCGCTGCCGGTGCATGACACCTGCGCGGCGCCGTCCCTGTACACTTCCGCGTCGCTTTCCCACCGTCCCCTTCGATGCGCACCCTCATCTGCGGCTCGCTTGCGTACGACACCATCATGGTGTTCCCCGACCGGTTCTCGCGGCACATCCTGCCCGACCAGGCGAAGGTGCTCTCGGTGTCGTTCCAGATCGGGGAGATGCGGCGCGAATGGGGTGGTTGCGCGGGCAACATCGCCTACAACCTCGCGGCGATCGGCGGCGAGCCCGTGGTGATGGCCACCGTGGGCGACGACGGCCTCGAGTACCGTGAGCGCCTGGCCGCGCTGCACATCGGTACCGACGGCGTGCGTCACGTCCCGGGCGCGTACACCGGGCAGGCATTCATCATCACCGATCTCGACGACAACCAGATCACCGCCTTCCATCCGGGTGCGATGAACTTCTCTGAGCAGAGCCGGGTCGGCGACGTCGCCGGTATTGGCCTCGGCATCATCGCACCCGACGGCAAGGAGGGCATGCTCCAGCACGCGCGCCAGTTCGCGGCCGCCGGCATCCCGTTCATCTTCGATCCGGGGCAGGCGATGACGCTCTTCGACGGCGCCGAACTCACGGCGCTCATCGAGCTGGCGCGTTTCGTCGCCGTCAACGACTACGAGGGTCGCATGCTCTCGGAACGCACGAAGCTGCCGCTCGCCGCGATCGCCGAGAGGGTCGAGGCGCTCGTGGTGACGCAGGGCGCCGAGGGTTCGGTCATCCACGCCGGCGGTGCGGCGTACGCCATTCCTGCGGCGCGACCCGAGGCGATCCTCGACCCCACGGGCTGCGGCGACGCCTACCGTGCGGGGCTCCTCTACGGCATCGCGCAGCGCTGGGATTGGCAGCGCACCGGCGGCCTCGCATCGGTCCTGGGCGCGCTCAAGATCGCCGCGCGTGGCGCGCAGAAGCACGCCGTCACCCGCGACCGGGTCGCCCATCTCTACCGCGAGACGTTCGGCGACGCGTTGTGGTGAGGCGCACGGCGTTGTCTCGTGAGCGGTCGCCGGGCATTGCGAAGGGCGCTATCCGAACGGCTTCGCCAGGCGCGGCGCACGCGATGGCACCTGCACGATCCGCCGCTCCGGCAGGCTGATCGCGGTCAGCATTCCCCCCCACACGCAGCCCGAGTCGAGCATCAGCACGTCGTCGGTCAGCATGAGGCCTAGCGTCGACCAGTGACCGCAGACGATCGGCGTGCCCTTCGCTCGCCGTGCCGGCTGCTCGAACCACGGGACGAAGCCGCGCGGCGTGTGCGCGATCCCGCGCTTCTCCTTCAGTTCCAGCGTGTCGTCGGCGCGACAGAAGCGCAGGCGCGTGCAGGCATTGACGATCACCCGCAGCCGATCGAAGCCCGTGAGCTCGTCGGACCAGCGCGTCGGCGCGTCGCCGTAGAGCACGGCGAGGAAGTCCTGCGCTTGCGGGCCCGCGAGGGCGGCCTGCACCTCGGCGGAGAGCCCGAGTGCCTTCGCCACCGTCCACGACGGCAGGAAGCCCGCGTGCACCAGCGCGAAGGCGCCGTCGCTCGCCACCAGCGGGCGCGTGGTGAGCCACGCGACGAGTTCATCGCGATCGGGCGCGGCGAGGATATCGTCGAGCGTGTCGCCCTGGTGCTGCCGGCGGATGCCGGCGGCGACGGTGATGAGATGGAAGTCGTGGTTGCCCAGCACCGCCGTGCACGATGCGCCGAGCGCCATCACCTCGCGCAGCACGCGCAGCGAGTCCGGGCCGCGGTTGACGAGGTCGCCGACGAGCCACAGCGTGTCGCTGCGCGGCGCGAAGGCAATGCGCTCGAGGAGCTCGCAGAACTCGGTGTGACAGCCTTGTATGTCGCCGATCGCGTAGTGCGCCATGCGCGGTCCGACGCGGTCGTGACGAAGCCAACGCGCCGCTGCTAGAATTGAACCGATTCTAGCAAGCCACAGCCGGCGGTCCCGGCGCCGACGTCTCCTGTCTTCTTTCCCGCTCAATCCGCAGCAACGCGAGGCGGTGCGCTACTGCGACGGTCCGCTCCTCGTCCTCGCCGGCGCCGGCAGCGGCAAGACGCGCGTCATCACCGCCAAGATCGCGCACCTCATCGAGCAGGGCTGCGATCCGGCGCAGGTGGTGGCGATCACCTTCACCAACAAGGCGGCGCGCGAGATGCGCGAGCGCGCGCAGGCGCTGCTCGGGCGGCAAGGCCGGACGGAGGTGGCGAGCAAGCTCGTCATCAGCACCTTCCATGCCTTCGGGCTCCTTCTCTTGCGCCGCGAGGCGAGCGCGGCGGGTCTGCGTCCCGGCTTTTCGATCCTCACGCCGGGCGACCTCGAGGGGGTCGTCGCCGAACTCGTGGCCACTGCCGATCGCGTGCGTGCCCGTGCCGCGCAGTGGCGCATCAGCGCGTGGAAGAACGCGCTCGTCACCCCGGCGGCCGCGCTCGCGCAGGCGCAAAGCGAGGAGGAGACGGTCGCGGCGCGTGCGTACGCGAACTACGACGAGGCGCTCGCCGCGTATCGCGCGGTCGACTTCGACGACCTCATCGTGCGTCCGCTCGCCTTGCTTGAATCCGACGCCGATGCGGCACGCCGCTGGCAGGAACGCTGCGCGCACGTGCTCGTCGACGAATACCAGGACACCAATCCCGCGCAGTACCGCCTGCTGCGCGCGCTGGTCGGTGCGCGCACGCCGTTCACCGCGGTCGGCGACGACGACCAGGCGATCTACGGCTGGCGCGGTGCCACCCTCGACAACCTCGCGCAGTTGCCGCGTGACTACCCCGACCTCAAGGTCGTGAAGCTCGAGCAGAACTACCGCTCGACGGTGCGCATCCTGCGCAGCGCGAATGCGCTGATCGGCAACAACCCCAAGCTCTTTGCCAAGCGGCTGTGGAGCGAGCTGGGTCACGGCGACGCGATCCGCGTCACGCCGATGGCCGACGACGAGACCGAGGCGCAACGGGTGATCGATCGCATCGCCGGCATCAAGTTCGAGCGTCGCGCGAACTATGCCGACTTCGCCGTCCTCTACCGCGGCAACCACCAGGCGCAGGCGTTCGAGACCGCGCTGCGCGCGCAGGGCATCGCCTACGAGATCTCCGGCGGGCAGTCGATCTTCGAGCGCAGCGAGATCAAGGACATCGTCGCCTACCTGCGGCTCATCGCCAACGACGACGACGATCCGGCATTCCTGCGCGCGGTCGCGGCGCCGCGGCGCGGGGTGGGACGCACCACGCTCGCGCGGCTCGGCGAGGTGGCGGCGCAGCGCGGCGAGAGCCTCTTCGCGGCGACGTTCGCCGCCGAGCTCGCCGAGGCGGTACCCGTCCGCCAGCGCGAGGCCCTCACCGAGTTCTGCGGGCTCGTCAACGACCTGCGCCACCGCGCCCTGCGCGAGCCGGCCGGCCGGCTCCTCGACGAGCTCCTCGCGCGCAGCGGCTACGAGGCGTGGCTGGTCGACACGCTCGACAAGCGCGATGCGCAGGCGCGCACCAAGAGCGTGCGCGACTTCACCGGCTGGCTCGCCCGCAAGGGCGAGGCCGACTCGCGCAACCTCGTCGAGCTCACGCAGATGGTGGCGCTCGTGACCATGCTCGAGGAGCGCGAGGGCGAGCGCGCCGATGCGGTGCGGTTGTCGACGATCCACGCGGCGAAGGGTTTGGAGTTTCCGCACGTCTTCGTCGTCGGGTTGGAGGAGGGCGTGCTGCCGCACCGCGAGGCGGTCGACGCGGAAAATGTCGAGGAGGAGCGGCGGCTCATGTACGTGGCGCTCACCCGCGCGCAGCAGTCGCTGCACCTGTCGTGGTGCCGGACGCGCAAGCGCGCCGGCGAGCGGGTGGACTGCCGGCCGTCGCGCTTCATCGGCGAGCTCGTGCAGGAGGATCTGCGCTACGCCGACGCGCCGCGGACCGCGGACGAGGCTGCGGAGGAGAAGGTCGCCGGCAACGCGCGACTCGCGTCGCTGAAGGCGATGCTGTCGCGCTGAGCGTGCAATGGTGCGCGCCGCTACTTCGCCGCCGCCACCATGTAGTCGACGGCTGCCATGACGTCGGCGTCGGAGAGCGCCGTATTGCCGCCCTTCGGCGGCATCGCACCCTTGCCCTTGAGCGCGGCGGTGTGGAGCGTGTCCATTCCGAGCTGGATGCGCGGCGCCCATTGCGCCTTGTCGCCGAACTTCGGTGCGCCCGCCACGCCGGTGGCGTGGCACGCCATGCAGGTCGTGTCGTAGATCTTCTTGCCGGTGCCGGCGGGTGCGGCCGCTGCCGGCGCCGCGCTCGCCACAGCCGTGGCCGGAGGCGCCGCTGGGGCGGGCGCCGCCGCGGCGGCGGGTGCGGGTGCCGGTGCGGCCGCCGGCGCGGTCGCGGCCGCGGCGATGGCAGCCACCGGCGGCGCGGTCCAGGTGGCCCCCGCCTTGCTCGCCATGAAGACGACCGCGCGCTTCACCTCGTCGTCGGTGAGATCGCTGTTGCCGCCGCGCGCGGGCATGCCGCGCAGGCCGTCGATCGCGTGTCCGAAGGTCGCCGCCGCCCCTTGCGCGATGACCTTGCCCCAGGCGGCCTTGTCGCCGACCTTGGGGGCGCCCGCGAGCCCCGTCTCGTGACAGGTCTTGCAGGTGGCGTCGAAGACCTGCTCGCCGGTCATCATGCCCTTCGGCCCGGTCGCCTCCGCCAGCACCACGGTACCCACCGGCTGGATCCGCGCGAGGACGGCATCGGCATTCTCGTGGGTCCCGTATTCGCCGCTGGTCACGAGTTGCGACACGAACGTGGCCAGCGCGATGGGCACGAGGAACGCCAGCGCGATGACGATGGCGAGTTGCCTGGGTGTCTTGATGAAGGACGCGTGTTCTTCGGTCATGTTCGGCGCGGGCGAGGTCGGCGGGGCAGCGGGCGATTATACCGGGCGCAGGCACCGGCAGGGACGGGCATGGACGTGGGATGCGGACGAACGCTACAATGGCGAGTTACGCGCCCGTAGCTCAGTTGGATAGAGTATTGGTTTCCGAAGCCAAGGGTCACAGGTTCGAATCCTGTCGGGCGCGCCAGCCCTCTCCCCGAATCCCGTGTCCTCTTTCGATCCGGTCGCGACCACCCCGGAGCCGCACGACGTAGCCAGCTTTCGGGCGGCGATCCTCTCCAAGCTGCGCTACATGGCGGCGAAGGATCCGGGGCTCGCGCGCGACCGCGACTGGCTCGTGGCGGTGTCGCTCGCCACGCGCGATCGCGTGGTCAACCGCTGGAACGAGACGACGCGGCGCACGCTGCGCCACGCGCGCAAGCACGTCTACTATTTCTCGCTCGAGTTCCTCGTGGGGCGCATGCTCCTCGACGCCCTGTCGAACCTGGGACTCGTCGCCACGGCCCGGGCGGCACTCGAGGACCTGGGGGTCGACTTCGATCGCATCCGCCGCCTGGAGCCCGATCCGGCGCTCGGCAACGGGGGCCTGGGACGGCTCGCCGCGTGCTTCATGGAGAGCATGGCCACGCTCGGCATCCCCGCGCACGGCTACGGCATCCGCTACGACCACGGCATCTTCCGGCAGGTCCTGCGCGACGGCTGGCAGCACGAACTGCCGGAGGATTGGCTGCGCTTCGGCAATCCGTGGGAGTTCGAGCGCCCCGAGGCGACCGCGAGCGTGGGCTTCGGTGGCCGCGTCGAGGAGATCGTGGCGAGCGACGGCTCGCGACGCTCCGTCTGGCACCCGGCGGAGACGGTCCTCGCCATCGCGCACGACATGCCGATTCCCGGCTGGCGCGGCAAGCACGTCAATACGCTGCGCCTGTGGTCGGCGCGTGCCGCCGATCCGCTCTCGCTGTCGGAGTTCAACCGCGGCGATCACGTGGGCGCGCTCGCCGACCGGGTCCGCCTCGAGGCGATCTCGCGCGTGCTCTACCCCTCCGACGAGACGCCGGCCGGACAGGACCTGCGCTTGCGCCAGGAGTTCTTCTTCGCCTCCGCCTCCTTGCAGGATCTCCTGCGCCGCCACTGTGCGCAGCACGGCGAGCTGGGGTCGTTGCCCGACCATGCCGCGATTCAGCTCAACGACACGCATCCGGCGATCGCCGTGCCCGAGCTCATGCGGCTTCTGGTCGACGTCCACCGGATGTCCTGGGACGCGGCGTGGCGGATCGTGACGCAGGTCTTCAACTACACCAACCACACGCTCCTGCCCGAGGCGCTCGAGACCTGGCCGGTCGGCCAGCTCGCGGCGCTGCTGCCCCGACACCTGGAGATCATCGTCCGCCTCAATGCCGAGCACCTCGACGCGCTGCGTGCCCATGGCCGTGACGGCGACTTCATCGCGGCGGTGTCGCTCATCGACGAGACGAACGGACGCCGCGTGCGCATGGGGCATCTCGCTTTCCTCGGAGCGCATCGCGTCAACGGCGTCTCGGCGCTGCACACCGAGCTCATGCGCCGGACGGTCTTCCGCGACCTGCACGCGACCCATCCCGAGAAGATCGTCAACAAGACCAACGGCATCACGCAGCGCAGGTGGCTGTTCCAGGCCAACCCCGCCCTCACGGCGCTGCTCGTCGATGCGCTGGGGCCGGCGGTTTGCGACGATCCCGACGCGCTCACCGGTCTCGTGCCGCTCGCCGCCGACGCCGCGCTGCAGGAGCGCTTCGCGAAGCAGCGGCGGAGCGCCAAGCTCGCACTCGCCCGGCTCGTGGCCGAGCTCACCGGCACGAGCGTCGACCCGAGTGCGCTCTTCGACGTGCAGATCAAGCGGGTCCACGAGTACAAGCGGCAGCTCCTCAACGTCCTGCAGACCATCGCGCTCTATCAGGCGATACGCGCGGATCCGGGTCGCGGCTGGGTGCCCCGGGTCAAGCTCTTCGCCGGCAAGGCGGCGGCGGGATACCGGACGGCGAAACTCATCATCAAGCTGATCCACGACGTCGGCCGGGTGATCAATGCCGACTCGGCGGTGCGCGGGCTGCTGACGGTCGCCTTCCTGCCGAACTACAACGTGAGCCTCGCCGAGGCGATCATTCCGGCGGCGGATCTATCCGAGCAGATCAGCACCGCCGGCATGGAAGCCTCGGGAACGGGCAACATGAAGCTCGCGCTCAACGGCGCGCTCACCATCGGTACCCTCGACGGCGCCAACATCGAGATCCGCGAGCGCGTCGGCGCCGATAATTTCTTCTGCTTCGGGCTGACCGCCGACGAGGTCATGGCGCGCCGCGCGACGGGGCTGGGCATGGCTGCCGAGATCGAGGCATCACCGGCGCTCGCCGGTGCCGTCGCCGCGCTGGAGGACGGCAGCTTCGCCCCCGACGAACCGGGCCGCTTCCGCGAACTCGCCGCCGCGCTGCGGGAGCGCGACTACTTCATGCTGTGCCCGGACTTCGAGCGCTATCTCGGGGCGCAGCGGCAGGTCGACGCGAAATGGCGCGATGCCGCCGCGTGGTGGCGCGCGGCGATCCTCAACACGGCGCACGTGGGCTTCTTCTCGGCCGACCGCGCCATTCGCGAGTACGCCTCCGAGGTCTGGTTGCTGCCGGAGTTCACGCCGACGTGACAGTGGGGTTACCATGCGCCGCATGAGCCCCTACGCTCCGCTCGCGCGCTCCGCGATGGCCTATGTCCTGGCCGGCGGGCGCGGCACGCGCTTGCTGGAGCTCACCGACAACCGCGCCAAGCCGGCGGTCTATTTCGGCGGCAAGTCGCGCATCGTCGATTTCGCGCTGTCCAACGCGTTGAACTCCGGCATCCGCCGCATCGCGGTCGCCACCCAGTACAAGGCGCACAGCCTCATCCGCCACCTGCAGCGCGGCTGGAGCTTCCTGCAGCCGATGCGCAACGAGAGCTTCGACATCCTGCCGGCGTCGCAGCGCGTGCAGGAGAACCAGTGGTACATGGGCACGGCGGACGCCGTCTACCAGAACATCGACATCATCGCGGGCTACCACCCCGAGTACATCGTGATTCTGGCGGGCGACCACGTGTACAAGATGGACTACGAGCGCATGCTCGTGCAGCACGTCGAATCCGGCGCCGACGTCACCGTCGCCTGCATCGAGGTCGACACCAGCGATGCCCGCAGCTTCGGCGTGATCGCGGTCGATGCGGAGGACCGCATCGTCGACTTCCTGGAGAAGCCGGCGAACCCGCCGGAACTGCCCGACCGCCCCGGCCGCACGCTCGCCAGCATGGGCGTGTACGTGTTCGGGCGCGAGTTCCTGTTCGACCAGCTGCGCCGCGACGCCGCCGATCCGACGTCCGCCCGCGATTTCGGCCGCGACATCATTCCGTGGCTCGTGAAGCACGCCAAGGCGATCGCGCACCGCTTCGCGCATTCGTGCGTGCGCTCGCCCGGCGAGACCGAGATCTACTGGCGCGACGTGGGGACGCTCGACGCCTACTTCGCCGCCAACATCGACCTCACCGACGTCGTGCCCGAGCTCGACCTGTACGACCGCGAGTGGCCGATCTGGACCTACGCCGGCATCACGCCGCCCGCGAAGTTCGTCCATGACGTCGAAGGACGCCGCGGCATGGGGGTGTCGTCGCTCGTCTCCGGCGGGTGCATCGTTTCGGGCGCGATGCTGCGCAACTCGCTGCTCTGCGAGCACGTCCACGTGCACTCCTGGAGCTCGATCGATCACGGCGTGCTGCTGCCGCACGTCGACGTGGGGCGTTACTCGCGCCTGTCCAACGTGATCGTCGACGCCGGCGTGCAGATCCCGCGTGGCCTCGTCGTCGGCGAGGATCCGGAGCTCGATGCGCAGCGCTTCCGGCGTACCGAGAGCGGCATCTGCCTCATCACGCAGGCCATGATCGATCGCCTCGCGGCCGGCTGAACGCGCGCCGCGATGGTGCCGTGAGTACGCTGCGCGTCCTCGCCGTCGCGTCGGAGGCGTATCCGCTGGTCAAGACCGGCGGGCTCGCCGACGTGGTGGGCGCGCTGCCGGCGGCGCTCGCCCCGCTGGGCGTGCAGGTGCGCACGCTGCTGCCGGGATACCCCGCTATCCTGCGCGCGATCGGCGCGGCGCCGGTGGCGCATGCCTACGCCAATTGTTTCGGTGGCGCCGCGACGCTTCGTCTCGCGCGCGCCGCCGGTCTCGACCTCGCGGTGCTCGATGCACCGCATCTCTATGCGCGTGACGGGGGGCCGTATCTCGATGCGCGCGGCGAGGAGTACGGCGACAATCCGCTGCGCTTCGCGGCGCTCGCGCGCGCTGCCGCGGACCTCGGGCGAGGTTTCGGCGGGCAAGCCGGCTTCGACGTCGTGCACGCGCACGACTGGCAGGCAGCCCTCGCGCCGGCCTACCTGCATTACGACGGCGGGACGCGTCCGGCGACCGTGATGACCGTGCACAACCTCGCCTTCCAGGGCCGCTTTCCGGGCTTGACGGTCGACACGCTCGGTCTACCGTGGCACGCCTGGGCGATCGACGGCGTCGAGTACTACGGCGCGATCGGTTACCTGAAGGCGGGGCTGGCACTGGCCGACCGGATCACGACGGTGTCGCCGACCTACGCCCGGGAGATCTGCACGCCGGAAGGCGGAATGGGGCTCGACGGCCTCCTGCGCCATCGCGCGCAGGCGCTGCGCGGCATCCTCAACGGCATCGACGACACCACGTGGAACCCGGCGACCGACCCGCGTATTCCGGCGCGTTTTCACGCGACGCGGCGTACCGCGCGCGTTCGTAATCGGCTGGCGCTGCGCGAGCGGGTGGGCCTGGCGCCGCGTCCCGAAGCGCCGCTCTTCGGCGTCGTCTCCCGCTTCTCGTGGCAGAAGGGGCTCGATCTCGTCCTCGAGGCGTTGCCGGCGATCTTGGCGGGTGGCGCGCAACTCGCGGTGCTCGGCAGCGGCGAGCGGGCCCTCGAGAAGGCGTTCGCGGCGGTTGCCAACGCGCACCCCGGGCAGGTCGCGGTGCGCTTGGGCTACGACGAGGATCTCGCGCATCTCGTGCAGGCCGGGTCGGATGCGATCCTCGTGCCGTCACGCTTCGAGCCGTGCGGATTGACGCAGCTGTGCGCATTGCGCTACGGGGCACTCCCCATCGTGGCGCGGGTGGGCGGTCTCGTCGACACGGTGGTCGATGCGAGCGACGCGGCGCAGGCCGACGGCACCGCGACCGGGTTCCAGTTCGGACCGGTCACCGCTGCCGAACTGACGCGAGCGATCGAGCGGGCGCTCGCGCTGTGGCACGATCCGCGGCGCTGGCGCCGGGTGCAGGCGCATGCGATGACGATCGACGTGAGCTGGCGGCGGTCGGCCGCGCAGTACGCCGAACTGTATCGGGAGATCGTGCGCCGATAGCAGCATCCGGCGGCCGAGGCTGCCCGGCGCGCCGTGCCGTCATGCCGGCTCGACGAGACGCCGCATGCGCAGCAGTTCGCCCAGCGACCACGCCTGGAACGGGCAGCCGCGCGGGCGGTGCGGAGGGTCGCCGTCGGCGATCTCGGGGAGGAATCCGAGGCCGTAGACGGCGAGCTGGGCTTCGAGGGGAGCGACGAAGCGGCTCCTCGCGACTTCGCGGTGCGCGGCGCTGTCGCCGTTGACGCGCAACCACGCCTCGACGAACGGCCCCATGAGCCATGGCCACACCGTACCCTGGTGGTATGCACCGTCGCGGGCGGCCGGATCGCCGGCGTAGCGCGGCTGGTAGCCGGGATCGCCGCGCGCGAGCGTGCGCAGTCCGAGCGGCGCGACGAGCTCGCGCTCGACCGTTGCCAGCACCCCGCGGGCCACGTCGCCGGTGACGACCGGGTACGGCAGTCCGCCCACCGCGAAAATCTGGTTGGGCCGCACGCGGGCGTCGATTTTCCCGGCGATGTGGTCGGCGTCGACCACATCGGCGAGACCGCCGCCGGCGAGCACGAAGCGCGCGCCGAACGCCGCCTGCGCGCGGCCCGCGGCGGTGTCGCGCCCGGCGAGGCGCAGCGCATTGATCCACAGCGCCTCGACCTCGATCGGCTTGCCGATGCGCGGCGTGACCACCCGCTCGCCGACCTTCGCATCCATCCAGGTGAGCTGCACGCCGGGGACGCCGCAGGCGAGGAGCCCGTCGGCGTCGGCGCGAATCCCGTAACGCGTCCCGTGCAGGTAGCCGTCGAGGATGGCGTCGATCGCGATGGCGAGCGTCGCGCGCTGCGCCGCCGGAGGATCGGCGAGGGCGAGATATTCGTGGGCGACGATCACGAACCACAGCGCGGCGTCGACCGTGTTGTACTCCGGTGGTGTGCCGGCATCGGGAAAGCGGTTCGGGAGCATGCCGGCGGAAACCGTGCCGGCCCACGCGCCGAGGATGCGGCCGGCGACGTCGAGGCGGCCGCGCGCGAGGAGCAGTCCGCGCATCGCGATGAAGGTATCGCGGCCCCAGTCGGTGAACCACGGATAGCCGGCGATGATCGTCGCTCCGCTGCCACGACGCACGACAAACGCATCGGCGGCGCGCCCGAGCGCGTCGTGCCCGTCGCGCCGCGCGTACTCGGCGCTGCGCAGGCGTGCGGCGAGGCCCGCCGGATCGCAGTCGGCATCGCCAGCGCTCGCGTTGCCGGCGCGCAGGACGAGCGTGGCGTCACCGGCCTCGAGGTCGAAGCTGAAGATGCCCGGTGCGCCCAAGTCCTCGGTGGCCTCGAGACCGCGCTCGGCCTCGGCGGCGTAGAGGAAATTGCGGTACCACACCGGTTCGTGGCGGTAGCGGCCCGAGGCGAGGGCGGTCACCGCCGGTAGCGGTGCGTAGGGATGCCAGGTGACCGCGCGGCCCAGCGTTTGCGCGGTGAAGTCGAAGGCCGCGTTCTCGCGCATCAGCGCGTGATGGTCGCGCCCCGAGAGCAGCGGGCGCACGTGCAGCTTCGCCGGGCCCGAGCCGCCGCTGCGCCGCCAGGTGAGGACGGTGCCGTTGCCCTCGGCCGCCACCACCACCTCGGCGACGATCGTCGTGCCGCCCGGTAGACGGTATGTCGAGCGTGGCCAGGGATCGAAGGCGAACAGCGCGAGGTGATCGAGGCCACGCGGATGGACGACGTCGGGCGCGTAATGCTGCGTGGTGAGCCACCAGGTGGCGCCGGGCAGTTCGAGCCAGGCCTCGACGCCGTTGACGAGCGCGAAGCGACCGGTTGGCGGGGTCGTCGCCACGACGAGCAGCGCGTGGTAGCGCCGCGTCCGGTAGCCGGCAACCGTACCGCAGGCGTAGCCGCCGTTGCCGTCGACTTCGAGCCACTCGGCGCCAAGGGGAGGCAACGTGGTGCTGGAGACGGTCGGCGCGGCGGGCATCGTGCGCCTACGGCTTACCTTGCGGAATCGGCACGCGCTCGGTGAGGCCCAGGCCCAGCTCGCCGGAAAGCATCGGCGTGGGATTGAGCGCGTACTCCGCGTACTGCTGGATCAGCTTGGCGACGACCCCCGTCCACCCGCACTGGTGACTCGCTCCGAGTCCCTCGCCGCTGTCGCCGTGGAAATACTCGTGGAACGGGATCAGGTCGCGCCAGTACGGGTCGCTCTGGAATTTCTCGCGGTCGCCGTGCACCGCGCGGCGTCCGTTCTCGTCGCGCGTGAAGATCGTGATCAGGCGGCGCGTGAGCTCGGTGGTGACCTGCCACAGCGTCATCGCGTGGCCGGAGCCGGTGGGGCACTCGACGGTGAAGTCGCTCCCCAGCACCGCGTCGTGCTTCTGCAATGCCTCGATCAGGAGGTAGTTGAGCGGGAACCACACCGGGCCGCGCCAGTTGCTGTTGCCGCCGAACAGCGGGGTCGTCGATTCGCCGGGCGTGTATTCGAGCGTGAAGGTCTGCGTGCCGATGGTGAGCGCATAGGCACGATCGTGGTGAATTCGCGATACCGAGCGCACCCCGTGCGGCGAGAGCATCGCCGCCGGATCGAGCACGGGGCGGAGCATGCGGGCGAGCTTGTCCTTGTCGACGAGCGAGACGCGCACCCGCCCCTTGACGCCGCGCTCGGCCATCTCGCCCAGGCCCTCCAGGAGCTCGGGGCGGTAGCGCGCGAACCAGCGCAGGCGCTTCGCGAAGTCGGGAAAGCTCGCCACCGCGTCGCGATCGGCAACCGCCACCGCGAAGAGCGGGATCAAGCCGGAGATCGTCTGGGCGCGGATGGGATAGGAACGCCCGCCGGGGAGCTTCAGCGCGTCGTAGTAGTAGCCGTCCTCCTCGCTCCACAGGCCGCCCGCTTCCTCGCCCATGCGGTTGATCGCGGCGCCGATGTAGACGAAGTGCTGGAAGAACTTGGTCGCGAGGTCCTCGTAGATCGAGTCCTTCTTGGCGAGCTCGAGCGCGATGCCGAGGAGGTTCAGGCAGTACATCGCCATCCAGCTCGTCCCGTCGGCCTGTTCGAGCACGCCCCCGGAGGGCAAGCCCGACGTCCGATCGAAGATGCTCACGTTGTCGAGCCCGAGGAAGCCGCCTTCGAAGATGTTGCTTCCCGAGGCGTCCTTGCGATTGACCCACCACGTGAAATTGATGAGGAGCTTCTGGAACACGCGCTCGAGGAAGTCGCGGTCGGCGCGACCGTACATGCGCGCCTCGATCTGGTAGACGCGCAGCGCCGCCCACGCGTGCACCGGTGGATTCACGTCGGAGAACGCCCATTCGTAGGCGGGGATCTGCCCGTTGGGGTGCATGTACCACTCGCGGGTGAGCAGGATCAGTTGCTCCTTCGCGAAATCGGGGTCGATGAGCGCCAGCGGGATCGTGTGGAACGCCGTGTCCCACGCGGCGAACCACGGGTATTCCCATTTATCCGGCATCGAGAGCACGTCGGCGGCCGACATGTGATCCCACGCGTGGTTGCGACCGGCGCGTCGCGCGTCCGGCGGCGGCGGGGCGGTTGGGTCTCCCTCGAGCCAGCGCTGCACCATGTAGCGGTAGTACTGCTTGTTCCACAGCATCCCGGCGAAGGCCTGGCGCTGGATGTTGCGCAGGTCGTCGGGGATATCGAAGGGCGTCACGCGGCGGTAGAAGGCCTCGGCCTCGGCCTGGCGCTGCGCGAAGGTGGCGGCGAACGATGCGTCGAAAGGCTGTGCGAGCGGCGCGCCCGCGCGCAGGCGCAGGCGCACCGTCACCGTCGCCCGCGCGGGCACGTCGAAGACGTAGTGGAGGGCTGCCTTCGACCCGACGCGCGCCGGATTGACCGCGTCGCCGCGCTTGCCCACGACATGCTCGTGAAACGCGTCCTTGACGTACGGCGATGCGTTGGCAACACCGAACAGACGCTGCCGATTGGTCTCGTTCTCGGTGAACAGCAGCGCTGGTGCGGATTCGCCGTAGAGGTGGTACACGGGAAGCGAGCGGTGCGCGGTGGCGAGAACGGCGAGCCCGTTCGCCTCGTTCGCCACCGTGATGCGGGGTCGCGCGGCATCACCACTCCACGTCCAGTCGTTCTTGAACCACAGCGTCGGCAGGAAGTGCAGCGGGGCGGCGTATGGCCCGCGGTTGGTGGCGCTGAGGCGGATGAGGAGGTCGGCGGTATCGGCCTTGGCGTACTCGACGACGACGTCGAAGTAGCGATCATCCTCGAAGATCCCGGTGTCGAGTAGCTCGTACTCGGGGTCGAGACGCGTGCGCCGATGGTTCTCGGCGACGAGGTCGGCGTACGGGAACGCGCGCTGCGGATACTTGTACAGGTACTTCATGTACGCGTGGCTCGGCACGTTGTCGAGGTAGAAGTAGTACTCCTTCACGTCCTCGCCGTGATTGCCCTCGGCGTTGGTGAGTCCGAAGAGGCGCTCTTTCAGGATCGCATCCTCGCCGTTCCAGAACGCGGGCGCGAAACACAGCTGCTGGTTGTCCTCGCAGATGCCGGCGATCCCGTCCTCGCCCCAGCGGTACGCGCGCGAGCGGGCGTGGTCGTGCGGCAGGTACTCCCAGGCCGAACCGTCGGCGCTGTAGTCCTCGCGCACCGTGCCCCACTGCCGCTCGGCGAGGTACGGGCCCCACAGTCGCCACGGCGCCTTGCCTTCGCGCGCCTGCGCGAGGCGCACTTCCTCCGCGGTGAGCGGGGGAGGATCGGGATCGCTCACGAACGCGGTCTCGTAGCGCCGCTGCCGGTGGGTCGGGCAGGAGGCAACGGCAGCGCGGTGAGCTGCTGCGCGAGGGCGTGCGTCGTGCCCGGATCGACGGTGAGCGGGCTGCGGGCGATCGCTGCCTCCACACAGAGCATCGCAAGGTAGCCGTCGTCGGGGAGGTCGTGTGGTCCGGGTCCGCTCGGCGGTCCGGGATTCCAGATCACCGTATCGGTGCTGCCGGATGCGCGCACGACGAGGCTGCGGTGCGGCTCGCGCACGCGCAGCTCGCTTGGCACCGTGTGGTAGACGCGATCGAGCGGGTCGGTCAGCGCGAGCGCGGGCGCGGTCTCGGCCGCGTCGTCGATCCGCAGGCGCTTGTCGCGGTAGCGCGCGGGCGCGAGGCCCTCGATGACGGTCGAACGCACATCGCGAACGCGCAGGTACGTGTGGAGCGCGCCGGTGAAGGCAAACGGAGCGCTGCCCGGATTGCCCACCCGCAGCGTCACGGTGAGGTCGTTGCCCGCCGCGGTGGCGACGAGCTCGCAGGTGAAGGCGTGCGGCCACGCCACGCGCGTGCGGGGCGAATCGTCGAGGCGCAGCCGCACCTCGGCCGCTCCCGTGGGCGAGCGCCCGGCAAAGATGGGCGCCCATTCGCATTCGCGCACGAAGCCGTGCATCGGCAACGGTCCCTGATCGGCGAATTGCGGGAAGCACAGCGGAATGCCGCCGCGAATCGGCATGCCGGGTGCGAACCGCGACCGCGGACTGAGATAGAGGCGCTCGTCACCGGCCGCCGGTTGCCACGCGGTCAGTTGCGCGCCGTGGAGGTACACCTCGATGCGTGCGCCGTCGGCGGCGACCGCGACGATCTTGGGCAGGCCACCTTCGCCGGGGATCGTTGCAACGGGGCTGGCTCGCGCGGTATTCATGACGTCTTGGTTCGCCACGCCGCGGCCGGCGCGGCGGACCATGCGCCGCGCGCACTGGCCGGCGGAGGCGTGCCCATTCTACTATCGCTGTTTCGGAGGCTCGCGATGCCGCACCCCGTGTTGCCCGTGGTCCATCTCGTCCGTCACGGCGACCTCGAGCGCGCTGGGCTACGAGCACGAGGCGAGCGAGCCCGTGATCCGCCTGGGGAACGATGCACGGCATCCGCCGCCATCCGCCAAGGCGGGCGAGCAGCCGTGAAGTGGTACGCTTGCCGGGTGCCGATCGGCGTCACGGCGACCGCGCGGGCGAGCCGACGTTGCACGAGGGTGCATGACATTCGCGGGGCGCCCCCCGACGCGCATCCGGCGCAACGATCCCGAGGTGATCCGATGAACGCCACCACCAAGCTCCACGCCCTGGGGCAGAGCCTCTGGCTCGACAACATCACGCGCGACCTCCTCGACAGCGGTACTCTCGCGCGCTATATCGCGGAACTGTCGGTTACCGGCCTCACCGCGAATCCGACGATCTTCTACCACGCGTTCAAGGGCGGCGACAGCTACGACGCCGCCATCCGCAGCAAGCTCCACGCGGGCAAATCGGGGGAGGCGACGTTCCTCGAGCTCGCGCTCGACGATGTCACGCGGGCGGCCGATCTCTTCCGGCCGGTGCACGAGCGCACCGCCGGCGTCGACGGTTTCGTTTCGCTCGAGGTCTCGCCGTTGCTCGCCCGCGACGCGGCGTCGACGCTCGCGGTGACGCGCGACCTCCACGCGCGCGCGGGTCGCCCGAATCTCTTCATCAAGATCCCCGGGACCCCCGAGAGCCTGCCGGCGATCGAGGAGGCGACCTTCGCCGGGATCCCGGTGAACGTCACCTTGCTCTTCTCGCGGGAACAGTATCTCGCCGCGGCGGATGCGTACCTGCGCGGTATCGAGCGGCGCATCGCCGGCGGGTCGACCGCGAACGTGCCGTCGGTGGCCTCGCTCTTCGTGAGTCGTTGGGACGTGGCGGTGGCCAAGAAGGCACCGGCCGCGCTCGTCAATCGGCTCGGCATCGCGATCGCGCAGCGCGCGTACCGAGCCTATCGCGATCTCCTCGCGTCATCGCGCGTCGCGCGCATCATGAACGCCGGCGGCCGCCCGCAGCGCCTTCTCTTCGCGAGCACCGGCACCAAGGATCCGCGGGCATCCGATACGCTCTACGTGAGCGCGCTGGCGGCGCCGCTCACCATCGACACCATTCCCGAGAGCACGCTGCACGCCTTCGCCGATCACGGCGTGATCGGGGAGCCGCTGCGCGTCGACGGCGGCGACTGCGAAGCGGTCATCGCCGCCGCCGGCAACGCGGGCATCGACGTCGCTGCGCTCGCGCGGAAGCTGCAGGACGACGGCGCCGACGCCTTCGTGAAGTCCTGGCAAGAGGTGCTGTCGATGATCGCGGCGAAGGGCGCTGCGCGGGCGGCGCCGTGAAGGTGCTCGTCATCGACGTCGGCGGCAGCCACGTCAAGATCATGGCGACCGGCAGCAGCGAGGAGCGGCACTTCGTCTCCGGCGCCACGCTCAGCGGCCCGCAGATGGTCCGGCGGGTGAAGGCGCTCGCGCGCGGCTGGAAGTTCGACCACGTGGCGATGGGGTATCCCGGCGTGGTCGAGCGCGACCGGATCGTGACCGAGCCGCACAACCTCGGCCGGGGCTGGGCGGGGTACGACTACGCAAAGGGCTTCGGCTGTCCGGTGCGCGTCGTCAACGATGCGGCGATGCAGGCGTTGGGCGGCTACCGTGGCGGCAAGCTTCTGTTCCTGGGCTTCGGCACCGGGCTCGGCACCGCGATGATCGTCGACGACGTGATCGTGCCGATGGAGATCGCGCATCTGCCGTATCGCAAGAAGACCTTCGAGGACTACGTCGGCGAGCGTGCGCTCGCGCGCGACGGCGTCGACAAGTGGCGCCGGCGCGTCGACGACGTGGTGCGGCGACTCATCGCCGCGCTGCAACCGGAGGACGTCGTGCTGGGCGGCGGCAACGCGCGCCTGATCACGGAGATGCCGCCGCGCTGTCGCATCGGCGCCAACAGCAATGCATTCCCCGGCGGCTTTCGTCTGTGGGGGCAGCAGGCGCCCGCGCTGCCGACGCCGTCGACGCCGTTGTCGAAGGCGCCGCGCGCGCGCCGACCCCGGCGCGGCCGGAAGACGCCATGAGCACGGCTCCCCGCACGGCACTTCCCGCCTGGCGCGCGCTTGCTGCGCACCAGGCGACACTCCAGTCGCGCACGCTGCGCGAGCTCTTCACGACCGACGCCACGCGCGGGACCCGCCTCGCCGTCGACGCCGCGGGAATCTACCTCGATTATTCGAAGAACCGTCTCACCGACGAGACGATCACGCTGCTCGTCGATCTCGCCGAGGCCTGCGGCCTGCGCGAGCGCATCGCCGCGATGTTCGGCGGCGAGCGCATCAACGTCTCCGAGGATCGCGCGGTGCTGCACGTCGCGTTGCGCGCACCGGTCGGCCGCTCGATCTTCGTCGACGGGCATGACGTGGTGCCCGGCGTGCACGCGGTGCTCGCCGCGATGAGCGGCTTCGCGCAGCGCATCCGCAGCGGGGATTGGCACGGGCACACCGGCAAGCGCATCCGCAACGTCGTCAACATCGGCATCGGCGGCTCCGACCTGGGCCCGGTGATGGCGTACGAGGCGCTGCGCCACTACGCCGACCGCACGCTTGGCTTCCACTTCGTGTCCAATGTCGACGGCACCGACTTCGTCGAGGCGGTGCGCGATCTCGACGCGGCGGAGACGCTCTTCATCGTCTCGTCCAAGACCTTCACCACGCTGGAGACGATGACCAACGCGCACGCGGCGCGCGACTGGCTGCTGGGCGCGCTGGGCGGCGATTCGCGGGCGGTGGCGAAGCACTTCGTGGCGGTGTCGACCAACGCCGAGAAGGTGCGCGCCTTCGGTATCGATACCGCCAACATGTTCGGCTTCTGGGACTGGGTGGGCGGGCGTTATTCGATGGACTCCGCGATCGGGCTCTCGACGATGATCGCGATCGGCCCCGAACGCTTCCGCGAGATGTTGGCCGGCTTCCACGAAATCGACGAGCACTTTCGCAGCGCGCCGTTCGGACGGAACCTGCCCGCGCTGCTCGGCCTCATCGCGGTTTGGAACAACGATTTCCTCGGTGCGCAGACGGTGGCGGTGCTCCCCTACGAGCAGTACTTGAAGCGTTTTCCAGCGTATCTCCAGCAGCTCACCATGGAGAGCAACGGCAAGGGCGTGCGGCTCGACGGCACGGCGGTCGACGTCGACACCGGCCCGATCTACTGGGGTGAGCCGGGCACCAACGGCCAGCACTCGTTCTACCAGCTCATCCACCAGGGCACGCGGCTCATCCCCTGCGACTTCATCGTCTTCGCCAAGACGATGAATCCCCTGGGCGCGCACCACGACTTGCTGGTGGCCAACGTGTTCGCCCAGGCCGAGGCGCTCGCCTTCGGGAAGACCGCCGCCGAAGTCGCCGCCGAGGGCGTGCCGGCGTCGCTCGTGCCGCACCGCGTGTTCACCGGCAACCGGCCGTCGAACGTGCTCTTGCTCGACACGCTGACGCCGGCGGCGCTCGGTCGCCTCGTGGCGCTCTACGAGCACAGCGTCTTCACGCAAGGCGTGATCTTCGGGATCAACTCCTTCGACCAGTGGGGCGTGGAGCTCGGGAAGGCGCTCGCGCAGCGGATCGTCCCCGAGCTCGCCGGCACCGGCCGGGTGACCCACGACAGCTCCACCACGGCACTGATCGCGCGCTACCGCAGGCTGCGCCGATCCGATGTTTCCCCCCTTTGACCTCGCGAGTCTCGCCATGCAACTTGGAATGATCGGCCTCGGGCGCATGGGCGCCAACATGGTTCGCCGCCTCGTCGGCGGTGGCCACGAGTGCGTCGTCTTCGACGTGTCGCCGCAGGCCGTGGCGGCGCTGGCGGCGGAACGCGCGACCGGGGCGTCGTCGATGGCCGACCTCGTCGCAAGGCTCGCGCCACCCCGCGCGGTGTGGCTCATGGTGCCCGCGGCGGTCGTCGATGCGACGATTCACGAACTCGCGACGCACCTCGCTCCGGGCGACACGATCATCGACGGCGGCAACTCATATTACGTCGACGACATCCGCCGCAGCAGGGAGCTCGCGGCGCGTGGCATCGACTACGTCGACGTGGGGACGAGCGGCGGCGTGTGGGGTCTCGAGCGCGGCTACTGCATGATGATCGGCGGACCGCCGGCGAGCGTCGCGCGTCTCGATCCCGTCTTCGTGACGCTGGCGCCGGGACGCGGCAGCATCGAGCGCACCCCGGGTCGCGCGGCGCGCGGCGGCACCGCCGAGTCGGGTTACCTGCACTGTGGCTCGAGCGGCGCCGGGCACTTCGTGAAGATGATCCACAACGGGATCGAGTACGGGATCATGGCGGCGTATGCGGAGGGCTTCGGCATCCTGCGCGCCGCCAACGTCGGCAAGCAGACGCACGCCGTCGACGCCGAGACCACGCCGCTGCGCGATCCCGAGCACTACCAGTACGACCTCGATCTCCCCGATGTCGCCGAAGTGTGGCGGCGCGGCAGCGTGATCGCCTCGTGGCTCCTCGACCTGACCGCGACCGCGCTCGCCGAGGATCCGGCGCTGGCGAAATTCTCCGGGCACGTCGCGGATTCGGGCGAGGGCCGCTGGACGATTCGGGCGGCGATCGACGAGGCGGTGCCCGCTCCGGTCCTCACCTCCGCGCTCTTTGCGCGCTTCGCCTCGCGCGGCGAGGCCGATTTCCAGAACAAGCTCCTGTCGGCGATGCGCTTCCAGTTCGGCGGGCACATCGAGAAGAAATAGCCATGCGTGACGCCAGTGCATCCGACGCGCTCGTCTTCTTCGGCGCGACCGGCGACCTCGCCTACAAGAAGATCTTTCCCGCGCTGCAGGCGATGATCCGCCGCGGGACGCTCGACGTGCCGATCATCGGGGTCGCCAAGTCGAACTGGACAGTCGATCAGTTCCGGGCGCGGGCGCGCGACAGCGTCGAGAAGCACGGCGGGGTCGACGAGGCCGCGTTCGCGAAGCTCGCGCAGCTCCTGCGCTACGTCGACGGCGACTACGGCGATCTCGCCACCTTCAAGCGGCTGCGCAGCGAGTTGGGCAGCGCCGAGCATCCGGCGCACTACCTCGCGATCCCGCCGATCCTCTTCGCGCCGGTGGTCGAGCAGTTGGTCAACGCCAACTGCGCGCAAGGCGGCCGGGTGATCGTCGAGAAGCCCTTCGGCCGCGACCTCGCATCGGCACGCAAGCTCAACGCGATCCTGCTCGCCGTCTTCGACGAGGCGCACATCTTCCGCATCGATCACTACCTGGGCAAGCAGGCCGTCGACAACCTCCTCTTCTTCCGTTTCGTCAACGCGTTCCTGGAGCCGGTGTGGAACCGCAGCTTCGTGGAGAGCGTGCAGATCACGATGGCGGAGAGCTTCGGCGTGCAGGGGCGCGGCAAGTTCTACGACGAAACCGGCGCCTTGCGCGACGTCGTGCAGAACCACCTCTTCCAGGTGCTGTGCAATCTGGCGATGGAACCGCCGGTGCGCTCCGACGGCGAGACGCTGCGCGACGAGAAGGTCAAGGTGCTGCGGTCGATCGCGACGCTCGTCCCGGCGGACGTCGTGCGTGGCCGCTTCGACGGCTACCTCGACGAGCCGGGGGTGGCCGCCGACTCGACGACCGAGACCTATGCCGCGGTGCGGCTCGCCCTCGACTCGTGGCGCTGGCAGGGCGTGCCCTTCTACATCCGCGCCGGCAAGAGCCTGCCGCAGACGCGCACCGAGGTGCTGGTGCGCCTGCGCCGCCCGCCGACGATGTTCCCCGGCTGCCGCACGCCGCCCAATCACCTGCGCTTTCGCATCGGCCCCGACGTCGAGATCGCGCTCGGCGCGACGGTGCTCGATGCGCAAGCCGCCATGACCGGACGCGCGGTCGAGCTCCTCGCCGTCCACCGTCCGGGTGCCGAGGACCAGGACGCCTACGAGCGCGTGCTGGGCGACGCGATGACCGGCAATGAAACACTCTTCGCGCGTCAGGACTACGTCGAGGAAGCGTGGCGCATCGTCGATCCGGTTGTTGCCGCCGGCACCCCGCTCTTCCCGTACCAGCCGGGAACCTGGGGGCCGCCGGAAGCGGCGCGCCTCACGCCGCCGGGAGGTTGGGACGACCCCAGCGTCACGGACGATTCGACGTACTGAAGCGTCACGGCCGGGGAGCGCACGGTGCCGCTTCAGCTCGACGTCCTTCCCGACAGCGCCGCGGTGGCGCAGGCCGCGGCGCGCTTCATCGCGGCGCAGTCGATGGCCGCGATTGCCCGGCGCGGCCGCGTCAAGCTCGCGGTGAGTGGCGGCCGCACGCCGTGGCAGATGCTGCGTGCGCTCGCCCAGGAGCGCGTCGACTGGACCAACGTGCACGTCTTCCAGGTCGACGAGCGCGTGGCGCCACCGGGTGATCCCGACCGCAACCTCACGCAGCTTCGCGAGAGCCTGCTCGCCCACGTCGACCTGCCTCCGGCGAACGTCCACGCGATGCCGGTCGAGGCCAACGATCTCGATGCGGCGGCAGCGCGCTACGCGCAAACGCTCGCCACCATCGCCGGCACGCCGCCGCTGCTCGATGTCGTCCACCTGGGTCTGGGTGCGGACGGCCATACCGCATCGCTGGTCCCGGGTGACCCGGTGCTCGACGAGGACTTTCGCACCGTTGCCGTCACGCGACCCTACCAGGGCCGCCGCCGCATGACGCTCACGTTTCCGGTGCTCGATCGCGCGCGCTGCGTGCTGTTCGTGGTGACCGGCAGCGACAAGGCGATGGCGTTGCAGCGCCTCGTCGCCGGCGACCGCCGCATTCCGGCGGCACGGGTGACGGGCGAACGCTCACTGGTGCTGGCCGACGCCGCGGCGGGCGCCACCGACGCCTCGCCGTGATGCCGCGGCGCGCCGCGCGATCGGGGCCGGCGCCGGAGGCAGCGGCGCCGCGTCAGTCGAAGACGCGGCGATAGAACACCCCGACGCTGTTCACGAACCCGGCCTCCGCGCGCAGCGTGATCGAGCGGGTCAGCGTGTACTCGATGCGCAGCGCGTTCGACGCCAGCGAAAGCCCCTGCTCGTAGACGAGCGTGAGGCGATCCGAGATGCGCTTGCCGAAGGTCGCCACCTGCGTCGCGGCGGCGCCTGGGGTAGCCGAGGCGCGGCTCTCCACCGAGACGTCGTCGAGGCCGATCGTGTTGGCGAGCCGCGTGCCCAAGGGTCGGCTGTCGCCGCCGGTGAGCAGCGACGCCGACGCCGCGCCGAGCAGTGCGATGTCGTTGCGGCTCGCCCGATCGAGCCCCTGTCCGGTGAGGATCCACGACAGCTTCTCGCCATCGGATACCGGCGGATTCGAGACCAGGCGCACGCGTGGCTGCTGCACCGTGCCGCTCACCTCGACGCCGGCCTCGACCGCGAGGTTCTTGCGTAGCGCCACCACGTCGAGCGCCGGGTTGGCGACGGGGCCGTCGAAGATGAGTCGGCCGCGATCGATGGTGAGGCGCTGGCCGAAGAGGTAGTAGGTGCCCGCGACCGCCTGGATCGTGCCGTTGGCGGCGAGCGTGCCGCCGGGCGTGGTCGTGACGTGCACGCCGCCGGTGAGCCGCGTATCGAGTCCTTCGCCGGTGAACCGGAAGTTGCCGCCGAGTGCCACCTGCAGGTCGAGCGCGAGCGGCAGCGCTGCGTGGCCGTTGCCGCGCGGCGGCGCACCCACGATCACCACGTCGTCCGAAAGCTGGCCGACGCGCGTGGGCGCGTACTCGATGCGCCCCTTCTCGAGCATGATGTCGCCGGCAAGATGGACCTTGCCGGCGGCAAAGGCGAGCGTGCCCTTGCCGTCGGCGACGAGTTGCAGGTCGGGTCGGTTGGCGAGCGTGAAGTCCTGCGCCTGCCAGGTGAGGCGGGTGCCGGGCTCGCCCGCGTCCTTTGCCGGAGCGGCGATGCGGCCGGTCGCCGTGAAGCGCCCGGCGCCGCCGGCGACGGACAGTTCGTCGACCACGATCGTGCGCTCGGCGAGATGCGCGCGCAGCGTTCCGTCGCGCAACTGCACGCCGTACTGCGGAAGATCGAAGCGCAGCGCGTCGCCGGCGAGCGTTCCGGTCGCCACGGGCTGCCCCAGTGTGCCGTGGGCGGCAACCTCGAGACGCAGGCGACCGTCGACCACGGCGCTGGTGCCGAGCCACGGTTGCAGCGGGCGCAGCGAAGCGAGGTCCGCCGTCACCTCGGCGGTGAACGGGGTGGCGGCCTCGATGCGCCCGGGCGCCGATCCGGGACCGAGCGTGAAGGTGGCATCGGCGGTCCCGGCGCGGGTCGAGCGGAAGCGTGCCGTCGCGGCGAGCGCATCGTCGGTGAAGCGGGCGTCGACGTCGAAGGTGGAGATGCCGAGTGCGATCTCGCTCGTCTCGAGCGTCGTCTCCGGGGCCGCGTACCAATCGCCGCGCTCGCGCGCCAGCGTGAAGACGCCGTTCAGCTGCGGGCTCGCGGCGAGCGTCCACTGCCCGCCCACGACGAGCGTCGAGTGGAACGGCAGCGGCCGACCGACGAGTTGCGCGACCGCCGCCGCCGGCACGCCGCTGTAGCTTCCCTGCGTGTCGATGCGCCCCTCGCGCAGCGACAGCTTCGCGATATCGACGCGGCCATCGGCAATCGCGATCGCCGCGGTGCCGACCTCGATGCTGCCCGGCGCGACGACGAGGTGCGCGGGCGCCAACAGCCGCACCGCGTGGGCGCCGGCGTTGGCAAGCGTATCGAGCGTGCCCGACCAGCTGCGCGCCGCGCCGCCCGGCTCGGCGCCGGCGTCGAGCGCTCCGTTCGCGCTCGCGGTGAGGTCGACATTGCGGTCCTGCGCGGCGAGCGTCATGTGGTGCCTGCCGAGCGTGCCCTCGACGCGCGCCGTGAGACTCGCGAGCTCGATCGCCGGCGTGACGAGCTTGCCGGCGCTCGCCGCGAGCGTGAGCGCGCGCGCCTCGAGCGTCACCGGGCCCTTGGCATCGCCCCCGGGTGCGAGCGAGGCACGGACGCCGAGCGTGGCCGCCCGCAGGTCGCTGCCCCACACGAGGTCCGTTGCCTGCGCCTCGAGCGTGGCGCCAGGCGCCTGCGGCTCCCCGGTCACCGTGCCACGGGCGCGCAGCGTTCCCGCAAGCTCGGCGGGCAGCGTCATCTCGGGGAGGTAGCGCGCCAGCAGTGGCCGCAACTCGCCGAGCTTGCCGACGGCGAGGTCGTAGGCGAGGCGGTCCCCGACGCCACCGGCGCTGCCCGTCAGCGCCAGCCGGCTGCTGCCGAGCGTCACGTCGGCCTTGGCATCGCGCACGCTGCCGGGTGCGACGTCGGCGATCGCGGTTCCGGCGAGCGCGAGCTCGGCGAAGCGGCTCCCCTTGGCGATCGCGATCTCGCCGTGGATCGCGAACGGCGACGCCAGCCTGCCGTGCGCCCGCACGGTGCCGTCGAGGCGGGCCGCCGGCATCGTCACGAAGCGCGCCGGATCGAAGCCCGCGACCTTGGCGTCGAGGGTGAAGGCGCGCGGTGCGTCGAGCCCAAGGCTCGCGCTGCCGGTGAGCGTGCCGTCGCCAGCCCGCGCGTGCAAGCGCTCGACGATCACTCGCCGATTGGCAAGCGTTGCCGTAAAGCCGGCGGCGAGGTCGCCCTGGCGCAGGTCCGCACGCACGACCTGGCGCGCTTCCTCGACGGCGGCGTCGAGCGTGCCGCTCAAGCG
This sequence comes from Burkholderiales bacterium, assembly GCA_020852555.1. Classification (GTDB taxonomy): domain Bacteria; phylum Pseudomonadota; class Gammaproteobacteria; order Burkholderiales; family Casimicrobiaceae; genus VBCG01. The sequence continues at coordinate 47,720 of JADZAQ010000082.1, forward strand.
GGTGGCGAGGAGCGCGGTGGATAGCCGCGCTACATCGACGTCGGCGAGCGTGAGGTCGAGGCGTACCGGGCCGGAGGCGCTGTCGAGCGTGGCGCGACCCGTGACCCGGCCGCCGGCGCCGCGCTCGCCGATCTCGGCAGCGATGTCGGTGGCGGTGAGCCGCGCCCCGTCGAAGGCGAGCGTGGAGGCAAGCGCGGTGATCGGGACCCGACCCGCATCGATCGGGCCGACCGCCGCATTGCGCGCGACGAGCGTTCCGACGAATCCGGCGTCCTTGGGGCGCACGCTGGCGGTGAGCGACAGCGCGGTGGTCGGCAGGCCGGCGACGAACTTGGCGAGATCGACCTCGCTCGCCTCGATGTCGGCGGCGGTGACGAGCACCGGCGCGAACGGGGTGACCCCCGCCTTGACCGAGACCTTGGCATCGTGCCAGGTCCCCCGCGCGGCGAGCGCGACATTGGCGAGCGTCCCGGATACGTCGAGCGTGGTGCGCGCGCCGTCGTAGGCAGCGTCGCCGTCGAAGCTCAGTGCCCCGGCCAGCGCGTACGGCGCGTTGGCGGCGAGCCGCATCTGTCCGGCGAGTGCGCCCCACTCGGTGAAGAAGCGCAGGTCGCGGATGGCGTGCTCGCGGGCCCCGCCCGAGTAGCCGAAGGCGATGCCGGTGACGTAACCGCCTTGTGTCCCCGTCCGCCACTCGAGGCGCTGCACGCCGATGGCGCGCACCTCGACTTCCAGCGGCAGCGCGAGGCTCGAGGGCAGCCCGGTTCCGCTGTCGCCACCGCTGGCGCTGAATGCGAAGCTGAGCGTACGCGCGCCGAGGGAGCGCACGACGACGCGGCGGGCGAGCAGGCTCCACGGCGACCACGACAGCACCGTATCGCGCGCTTCGACGGTCAGGTCGTCGCCACGCCAGGCGATGCGCGACGCATGGATGGTCGACAGCAGCGACCCGCGGGCGCCCTCGATCGCGAGGCGGCCATCGGTATCGGCAATGGTGCGCTCGACGACATAGTCGAGCGCACGCTGCGTGCCGAGGATGAAGTAGCCGGCCACGGCGAGCGCGATGGCGAGCCCGCCGATTGCACACGTCCAGAGGATGAGCGCGAGCAGCAATCGTCGCGCGTAGCGCCGCGGCGGTACGGGCGGTGGAGGAGGCGCTGCCGGGGTGGCGTCGGCGCTCAAAACGCGAGCCCCACCGAGAAGTGGATGCGCACCCGGTGGTCCTCCTGGCCGTAGGCGAGGTCGAGGCGGAACGGTCCGATCGGCGTGCGCAACCGGCCGCCGATCCCGTAGCCGAGCGCGAGGTGCAGGTCGCGCAACTGGTCGGCGGCGTTGCCGGCGTCGACGAATGCAGCGAGGCCCAGCGACGGCGTGATCCAGTGGTTGTACTCGGCACTCGCCAGAGCGTAGTAGCGGCCGCCGACGATGGCGCTTTCCTGCTGCACGCCGAGGCTCTCGAAGGCGTAACCACGGACCGTCGTATCGCCGCCGGTGCGGAACAGGAACACCGACGGGATTCCTTCGCGCGACGAGGCGAGCACGGCACCCATCTCGGCGCGGCCGATGAGATCGTCCTTGGGCGACAGCGGCCACCAGGCGGCGAGCTTGCCGATGGTGCGCCCGAACTGCTCGGTCGACGCGCCGGGAATGCCCCATCCGGCCTGCACGTTGGCCATCCATCCCTTGGTGGGGTCGAGGAGGTTGTCGACGCTGCGCCACGTGTACTCCGCGTCGGCGTACAGCGCGTGCGACGCGACGCTCGGCTGCGCGAACGGCGTCTGCTCGTCGACGTACATGCCGAGGCCGAAGGCGGGCCGGCGCCGCTCCGCCAGCGAGTTGCGGCGCCAGGTCACCGACGCGGTACGGGTGATGAGGTTCTCGATGTCGGTGCGTTCGGCGCCGGCGCCGAAGGTGTCGATCCAGCCCCCCGCGCGTGGCGGCAGCACGAAACGGGCGGTCGCCTGCTGCACGAGCGATTCGATGCGCAGCGTCGTGTACATCTGCAGGCCGCGCCCGTTCACGTTCATGTCGTTGTAAGTGAAGCTTGCGCGGAACTCGGTGTTGGTCGAGTAGCCGAGGCCGGCCTCGACCCGTCGCGCCGGGGCTTCGATCACCGACACGCTGAGCGTCGCGGCGTCTGCCTGCGCCGGATCGGTGTCGATGGCGGCCTGGACGCTCGCGAAGTACCCCGACGCGAGCAGACGGCGGATGTAGGTATCGAGCGCCTCGCCGTCGTACAGGTCGCCCGGCTGGATGTTGGCGAAGTGCTCGATGACTTGCGGCGTGTAGCGCTGCAGGCCGCGGACGTCGATGCGACCGATCCTGAACGGCGGGCCGCTGTCGATCGTCACCGAGAGATCGGCGGCACGCTGCGGCGGATCGACGAGCGCCTGGCTCGCGGTGAGTCGCGCCGCCGCGAAGGGGCTCGCGGCGAGGGTGGCGACCGCGCCTTGCTTGGCCGCGGTCCACGCCTCCTGCTGGAACGGCTCGCCCACCGGTAACGACCAGCGCTCGCGCAGGCGCGCGATCGCCGCCGCGCCCTGCGGGACGGTGTCGGCGGGTCCGTCGACGGTGAGGTCGACGCTGCGGATCGTCGTCACCGGACCCGGGTCGACGCCAAGCCGCACGGTGACCGGCGTCGTGCTGCGATCGACGGCGACGTCGATCGCAGCGGAGAAGTGGCCCTGGGTGGCGGCCGCCTCGGCGGCCTGCGGCACGGCGTCGCGCACCAGGCGTTCGAGGAGGAGCTCGGTCATGTCCTCGAAGTCCTGCCAGCGCACGAGATCGACGGCGCTGCGTATCGCCGCGGCGATCGGACCCGGCGCGACGACGTCGACGCGATAGTGAACGGCGTCGTCGGCGCCGCGGTGTGCGGTGGCACCCGCCGTCGAGGTCGCGACGGGGGCGGCGGTGGAAACGGAACCCGAGCCCGGCTCGGCAACCCGTGCAGCTTCGCCGTCAGCGGCCGACGCGGTCGTGGTTGCCAGCGCGATCGGCAGCGCGAGGAGCAGCAAGCGCCAGGCGCGCGGTCGTGTCGTTGCAGGCAGCACAGGCTCGATTATCGCCGACTACGGCGCGCGTATCGCCGGTGGCGACGCGGTCGACCCCGGTTGGGCCGACGATCACTTCGTCGAGCATCGACCAGCGTGACAGGTCGTTGAAGTCATAGGGGCTCGGCACCGGCCACAGATCGGTCGACGGCCGCTGCGGCGGCAGGATCGGCATGCGCGGATCGCTGTAGTCGATGTCCCGGTTCGAGCCCTGGCCGTACTGCCAGACGTAGATCTGATTGCCTTGGGCATCGTAGCGCGTGGCGCAACCGGTCACGAGCACCGCCGCGGCGATGATGGCGGCGCGCCCGCAGGCGCGAAGGACAGATGCAGTCATGGCGTCTCCTCGATCGGCGCACCCCCCAACGGTCGCCGCCGCGCGTCGGCGGTGCCTTCACGGAGGCCGGTCTACCGCCGGCGCCGGAACTTCCCTGGGGATTCTTCCCGTTCAGGCGAGCGTTGGCAAGGCGCGCGGACCGACGGCTCGTCGTCGAGCCCGGGGTCGTGGCGGGAAAGCCGCACGGTCGCCCGGGTGCTGCTTGCGGTGGGAATCGCCGTTGAGCGGGCCGTCATCGAACCATCGTTCGATTACGCATGAAAAATGCCGTCTCATCTTCGTAAATAACTTTTCAAATCACTCCTAAGTATTTATTTCTTAGATGAAAACGGAATCGTCACATTTTCGTCGCTAAGTCCTTGTTCGACAACCGGAAAAGCGTTGACCCCACGCTTCCGGCACGCGTATAGTGCGGTCAAGTGGTAAAAAGTGGGTTGAAGTGGGTTGAAGTTGGGGCTTTCATGACACTCGCCTGAGGTCGTGACTGGCCCGGCGATCCGCTTCGAGCGCTGCGCCGAGAGGCGTACGCAACGCTGGTGGGTGGCAGGCGAGGGGGGCGAGCGTGGCGAGCGAGCGCGAACAGGGAGCGGGGGTGGTCGAAGCGACGGGGAATGGGCGTGGCGCCGCGGGCGACACCGGCGCGGCGCCGGTCTTTCGCGGGGTGACCGCCCTCGTCCTCGACGCCAAGGGCCGCCTCGCCATTCCCGCCAAGCATCGCGACAGCTTGGCCGGCGCCGCGGGCCAGCTCGTGGTGACTGCCGATCCGTCGCGCTGTCTCCTGCTCTATCCGCGCGCGTCCTGGGAACCCATCCAGGCGCAGTTGATGGCGCTCTCCTCGTTCGACCCGCAGGTGCGCAGCCTGCAGCGGCTCCTGGTCGGCCACGCCGACGACGTCGAAGTCGACGCCGCCGGCCGCATCCTGGTGCCGCCGGCGTTGCGTCGCTACGCGAACCTCGACAAGCGCGTCATGCTCGTCGGCCAGGGTCGCAAGCTCGAGCTTTGGGACGAGGCGCAGTGGGAGTTCCAGACCGCGCAGGCGATCGCGCTTCCGCCGGGCGGACCGCCTGCGGATCTTGCCGGCTTCTCGCTGTAGATGAGCGATGACACGCACCTTCCCGTCTTGCTCGACGAAGCGGTGGCGGCGCTGGCGATCAAGCCCGCCGGTACCTACGTCGATGCGACCTTCGGGCGCGGCGGGCACAGCGCGCGCATCCTCGCCGCGCTCGGTCCCGGCGGGCGCCTCATTGCCGTCGATCGCGATCCCGACGCCGCGCGTGCCGCGGCGGCCTTCGTGCACCGCGATACCCGCTTCACGTTTCGCCGCGCGTGGTTCTCGGAACTGCCCGCCGTCCTCGCCGAACTTGCCCCGGCTGGAGTCGACGGCGCGCTCTTCGATCTCGGAACCTCCTCGCCGCAGATCGACGACGCCACGCGCGGCTTCTCCTTTCGCTTCGACGGGCCCCTCGACATGAGGATGGATCCGTCCCGCGGCGAGACCGCCGCCGCCTTCCTGGCCCGCGCCAGCGTGCGCGAATTGATGGAGGTCATCCGCGACTATGGTGAAGAACGGTTTGCTCAATCCATTGCAAAGGCAATTGCGGCGGCGCGCGAAGAGCGGTCCATCGAACGTACCGCGGAACTCCGCCGTATCGTGGGCCAAGCCGTCGGCCCGCTCACGCGGGGTGATTGGCGTCAGGATCCGGCCACGCGCACCTTCCAGGCCCTTCGGATTTTCGTGAACCGCGAGCTGTCCGAGATCGGCAGCGCGTTGCCGGCGATCGTCCCGTTCCTGCGCAGCGGCGCGCGCCTCGTGGTGATCGCCTTCCATTCGCTCGAGGACCGGATCGTCAAGCGCTTCTTCCGGAAGGCGGCGCTGCCGTTCGCCGGCGATCCGCGGTTGGCGCGGCTGGCGCTGCCCGCGGCGGCACTGCCCGCGGCGCCGCTCGCCGCCGTCGGGCGGGCGACGAAGCCCTCGGCCGCGGAGGTCGAGCGCAACCCGCGCGCGCGCAGCGCGATCCTCCGCGTGGCGGAGCGCACGGCAGCACCGCTGCCGGCTGACTGGCCGCACGGCTACGTGGCGACGGAGTGGGCATGACGCGGGTGAATCTCGTCCTCCTCGCGGTGCTCGTGCTCTGCGCGCTCTCGCTCGTGACGTCGCGGCACCAGGCGCGGCGGCTCTTCGTCGAGCTCGAGCGCGCGCAGACGGAGCAGCGCAGCTACGAGACGGAGTACGGACAGTTGCAGCTCGAGCAGTCGACATGGGGCATGCCGGCACGGATCGAGAAAATCGCCCGCGAGCAGCTGCACATGCAGTTGCCGACCGTGGCGCGCACCGAGATCGTGCCGATGCCTGCTCCGCGAGGCGAGGGTGCGCGATGAAGGTCACCACCGCCCGCCAGCGCTTCGCCGCCGCCCCCGAGGCGCTTCCCTTGCCACGCCTGCGCGCCCTCATCGTCTTCGGCGCGTTGGCGCTCCTCTTCGCCGGCCTCGTCGGTCGCTCGCTCTACCTGCAGTGGATCGACTACGCGTTCTTGCAGGAGCAAGGCAGCGCGCGGCATTCGCGCGAGCTCGAGGTGCCCGCGCACCGCGGGCGCATCGTCGATCGCTTCGGCGAGGTGCTCGCGGTGTCGACGCCGGTGCGCTCGCTGTGGGCGTTCCCCGACAAGTTCGAGGCCTCCCCGGAACAGCTGAAAGACCTCGCCCGCATCCTCGAGACCACGCCGCAGCGCATCGCCGCGCGCCTCGACGCGCACGAGGACTTCACGTTCCTCGCCCGGCAGATCGCGCCGGAGACGTCCGAGCGCGCGATGGCGCTGCGCATCAAGGGGCTGCACGATCAGACCGAGTTCCGGCGCTACTACCCGGGTGGCGACGTGATGGCGCAGATCCTCGGCTTCACCGGTGACAAGGACGCCGGGCAGGAGGGCATCGAGCTCGCGCAGCAGCCGTGGCTCGCCGGCGTGCCGGGCAGCCGGCGCGTGATCATCAATCGACGCTTCGAGGCGGTCGAGGACGTGGCGGCGATCCGCGCCCCGCAGGCGGGGCGCGATCTTGCGCTCGCCATCGATTCCCGCCTCCAGTACCTCGCCTTCCGCGAGTTGAAGGCCGCGGTCGAGGCGAACAAGGCGCGCGCCGGCGGGATGGTGGTCCTCGACGTCGCCACCGGCGAGATCCTGGCGCTCGCCAACTGGCCGACGTACAACCCGAATCGCCGCGACAAGGTCACGCCCGAGAAGATGCGCAATCGCACGCTGACCGACGTCTTCGAGCCGGGCTCGACGCTGAAACCCTTCACCATCGCCACCGCGCTCGAGACGGGCAAGGTGCGTCCGGACACGGTGATCCAGACTGGCAACGGCACGCTCAGCATCGGCCCCAACACGATCCACGACGCGCACCCCGGCGGCGCGCTCACCGTCGAGCAGATCATCCAGAAATCCTCGAACGTGGGCTCGGCCAAGATCGCGTTGTCGCTGCCGGCACAGGCGATGTGGCAGACGTTCTCCAACGTCGGCTTCGGGACCACGCCGAAGACCGGCTTTCCCGGCGAGGTGAGCGGCCGCGTGCGCCCGGCGAAGACGTGGAAGCCGATCGAGCAGGCGACGATGGCCTACGGGCACGGGATCTCGGTGAACCTCGTGCAACTCGCCCGCGCCTACACGATCTTCGCCACCGACGGCGAGTTGAAGCCGGTGACGCTGCTCAAGACCGAAGGTCCGGTCGAAGGCCGGCCGGCGATTTCGCCCACCACCGCGGCGGCGGTTCGCCACATGCTCGAGATGGCGGTGCAGCCGGGCGGTACGGCGCCCAGGGCGCAGGTCGTCGGCTATCGCGTCGCCGGCAAGACCGGGACGGCGCACAAGCTCGCCGGCAAGGGCTACGCCGCCAACAAGTACGTGTCGTCGTTCGTCGGCTTCGCGCCCGCCTCGCGGCCGCGCCTCATCGTGGCGGTGATGATCGACGAGCCGTCGGGCGGCCAGTATTACGGCGGCTCGGTCGCCGGTCCGGTGTTCGCGAACGTGATGGGCGCCGCGCTGCGCCTGCTCGGCGTCCCCACCGACGCACCCGTGAACAACGTGATCCTGCCGGCGGACGCGATCGAAGTGCACGAGGAGACGTGATGATGAGCGCCGGTCGCCGTTCGTCGCCCCCGCGGTCCGCGGTCGTCAGGAGCGGGCGCCACCATGCCTGACCTCGAGCATCCGTTCGACGTCGCCGCGCTGCTCGCGCGCCTGGGCGCGCGGCCGCGCCGCATCACCGCCGACAGCCGGCGCGTGGAATCCGGCGTTGCCTTCGCCGCCTATCCCGGAATCGCCACCGACGGCCGCCACTTCATCGCCGACGCGCTCGCTCGCGGTGCCGCCGCGGTGTTCTGGGAGGCGCGCGGGTGGCGGTGGGATCCGGCGCTCGCCGGCGCCAACCTCGGCATCGACGGTCTGCAGCAGCGGGTGGGTGCGATCGCCGACTTCATCTACGGCAGCCCGTCGCGCGACCTGCGCTTGATCGGCGTCACCGGCACCAACGGCAAGTCGTCGTGCGCGCACTGGATCGCGCAGGCGTTCGATGCCTGCGGCACGCGCGCCGCGGTGATCGGCACGTTGGGCAACGGACTCGTCGGGGCGATCGCCCCCGCGGTGCACACCACGCCCGACGCCACCATGCTGCACGAGCTCCTCGCGCAGTTTCGTACCGCCGGCGCCCGGGCGGTGGCCATGGAGGTGTCGTCGCACGGACTCGACCAGGGTCGCGTGAACGGGGCGACGTTCGACGTGGCGCTGTTCACCAACCTGACGCGCGACCACCTCGACTATCACAAGACGATGGCGGCGTACGGCGCGGCCAAGGCGAGACTCTTCGCCTGGCCCGGCCTGCGCACCGCGGTGATCAACGCCGACGACCTCTTCGGACGGAGCCTCATCGAAGCGACGCGCGAGCGCGGTCAGCCGACGCTGACCTACGGCCTCGGCAGCGCGGACATCGCCGCCACGCCGCTCGCGGTGGACCGCCGCGGCATCGTCCTCGACGTCGCCACCCCCTGGGGCCGCGGCACGCTGCGCTCCGGGCTCGTGGGTGCGTTCAATGCGCAGAACCTGTTGGGCGTACTGGGCGTGCTCCTGGCCTGCGACGTGCCGCTCGGGCGCGCGCTCGACGTCCTGGCGACGCTCCCCGCACCTGCCGGGCGGATGCAGCGCCTGGGTGGCGATCGCCGGCCGCTGGTCGTCGTCGATTACGCGCACACGCCCGATGCGCTCGAGAAGGTGCTGGTCGCGCTGCGCTCGGCCGTGACCCCGGGCGGCGAGCTCGTCTGCGTCTTCGGGTGCGGCGGCGATCGCGACGCGGGCAAGCGACCGCAGATGGGCGCCATCGCGGCCGCGCACGCCGATCGCATCGTGGTGACGAGCGACAATCCGCGCAGCGAAGATCCGCTCACCATCGCCCAGGACGTCGCCAAGGGCGTGCTCGATGCCGGCCATCGCCGCTGGGCGATCGAGATCGATCGCGGTGCCGCCATCGCGCAGGCGGTGGCGAGCGCCGGCCAGGACGACGTCGTGCTCATCGCCGGCAAGGGTCACGAGACCTATCAGGAGCGCGGGGGTGAGCGGCATCCGTTCTCGGATGCCGCCGAGGCGGCGGCGGCGCTGGCGGCGTGGAGCGCGGCATGATGGACACCACCACCGCCGCCCTCGCCGTACGCGGCCGCTCGCTCGGCGGGAGCGCCTCGTTCCGGCGGGTGACGACCGACAGCCGCGATCTGCAGCCGGGCGACCTCTTCGTCGCACTGCGCGGCGAGCGCTTCGACGGTCACGATTTCGTGGCGACGGCGCTGGCGCGCGGCGCGGCCGGCGCCATCGTCGCCGACGATCGGGCCGCCGACCTCCCCGGCGTGCGCATTGCCGTCGCCGATCCGCTCACCGCCCTGGGCGAGCTCGCCGCGCACTGGCGCGCGCGGTTCGCGCTGCCGCTCGTGGTGATCGTCGGCAGCAACGGCAAGACCACCGTCAAGGAGATGACGGCGGCGATCCTCCGCGAGGAATTCGGCGCCGACGGCGTGCTCGCGACGCGCGGCAATCTCAACAATGCGATCGGCCTGCCGTTGACGCTGCTGCGGCTCACGGCAGCGCAGCGTGCCGCGGTGATCGAGCTCGGCATGAACCACCGCGGCGAGACGCGCGAGCTCGTCGCCATCGCGCGGCCGACGATCGTCGTCGTCAACAATGCGCAGCGCGAGCATCAGGAATTCATGACCAGCGTCGCCGACGTCGCGGCGGAGCACGCCGATGCGCTCACCGGCCTCGCGCCGGGGGGCGTGGCGGTGCTCAACGCCGACGATGCGCACGTCGACCTCTGGCGTGCCGCGGCCGCCCGCGCGCAGGCCACCGCGGTGAGCTTCGGCTTCGCACCCGGCAGCGACGTGACCGCGACGCTGCGCCCGGCCGCTGCCGGTAGCGTGCTCGCGCTCAACACGCCGATCGGGCACGCGCACGTGAACCTCGCCGCACCGGGCCTGCACATGGCGCGCAATGCGCTGGCGGCCGCAGCGGCGGCCATTGCGGCCGGCGCCTCGATCGGCGCCGTGAAGCGCGGCCTTGCCGCGTTCCGGCCGGTCGCCGGCCGGCTGGTGGCGGTGCGCGCGACGGGCGGCGCGAGCGTACTCGACGACAGCTACAACGCCAATCCCGACTCGATGCGGGCGGCGATCGAGGTGCTCGCCGCGGTGCCCGGGCGGCGCGTGCTGGTCATGGGCGACATGGGCGAGGTCGGCGCGCAGGGTCCGGCGTTCCATCACGAGATCGGCGCCTACGCGCGCGAGCGCGGTGTGCACCGGCTCTACGCGCTCGGCGCGCTGTCGGCGGCGGCGGTCGCCGCCTTCGGTGACGCCGCGGCGCACTTCGCCGACGCCGGGGCGCTTACCGCCGCGCTCGCCGCCGAGGCGGGGGAGGGCGTGACGATCCTGGTCAAGGGCTCGCGCTTCATGCGCATGGAGCGCATCGTCGCCGCGCTCACCGGTCGCGGCGACGGGGAGCACTGATGCTCGTCCTCCTCGCCGAATGGCTCGAGCAATTCGCGCGCGCCTTCAACGTCTTCAGCTACATCACGCTGCGCGCGGTGCTGGCGACGATCACCGCGCTCGTCATCTCGTTCCTGATCGGGCCGCGCATGATCGCCTGGCTCGCCCGCATGAAGATCGGCCAGGCGGTGCGCGACGACGGCCCCAGGACGCACCTCGTCAAGGCAGGAACGCCGACGATGGGCGGCGCCCTCATCCTGGTCTCGATCGTCGTCACCACGCTGCTCTGGGGCAACCTCGGCAACCGCTTCGTGTGGGTGGTGCTGCTCGTCACGCTGGGCTTCGGCGTGGTCGGCTGGGTCGACGACTGGCGCAAGGTCGTGCACCGCAATCCCAAGGGCCTGTCGGCGCGTGCCAAGTTCTTCTGGCAGTCGGCGATCGGCTTCGTCGCCGCGGTCTATCTCGCCTTCTCGGTCTCCGCCGAGAACAATCCGCAGTTGCTCCGACTCTTCTCCGAGTGGGTGGCGAGCGGCTTCGCCGCCGGGCTGTCGGCCCGCGCCGACCTCATCGTCCCGTTCTTCAAGACGGTGTCGTACCCGCTCGGCATGTGGGGGTTCATCGCGCTCACCTACTTCGTGATCGTGGGTACCAGCAACGCGGTGAACCTCACCGACGGCCTCGACGGCCTCGCCATCATGCCCACGGTGATGATCGCCGGCGCACTCGGCGTCTTCGCCTACGTCACCGGCAACGCGATCTTCGCCCGCTACCTCGGGTTTCCGCACATTCCCGGCACCGGCGAGCTGGCCGTGATCTGCGGCGCGATCGGGGGCGCGGGATTGGGCTTCCTGTGGTTCAACGCGTATCCCGCCGACGTGTTCATGGGCGACGTCGGTGCGCTCGCCCTCGGCGCCGCGCTCGGCACGATCGCGGTCATCGTTCGCCAGGAGATCGTGCTGTTCATCATGGGCGGCGTCTTCGTCGCCGAGACGCTGTCGGTGATGATCCAGGTGGCGTCGTTCAAATTGCGCGGCAAGCGGGTGTTCCGCATGGCGCCCATCCACCATCACTTCGAGTTGAAGGGCTGGAAGGAGAACCAGGTCGTGGTCCGCTTCTGGATCATCACCATGCTGCTGGTGCTCTTCGGCCTGTCGACGCTCAAGCTGCGGTGAGCACGATGCGCTACGCCGGTCGCAACGCCGTGGTGCTGGGGGCGGGCCTCACCGGCGCGTCGCTCGCCCGCTACCTGGTGGGCGAAGGCGCGCAGGTGCGCGTGGCCGACACGCGCGTCCAGCCACCGCTCGCCGCCGCGCTGCCGGACGTCGCACTGGTCACCGGCCCCTTCGGCGACGCCACCTTTGCCGGCGCCGATCTCATCGCCATCAGCCCGGGGGTCGCCAAGGACCAGCCGGCGATCGCCGCGGCGGTCGCCCGCGGCGCCGAGCTCGTCGGCGACATCGAGCTCTTCGCACGGGCCTTGCCGGCCGAGCAGAAGGTGCTGGCGATCACCGGATCGAACGGCAAGACGACGGTCACCGCACTCACCGGTGCGCTGTGCCGCGCCGGTGGCCTGCGCGCGGTGGTCGCCGGCAACATCGGCGACGCGGTCCTCGACGTCCTCGCCCGCTTCGCCGGCCCGGTTGCCGCCGAAACGTGGCCCGACGTCTTCGTCCTCGAGTTGTCGAGCTTCCAGCTCGAAACGACGTGGTCGCTGGTGCCGACGGCCGCCGCCGTGCTCAACGTCACCGACAATCACCTCGACCGCTACGCCGATCTCGGCGCGTACGCCGCGGCCAAGGCGCGGATCTTCTCGACCCGCGGCATCCAGGTGCTCAATCGCGACGATCCGCGCACGCTGGCGATGCGCATCGCGGGGCGCACCGTCGAGACCTTCGGCGCCGGCGTGCCGGCCGCCGAGGGCGAGTGGGGGCTGGTGCGCGTCGACGGCGCCACCTGGCTCGCGCAAGGCGGCGGCTTGCTCGCGCCCGTCGACTCGCTCGCGCTGATGGGCCGGCACAATGCGCTCAATGCGCTGGCGGCGCTGGCGCTGACTGCGACGGTGACCCGGATCGACCGCCGCGTCCTCGACGCGCTGAAGGCATTCGAGGGATTGCCGCATCGCATGCGGCGCATCGCCGAGGCGCGGCGCATCGCCTATATCGACGACTCGAAGGCGACCACGGTGGCCGCCACGCGCGCGGCGCTCGACGGGATCGAGCGCCCGGCGATCCTCATCGCCGGCGGCGACGGCAAGGGCCAGGACTTTCGTCCCCTGAAAGCGGCGGTCGACGCCGACTGCCGGGCGGTCCTGCTGATTGGCCGCGATGCTCCGCTGATCGCCGCCGCATTGACCGGAACGGCAGCGCGGGTCGAGATCGCGGGCACGCTCGATCGCGCGGTCGATCGCGCCATCGAGATCGCCGTGCCGGGCGACGCCGTGCTGCTGTCGCCGGCGTGCGCGAGCCTCGACCAGTTCACCAACTACGTCGAGCGCGGCGAACGTTTCGCCGCTCGCGTCGGCGCCCGGCTCGCGCCGGACGTCTCGCATGCGTAAGGCGCTGACACACCCGGCCGCCGGCCGGAGCGCGGCGCGCGCGCTGCGACCCGAAGCCGCCGTTCCCGTCGCCGCGCGCGGCAGCGCCGCGCGCTCGCTCGCCGCCTACGACGCCTCGCTCGCCTGGGCGGCGCTGCTCCTCCTCGCGATCGGCCTGGTGATGGTCTATTCGGCGTCGATCGCCAGCGCCGAGGCGGCGGCCCACACCGGCCATCGTGCGTGGTACTTCCTCGCCCGGCACGCGCTGTTCGTGGTCGCCGGCCTCGCCGCCGCCGTGCTCGCCTTCCAGGTGCCGACGCGGGTGTGGCAGGCGTTCGCGCCGTGGCTGTTCATCGCCGGTGTGGTGCTCCTCGTGATCGTGCTGGTGCCGGGGATCGGCAAGGCGGTGAACGGCTCGCGGCGCTGGCTGTCGCTGTCGTTCGTCAACGTGCAGCCTTCCGAGTTCATGAAGCTCGCCGTGGTGCTCTACGCGGCGAGCTATGCGGTACGCCGCGCGGCCTTCCTGCACGCGGAGCAGCCGCTGCGGCAGACGATCGTGCGCGGCTTCCTGCCGCTCTTCGCGGTGATGGTGGTGGTCGGTGGTCTGCTGCTGCTCGAGCCCGACTTCGGTGCCTTCGTGGTGATCGTCGCGATCGCCTTCGGGATCCTCTTCCTGGGTGGCCTCGACTGGCGGCTCTTCATCGGCCTCGCCGCGCTCCTGCCGGTCGCGCTCGCCGGCATCCTCGTCGCGGCGCCGTATCGCCTGCAGCGCCTCACGGCCTTTCTCGATCCGTGGTCCGACCCCCTCGGCAAGGGCTACCAGCTGTCGCACTCGCTCATCGCCTTCGGTCGTGGCGAGTGGTTCGGAGTGGGCCTGGGGTCGAGCGTCGAGAAGCTCCTTTTCCTCCCCGAAGCGCACACCGACTTCCTGCTGGCGGTGATCGCCGAGGAGCTGGGCTTCGTCGGCGTCACCGTGGTCATCGCGCTCTTCGTGTGGGTGCTCTTTCGCGCTTACCGCATCGGCAACCAGGCGGCGCGTCTCGCGCGGCCATTCGCCGCCCTCGTCGCGCAGGGGATCGGCGTATGGCTCGGCGTGCAGACGTTCATCAACATCGGCGTCAACATGGGCGTGCTGCCGACCAAGGGACTCACGCTGCCGCTGCTCTCGTTCGGCGGCAGCGGCATCGTCGCCAACTGCATCGCGATCGCGCTCCTCCTGCGCATCGACTACGAGAACCGGCGCCTGCTGCGAGGGTTCACGGTATGAGGCATCGGGCAGCCACCGGCGCGCGCATTCGCGGGGCCGCAGCACCTGGCGCTGCCCGGGGGTGCGGCCGGTGAACGTGATGATCACCACCGGCGGCACCGGCGGGCACGTCTTTCCCGGACTCGCCGTCGCGGACCAGCTCGCGGCGCGCGGCGCCGGTGTCTTCTGGCTCGGCACCCGCGAGGGGATCGAGGCGCGGCTCGTTCCGCAGCACGGCGTCGAGTTCGAGGGCATCGCGTTTCGCGGCGTTCGCGGCAAGGGCTGGCGGACGCTCCTCTTCGGGCCGGCGGCGTTGCTGGGCGCCTGCCTCGCGGCGCGCGCCGTCATCCGCCGCCGCCTGCCCGACGTCGTGCTGGGCTTCGGCGGATTTGCATCGTTCCCCGGCGCGCTCATGGGCGTGGTGACGGGCCGCAAGCTGGTGCTCCACGATTCCAACGCCGTCGCCGGACTCGCCACGCGGGTACTCGCCTATGGCGCCGATCGCATCCTGCTGGGCTTTCCACAGGCGCTGCGCGGCAGGCACCCGCGGCGCGTCGAATGGGTCGGCAATCCGTTGCGCGATGCGCTGTGCGCGCTGCCGCCGCCGGCGCAGCGCTTCGCGGGTCGCGACGGTCCGCTGCGCCTGCTCGTGGTCGGCGGCAGCCTCGGTGCGCAGGCGCTGAACGCGCTCGTTCCGGCGGCGATCGCCACGCTGCCGGCCGCGCGCCGACCCGCGATCGTGCACCAGTCCGGCGAGCGGCATCTCGCGGCCTTGCGCTTCGCCTATGCCCAGGCCGGCGTCACCGCCGAGTGCGTCGCCTTCATCGACGACATGGCGGCGCGCTATGCGTGGGCCGATTTCGTCGTCTGCCGGGGCGGCGCGCTCACCGTGTCCGAGCTCGCGGCGGTCGGACTGGGCGCGCTCGTCGTCCCGCTGCCCGGTGCGATCGCCGACGAGCAGAGTGCCAACGCGCAGTTCCTGGTCGCCGCCGATGCCGCGTGGAAGGAGCCGCAGGACGCGCTCGATGCGAAGCGCCTCGCCGCGCGCATCGACAGCCTCGACCGCACGCGCTGCCTCGCCATGGCCAACGCCGCGCACGCGCTCGGCAAGCGCGATGCGGCGTCGCGCGTGGCCGATGTCTGCCTGGGCTTCGGGGTGCGCCCATGAAGCACAAGGTCAAGCGCGTGCATTTCGTGGGCATCGGCGGTGTCGGGATGAGCGGTATCGCCGAGGTGCTGGCGACGCAGGGCTACGTCGTGTCCGGCTCCGATCTCGTGGCCAATGCCGCCACCGAGCGGCTCGCGCGGCGCGGCGTGCGCATCGTGCTCGGCCACGCCGCCGAGCACAGCGCGAACGCCGATGCCGTGGTCGTCTCGACCGCGGTGGCGCCCGACAATCCCGAAGTCGCCGCCGCCCGCGAGCGCGGCATCCCGATCGTGCCGCGCGCGCTGATGCTGGCCGAATTGATGCGTCTGAAGCAGGGCATCGCGGTCGCCGGCACGCACGGCAAGACGACGACGACGAGCCTCGTCGCCTCGGTGCTCGCCGAAGGGGGTCTCGATCCCACCTTCGTGATCGGCGGACGACTGCTGTCGGCGGACGCCAACGCCGGACTCGGCACCGGCGAGTTCCTGGTCGCCGAAGCCGACGAGTCCGACGCCTCGTTCCTGTACCTCTCGCCGGTGGTGGCGGTGGTCACCAACGTCGATGCCGATCACATGGAGACGTACGGCCACGATTTCTCGCGGCTCACCCGCGCCTTCGTGGACTTTCTGCAGCGGCTGCCGTTCTACGGCGTCGCTGTGGTGTGCATCGACGACGCCAACCTGCGCGGTCTTCTGCCGGAAGTCGCGAAGCCGCTGGTGACCTACGGCCTCGCGGAAGGCGCCGACCTGCGCGCGACCGACGTCGTCAATATCGGCGGCCGCATGCGGTTCACCGCGCGGGCGAAGCGCAGCCCCGATCTCGCCGTCGAACTCGCCCTTCCCGGCGTACACAACGTGCGCAATGCGCTGGCGGCGATCGCCGTCGGTCGCGAGGTCGGCGTCGCCGATGCCGCGATCGCCCGCGCGCTCGCCGGCTTCCGCGGCGTCGGACGCCGCTTCCAGCGTTACGGCGAGGTGGCGCTCGCCGGCGGGGGTCGCTTCACGTTGATCGACGACTACGGTCACCACCCGGCCGAGATGGCGGCCACGCTCGACGCCGCACGCACCAGCTTCCCCGGCCGCCGCCTCGTCCTCGCCTTCCAGCCGCACCGCTACACGCGCACCCGCGACCTCTTCGAGGACTTCGTCGCGGTGCTCTCGACGGTCGACGCGCTGGTGCTGGCCGACGTCTATTCCGCCGGTGAAACGCCGATCGTCGCCGCCGACGGCCGCGCGCTCGCCCGCGCCGTGCGCGTGGCGGGCAAGGTCGAGCCGGTGTTCGTCGAGGAGGTCGCCGCGTTGCCCGCCGCGCTGCGCGCGGTGCTGCGCGACGGCGACGTCGTGGTGACGATGGGCGCGGGCTCGATCGGCGGGGTCGCCGCGCAACTTGCCGCCGGAACGGGGGAACACTGACCGTGGCGCGCAGCTTCTGCTTCGAGGCGAATCCCGGTCCGGGCCTGCGCGGCCGGCTCGCCCACGACGCCCCGCTCGCGCGCTACACGAGCTGGCGGGCGGGGGACGGGCGCGCCGACCTGCTGTACCTGCCGGCCGGTCGCGACGACCTCGCGGCATTCCTGCGCACGTTGCCGGCGGCGACGCCGGTCACCGTGCTGGGGCTGGGCAGCAATACGCTGGTGCGCGACGGCGGCGTTCGCGGCGCGGTCGTGGTCATGCACGACGCCGGCGCGGCGCTCGCGGTCGCCGACGGCATGATCTACGTCGAAGCGGGGGCGGCGAGCCCCAAGCTCGCCCGCTTTGCCGCCAACCACGGCTGCGCCGAGGCCGAGTTCCTGGCGGGCGTTCCGGGAACCGTCGGCGGCGCGCTCGCGATGAACGCCGGCTGCTACGGGGGCGAGACGTGGCGCCACGTCGCGCGCGTCGAGGTCGTGCTGCGTGACGGCACGTTCGTCGTGCGCACGCCCGCCGACTACGTGATCGGCTATCGCAGCGTGTGTGCCCGGGCGCCGGCCTCGTCGCCGGAGATCTTCACCGCGGCGTGGTTCCGTTTCCCGCTCGGTGACGCGAGTGCCGCGCGGGCCCGCATCCGCGAACTCCTCGCGCGGCGCATCGCCACGCAGCCGCTGTCGCTGCCGAACGCGGGCAGCGTGTTCCGCAATCCGCCCGGCGACCACGCCGCGCGGTTGATCGAGAGCTGCGGGCTCAAGGGCCACACGATCGGCGGCGCGCGCGTGTCCGAGAAGCACGCGAATTTCATCGTCAACGAGGGCAACGCCGCGCGCGCGGCCGACATCGAGGCGCTGCTCGACGTCGTCCGTGGCACCGTGCTCGCGAAGACCGGCATCGCGCTCGAGCCGGAAGTGCGTATCGTCGGCGAGGCGTCGCGATGAGCGACGATCGCTTCGGCAAGGTGGCGGTGCTCCTGGGCGGGCCCTCGGCGGAGCGCGAGGTCTCGTTCATGTCCGGCCGCGGCGTCCTTGCCGCACTGCGCGAGAAGGGTGTCGACGCGCATCCCTTCGATCCCTCGGAGCGCGATCTGTGGGAGTTGAAGCGCGACGGCTACGATCGCGTCTTCATCGCGCTGCACGGCCGCTTCGGCGAGGACGGCACGGTGCAAGGCGCGCTGGAGACGCTCGGCATCCCCTACACCGGCAGCGGCGTGATGGCCTCGGCGCTCGCCATGGACAAGTGGCGCACCAAGCTCGTCTGGCTCGCGAGCGACATCCCGACGCCGCGCTACCGCGTGGTCGATGCGCGCACCGACTGGCCGAGTGTCGTCGCCGACCTCGGTCTGCCGCTCATCGTCAAGCCGGCTCGCGAGGGCTCGACGATCGGCATCAGCAAGGTCGCCACCGCCGACCACGGCGAGCTCGCCGCCGCCTGCGCGGCTGCGGCGCGGCACGATTCGCTGGTTCTCGTCGAGGAGTTCGTGAGTGGCCAGGAGCTCACCGCCTCGATCGTCAACGGGCGCGCGCTGCCGCTCATTCGCATCGAGGCGCCGCAGGGCAACTACGACTACCACAGCAAGTACTTCTCGGACGAGACCAAGTACTACTGCCCGGCCGGATTGCCGGAGGCGGTCGAGCTCGAGATCCGGGCCACCTGCCTGCGCGCCTTCGACGTCGTCGGCTGCACGGGGTGGGGCCGCGTCGATCTCATCCTGCGCCCCGATGGGACCTACTCGCTGCTCGAGGTGAATACCTCGCCCGGCATGACCGGACACAGCCTGGTGCCGATGGCGGCAAAAGCGGCCGGCCTGTCGTACCCCGACCTGTGCGTCGAGATCCTGCGAGGCGCTCATGTGGGATGACGCGCGGCAGCTGAACGCCCTCGCCCTCACCCTCGCGGTCGTCGCGGTCGCGAGCCTCGTCGCCGCCGCGACCGCCTTCGTCGTTCGCCAACCGGCCTTCGCGTTCAACGAGGTCGTGCTCGCCGGCCCGCTCACGCGTGTCAACGGCGCGCAGCTCGAAGCGGCGATCCGCGACGACCTCGCCGGCACGTTCTTCACCATGGATCTCGCGCGCGCCCGGACCGCGCTGACTCGCGTGCCGTGGGTGCGTAGCGTCGCCCTGCGCCGGCAGTGGCCCGACCGGCTCGAGGTGACGATCGACGAGTACGAGCCGCTGGCCCGCTTCGGCGGCGATGCCTTCGTGAGCGATCGCGGCGAGCTCTTCACCGCCGAGTCGTCCGACGTGCTGCCGCGGTTCGACGGTCCGCCGTCGCGTGCTGCGGAGATGGCGACGCGCTACCGCACGTTCACCGACACGCTGCGCCCGCTCGACCTGCGCATCGCCGAGTTGCGCGTCTCGGCGCGCGGTGGCTGGCGGTTGCGCACCGAGGGATCCGCCGGGCCGCTCACGCTCGAGCTCGGGCGCGACGATCTCGACGGGCGGCTCACGCGTTTCGTCGGTGTGCACGCGCGCACGCTGGGGGCGCTGGCGCGCGCCGGGACGCGGGTCGACGCGGTCGATCTTCGCTATCGCAGCGGCTTCGCCGCGCGCGTGCCGGGGTTTCGTGAGAAGGGCGGCAAGCCCGCGGCGTGAGGCGCGGCGGGCGGCACGCTCGAATAGAAGGGCAAGGGGAACAGGACGGTACATGAAGGACAGCAAGAACGTGATCGTGGGCCTCGACATCGGAACCTCGAAGATCGTCGCCATCGTCGCCGAGGTGACGCCCGAGGGCGAACTCGCCATCGTCGGGCTGGGGCAGGCGCTGTCGCGCGGCCTCAAGAAGGGCGTGGTGGTGAACATCGAGGCCACCATGGCGTCGATCCAGCGCGTGCTGGAGGAGGCCGAGGTGATGGCCGACTGCCAGATCAAGGAGGTCTACACGGGCATCGCCGGCAGCCACATCCGCTGCTACACGTCGCACGGCATGGTCGCGATCAAGGAGAAGGAGGTCACGCAGGCCGACATCGATCGCGTGGTCGACACTGCCAGGGCGATCCCCATTCCCAACGATCAGCAGATCCTGCACATCGTCCCCCAGTCGTTCACCATCGACGGCCAGGAGGACGTGCGCGAGCCGCTCGGCATGAGCGGCGTGCGCCTCGAGGTCGACGTGCACATCGTGACCGGGGCGGCGTCGGCGGTGGAGAACATCACCAAGTGCATCCGGCGCTGCGGCCTCGAGGTGCGCGACGTCATCCTGCAGCCGCTCGCCTCGGCCGCGGCCGTGCTCTCCGACGACGAGAAGGACCTGGGCGTGTGCCTCATCGACATCGGCGGCGGCACGACCGACATCGCGGTGTACGCCAACGGCGCGATCCGCCACACCGCGGTGATCCCCATCGCCGGCGATCAGGTGACCAACGACATCGCCATGACGCTGCGCACGCCGACCAAGGATGCCGAGGAGCTCAAGGTCCGTTACGGGTGCGCGCTGCGCCAGTTGGCCGACGCCAACGACGTGATCGACGTGCCAGGCGTGGGCGAGCGGCCGTCGCGCAAGCTCTCGCGGCCGATGCTCGCGGAGGTGATCGAACCGCGGATCGAGGAGCTCTTCCAGTTCGTGCAATCCGAGGTGCGGCGCAGCGGCTTCGAGGAGCTGATCTCGTCGGGGATCGTCATCACCGGCGGCTCGGCACTGCTGCAGGGGATGACCGAGTTGGGCGAGGAGCTCTTCCACCTGCCGGTGCGCATCGGCGTTCCCGTCTACGCGGGGCACCTCGCCGAGATCGTGCGCAGCCCGCGCTACGCGACGAGCATGGGACTCCTCCTCGCGGGCCGCGACCAGTACGTGCGCGGTGTCGCCGCCCGGGCGCAGACCGCCGGCATCGGCGGTGCGGCCGAGCGAATGCGGCAGTGGTTCAAGGCGAATTTCTAGGGCGAAAACGACAAGACGAAAAGGCGGCGATTCGAGGCATTGCGGTTCAGCGGTTCACATCGACAGGAGAAGGAGCACACCATGTTTGAAATCATCGATCCCAGTCAGGACGACGGCGCGGTCATCAAGGTCATCGGCGTCGGCGGCTGCGGCGGCAACGCAGTCGAGCACATGATCGCGCGCGGCCTCGCCGGCGTGGACTTCATCTGCGCCAACACCGACGCGCAGGCGCTGAAGCGCTCGACCGCCGGCACGCAGTTGCAGCTCGGCTCCACGCTGACCCGCGGCCTCGGCGCCGGCGCGAAGCCGGAGATCGGGCGCGACGCGGCGATGGAGGACCGCGATCGGATCGCCGAGATGATCGGCGGCGCCGACATGCTCTTCATCACCGCCGGCATGGGCGGCGGGACCGGGACCGGCGCCGCGCCGGTCATCGCCGACATCGCGAAGAGCCTCGGCATCCTCACGGTCGCCGTCGTCACCCGGCCGTTCGCCTTCGAAGGCAAGCGCCAGCGCGTTGCCCAGGCGGGCATAGAGGAGCTGCAGAAGAAGGTCGATTCGCTGATCATCATTCCCAACGACAAGCTGATGCAGGTGCTGGGCGACGACATCCCGCTGCTCGATGCATACGCGGCGGCCAACGACGTGCTGCACGGCGCGGTGTCGGGGATCGCCGAGGTCATCAACAATCCGGGGCTCGTCAACGTCGACTTCGCCGACGTGCGCACCGTGATGGGCGAGGTCGGCATGGCGATGATGGGCTCGGCCACGGCGAGCGGCGCGGAGCGCGGCAAGGCGGCCGCCGAGCAGGCGGTGCGCAGCCCCTTGCTCGAGGACGTGAACCTCGCCGGCGCGCGCGGCGTGCTCGTCAACGTGACGGCGTCGACCGGGCTCAAGATGAAGGAGTACCACGAGGTCATGAGCACGCTCAAGGAGTTCACCGCCGACGATGCGATGGTGATCGTCGGCACGGTGATCGACGACAGCATGGGCGACGACCTGCGGGTGACGATGATCGCGACCGGCCTGGGCGGCGCCGCCGCGCAGCAGGCCAAGCCGCGTCCCAAGCTCGAAGTGTTCGAGACCGCGGTGATCGAGCGCACCGGGACCGATGGCCTGGGCATGCAGGTCGAGACGATCGACTACGAGCGCCTCGACCAGCCCGCCGTGATGCGCAAGGGACGCGCGACGGCGGGGCCGTCGGTGGCGCCGGCGTTCGACGCCTCCGAAATCCCGGCCTTCTTGCGCAAGCAGGCGGATTAGGGCGGACCCCTCCGGCCCGCGCTCGCGACTGCGCGCACGGCGTCCCCGCGCCGTGCGCCGCCGGGGGCGGACGCGTTCTCCGGGAGGGCAGCGGGGCCCGCTCCCGTGCTACAATTTTGTGTTAACCCGTTGATGCAGCGGCGAAGAAAAGAATGCTCAAGCAACGCACGCTCAAGACGGCCACGCGCACGACGGGAGTGGGTCTGCACACCGGCGCCCGGGTCGAGCTGACCCTGCGGCCGGCGGCCGCGGACACGGGAATCGTCTTCCACCGCGTCGATCTCGCCGACTCGCCGCCGCTGCCGGCGCTGGCCACCCACGTCGGCGATACCCGGCTCGCCTCGACGCTGCGCGTGGGCTCGACGACGGTCGCCACCGTCGAGCACCTCATGTCGGCGCTCGCCGGCCTCGGCATCGACAATCTGCACGTCGACGTCGCCGGACCCGAGCTGCCGATCATGGACGGGAGCGCCGGGCCCTTCGTGTTCCTGCTGCAGTCGGCGGGCCTCGCCGAGCAGAACGCGGCGAAGCGCTACCTGCGCATCGGCGAGACGGTCGAAGTGCGCGACGGCGACAAGTGGGCGCGCTTTTCCCCGTTCGACGGCTACCGCCTCGACTTCACGATCGACTTCCCGCACCCCGTCTTCGGCTCGGAGAATCGCCACGTCGTCGTGGACTTCGCCGCCGACTCGTACGCGAAGGAGGTGGCGCGGGCGCGGACCTTCGCCTTCATGCAGGACGTCGACGCGATGCGCGCCGCCGGCCTCGCGCTGGGCGGCAGCCTGCAGAACGCGGTCGTGCTCGACGAGGTCAAGGTGCTCAACGCCGAGGGCCTGCGCTACGACAACGAATTCGTGCGCCACAAGGTGCTCGACGCCATCGGCGACATCTACCTCCTCGGCCATCCGCTGATCGGCCAGTACACGGCGTACAAATCGGGGCACGGCCTCAACAACCTGCTGTGCCGCGCGCTCCTCGAGCGTGCCGATGCGTGGCAGACGGCGACCTTCGCCGACGCCGACGCGGTGCCGGGCGCTTTTCGCGACTGGGCGCCGCAGGCGAGTTGATGCCGCCCGCGGCGGCATGACAGCGCGCTCGTGCTGATCGTCCGCCTGCTCCTCTTCCTCGCGCTCGGGGCAATCCTCGTCGCGCTGCTCTTCTATTTCTTCCAGCGCGACCGCCGCTATCTGCGCTTCATCGTGCAGGTGGCCAAATTCACCGTAGCACTTCTCGTCGGCGTGCTCCTCTTCTACGCACTGGAGCGGCTCGTTCTGCTCGCCTAGAGCAGCCTGCCGGGCTCGTTGACGATCGCCGGTCAGCGTCCTCGCCGCGCGAGCTTGGCCACGGCATCTCGCAACGGCCCGGGCGGCAGTTGCCGGGCGAGCTCGCGCAACGGCGCGGCCGTGGGGCTAATACGCTGATTATAAACAGGTTTCTCTTCGGACCGGACATTTCCCCCGACTTGCACGCGGACCTCGATTTGCGTAAAGTTCGATCCTTCGCGCCGCAGAGCGGCGAGAACGTCGTGGGAACGCAGGCGCACCGCGGTTGCGACGGCGCCGGCGGGCACCGCCAGCACGATGAGCGGCGGCGCCGCTTCCGCCACCCGCACACGTTCGGCGAGGGCGCGCGGCAGGGCTCGACGCACGGTATCGGTCAGGTGGGTCTCCCGCTGCATCCGCGCCTGCCATTGCGCGAGGCGCGCGTCGTCGGCGAGCACGTGGCGCAGGGAGCGGATCGGCGGCAGGGTCATCGGGCAGGACCTTCGGTGGCTCGAATGGGTGCACGAGGCGTGGCAGCGTCCAGGCGATTTCGGATGCGACGGGCGGTTCGGAAGTGTTACACGCGCGAAGGTCGGGGAGGCAGCACGAGTGAATATCATCCTGGTCGCCGATGCCCATGCCAAGGCGCGCAGCATCACGCTCGACTGGCGTCACTGGACGATGGGTGGTCTCGTCCTGCTGGTCGTCTTCCTCGGCTTCACGCTCGCCTTCAATTTCATCACGCTGCGCTGGGCGGCGGCGACCCAGCACCCCTGGCTCGCCGCGATCGTGCTCGCCGACCAGCGTGCAGCCGCGGCGAAGGTCCAGGAGCGGGTCCAGGATCACCTCAATGCGATGGCGATTCGCCTGGGCGAACTGCAGGCGCAGATGCTGCGACTCGAGAACGTCGGCGAGCGCCTCGCGCGTACCGCCGGCCTGAAGCCCTCCGACATGCCCAGCATGGATAGCAGCACGGCGCCGGGCCGCGGCGGCGCCATGTCGTCGTTGCCGTCGCGCAATCTGTCGATGGCGCAGTTCGGCGGGCTGGTCGATACCCTGTCGCGCGAGATGGACGTGCGTCAGGACCAGTTCTCCATACTCGAGACGATGGTCGTGAGCGACTCGGCCAACAAGCGGTTCATGCCGACGCTTCTGCCCGTCACCGACGGCTGGTTCTCGTCGAATTTCGGCTATCGGATCGATCCGTTCACCGGCCAGCAGTCGATGCACGAAGGCATCGACTTCCCGGCGGAGCCCGGCACGCCGATCGTCGCGACCGCGAGCGGCAAGGTGATCGCGGCGGAGTGGCACCCGGCCTATGGTAAAATGGTATTGATTGACCACGGCAATGGCCTGGTGACGCGCTATGCGCACACTTCGGCGCTGCTCGTGAAAGAAGGGGATCTCGTGGTTCGCGGCCAGAAGATCGCCGCGGTCGGCACCACGGGCCGGTCGACCGGGCCTCACCTGCACTTCGAGGTCAGATTGAACGGCGTTCCCCAGAACCCGGCACGCTTCCTGCAGGCCGCTGCGGGGCGGTGAGTTCGCGGCGCGACCGCTCGCCGGTGGACAATCCAAGGGCACGGCGTCTCGGTCGTGCCTTTTTTGTCTTGTTTTTCGGACCGCGCGACCGAACGTAACGCTGTCGTGGCGCACGCCGCACCCACTCCGGTTCCCCTCCGATGATCTCCAATATCCTCACGCGCGTCTTCGGCTCCCGCAACGAGCGCCTGCTCAAGCAGTACCGCCAGGTCGTACGCCAGATCAACGCGCTCGAACCCAAGCTCGCCGCCCTCGACGACGCGGCGCTGCGCGACAAGACGGCCGAGTTGAAGGGCCGCGTCGCCAACGGCGAGTCGCTCGACGACGTGCTGCCCGAAGCGTTCGCCACCGTGCGCGAAGCCGGCAAGCGGGTGCTGTCGATGCGCCACTTCGACGTCCAGTTGATCGGCGGCATGGCACTGCACCATGGCAAGATCGCCGAGATGCGCACGGGTGAAGGCAAGACGCTGGTCGCCACGCTCCCCGCGTACCTCAACGCGCTCTCCGGCAAGGGCGTGCACGTCGTCACCGTGAACGACTACCTCGCGCAGCGCGATGCCGACTGGATGGGGCGCATCTATCGCTTTCTCGGCCTCTCCGTCGGCGTCAACCTGTCGCAGATGAGCCACGCCGACAAGCAGCTCGCCTACGCCGCCGACATCACCTACGGCACCAACAACGAGTACGGCTTCGACTATCTGCGCGACAACATGGTGTTCACGCCCGCCGAGCGGGTGCAGCGGGGCTTGAACTACGCGATCGTCGACGAGGTCGACTCGATCCTCATCGACGAGGCGCGCACCCCGCTCATCATCTCGGGGCAGGCCGACGACAACGTCGAGCTCTACTACCGGCTGAACGAGCTGGCGCCTAAGCTCACGCGCCAGCAGGAGGAGAAGGGGCCGGGCGACTACTGGGTCGACGAGAAGGGGCATCAGGTCCTGCTGTCGGAGGAAGGCCACGAGCACGCCGAGGGCGTCCTCGGCCACGCCGGCCTGATCCCCGTGGGTTCGGGTCTGTACGACACGCAGAACATCTCGCTCATGCACCACCTGATGGCCGCGTTGCGCGCGCACGCGCTCTACCACCGCGACCAGCATTACGTGGTGCAAAACGGCGAGGTGGTGATCGTCGACGAGTTCACCGGCCGGCTCATGGCGGGGCGCCGCTGGTCCGACGGGCTGCACCAGGCGGTGGAAGCGAAGGAAGGCGTGCCGATCCAGAAGGAGAACCAGACGCTCGCGTCGATCACCTTCCAGAACTACTTCCGGATGTACGGCAAGCTCTCCGGCATGACCGGTACCGCCGATACCGAGGCGTTCGAGTTCCAGCAGATCTACAGCCTCGAGACGGTGGTGATCCCCACCAACCTCGCGATGATCCGCAAGGACGAGAACGACCTCGTCTTCCGCACCTTCCAGGAGAAGGTCGACGCGATCATCGCCGACATCAAGGATTGCCACCAGCGCGGCCAGCCGGTACTCGTCGGCACCACGTCGATCGAAAACTCGGAACTCCTCGCGCAGTATCTGCAGAAGGAGAAGCTGCCGCACGAGGTGCTCAACGCGAAGCAGCACGCGCGCGAAGCCGAGATCGTCGCGCAGGCCGGCAAGGCGAAGTCGATCACCATCGCCACCAACATGGCCGGGCGCGGCACCGACATCGTGCTGGGAGGCATGCTCGAGCCGCTGATCCTGCGCATCCGCGACGACGAGTCGCTGCCGGCGGAGGAGAAGGAGCGCGAGATCGAGAAGCTGCGCGCCGAATGGAAGCTGCGCCACGATGCGGTGCTGGCGGCGGGGGGACTGCACATCGTCGGCACCGAGCGCCACGAGTCGCGGCGCATCGACAACCAGTTGCGCGGCCGCGCCGGGCGCCAGGGCGACCCCGGCTCGTCGCGGTTCTACTTGTCGCTCGAGGATCCGCTGTTGCGCATCTTCGGCGGCGAGCGGCTCGGCGTCATCATGCAGAAGTTGAAGATGCCCGACGGCGAGCCGATCGAGCACCCGATCGTCAACCGCTCGATCGCCAAGGCGCAGAATCGCGTCGAGCAGCGCAACTTCGACATCCGCAAGCAGCTCCTCGAGTACGACGACGTCGCCAACGACCAGCGGCGCGTCATCTACCAGCAGCGCAACGAGCTGCTCGAGAGCACCGACATCGCCGATACCGTCGAGAACCTGATCCGCAGCCAGATCGAGGACGTCGTCAAGGCGCACATCCCCCCCGATTCGGTCGAGGAGCAATGGGACCCCGCCGGCTTGAGCGCCACGCTGCAAAGCGACTACCACCTGGAGGCGCCGGTCGCCGAGTGGATGAAGAACGACGCGAGCCTCACCGACGATGCGATCCGCGAGCGCGTGGTCGGGATCGCGCGCGACGTGTGGAAGAGTCGCGAGCAGCAGTACGGCCCCGAGCTCGTGCGCCAGCTCGAGCGCAGCTTCATGTTGCAGTTCGTCGACCACCACTGGCGCGACCACCTCTCGCAGCTCGACCACCTGCGCCAGGGCATCCACCTGCGCGGCTACGCGCAGAAGAATCCCAAGCAGGAGTACAAGCGCGAGGCGTTCGAGCTCTTCTCCGACATGCTCGACCGGATCAAGCTCGACTTCGTCAAGCTGATGCTCACCGTCCAGGTGCGCACCGAGGAGGACGTGCAGGCGGTCGAGGAGCAGGAGAAGGAGGCGGTCGTGAACGTGCGCTACCAGCACACGGGCTACGACGACGCGCTGGCGAGTTCCGGCGACGACGGCGACGTGGCGCTCGCGCCGCCGCCGCCGTTCACGCGGGTGGGCGAGAAGGTCGGCCGCAACGACCCGTGCCCCTGCGGTTCGGGCAAGAAATACAAGCATTGCCACGGCAAGCTGTGACCGGCCAGGCCCGCGCTCATGCCCGTCGGCTACACCCCCCCCACGCCTGACTCGCTCCTGCCGGTCGCCGGCGTCGCGCTCGGCGCCGCGGCGGCGAAGATCAAGAGCTGGGAGCGCAACGACGTGCTGCTCGTGGTCTGCGACCCCGGCACCGTCGCTGCCGGAGTCTTCACGCAGAATCGTTTCGCGGCGGCCCCCGTCCAGGTGTGTCGCGAGCACCTCGCGGTGCAGGCTCGCAGCGGTTCCGCGCTGCGCGCGCTCGTCGTCAACGCGGGCAACGCCAACGCCGGCACCGGGGCGGCGGGCCTTGCCGATGCCCGCGCCGAGTGCGTCGCCGTCGCGCGTCTTCTCGATTGCGCGCCCGAGGAGGTGCTTCCGTATTCCACCGGCGTGATCATGGAACCGCTGCCGGTGGGCCGCATCATCGACGGGCTCCCCGCCGCCCGCGCCGCGGCGCGCGCCGACGGCTGGTTCGACGCGGCCAAGGCGATCATGACCACCGACACCGTGCCCAAAGGCGCGTCGCGCCGGGTGACGATCGACGGCGTCGCGGTCACCGTCACCGGCATCGCCAAGGGTGCGGGCATGATCCACCCCGACATGGCCACCATGCTCGCCTTCATGGCGACCGATGCGCCGATCGCGGCGGACGTGCTCGCGCCGCTGGTCGCGGAAATCGCCGCGGTCTCGTTCAACGGCGCGACCATCGACGGCGACACGTCGACCAACGACAGCTTCGTGCTCGCGGCGACCGGTCGCGCGGCGATGGCACCGATCACCTCGCCCGGCGATTCCCGGCTGCGGACGCTGCGCAAGGCCATCGAGGCGTGCGCCGTCGAGCTCGCGCAGGCGATCGTGCGCGACGGCGAAGGCGCCACCAAGTTCATCGCCATCCGTGTCGAGGGCGGCACGTGTGTCGACGAATGCCGTCGGGTCGCCTTCGGAATCGCCCATTCGCCGCTGGTCAAGACGGCGTTCTTCGCCTCCGACCCCAACCTCGGCCGCATCGTCTGCGCGATCGGCAATGCGGCGGCACCCGATACCGACGTGACCCGGGTCTCGTTCTGGCTCGACGACGTGCTCGTCGTCGATCGTGGTGGCCGCTCGCCGGCGTATCGCGAGGAAGATGGCCAGCGCGTGATGAAGCAGGACGAGATCACGATCCGCGTCGACTTGGGGCGCGGCAGCGCCGCCGCCACCGTGTGGACCTGCGACTTCTCGCACGAGTACGTGTCGATCAACGCCGACTACCGGTCGTAAGACACACCGCGCCGCCTTCGACCCGGTTCGCGACGCCTTCCGCTGCACCGATGCCCAGAACGAACGATTTGTCCGACCTCATCGCGCGCGCCGAGGCCGTACTGGTCCGCGTCGAGGCGCTGCTGCCGCCGACCACCCCCGATCCCGACTGGCGCAAGACCACCGCCGCCCGCTGGCGCAAGCGCAACGGGCGCGGCGCCCTTCAGGGCGTCGATCACCCGCACGCGATTCGCGTCACCGACCTCGTCGCGGTCGACGACCAGCGCCAGCGCATCGACGCCAATACGCGCCAGTTCGTGGCGGGACTGCCCGCCAACAACGTGCTGCTCACCGGGTCGCGCGGCACCGGCAAGTCGTCGCTCGTCAAGGCGATGCTCGCGAAGTATGCAGCCAAGGGGCTGCGCCTGATCGAGGTCGACAAGGACGATCTCGTCGACCTGCCCGACATCGCCGAGCGCGTCGCCGGCCAGCCGTATCGCTTCGTGATCTTCTGCGACGACCTCACGTTCGACGCCGGCGAAGCCGGTTACAAGGCGCTCAAGGTGATGCTCGACGGGTCGGTCGCGGGCGGGGCGCCCAACGTCCTCGTCTACGCCACCTCGAATCGGCGACACCTCCTGCCCGAGTATTTCATCGAGAACCTCGAGACGCGACACGTCGGCGAGGAGGTGCATCCCGGCGAATCGGTCGAGGAGAAGATCTCGCTCTCCGAGCGCTTCGGGTTGTGGATCTCCTTCTATCCATTCTCGCAGGACGACTATCTCGCCGCGGTCGATGCCTGGCTCGCGCACTTCGGCATCGTGCCGGCGGCGAGCGCCAAGGCCCGCGAAGTGCGTACCCGCGAGGCGTTGCAGTGGGCGCTGGGCCGCGGCTCGCGCAGCGGCCGCGCGGCGTGGCAGTTCGCGAAGAACTACGCCGGCGCGCAGGCGCTCAAGGCCCGGCGCGCGTGAGCGGTGCCGTCGTCCGGGTGGCTGCGGCGGTGCTGCTGCGGCCCGACGGCCGCGTCCTGCTCGCCCAGCGTCCGCCCGGCAAGCCCTACGCGGGGTACTGGGAATTTCCGGGCGGCAAGCTCGAGCCGGACGAGACGCCGCGCGCGGCACTCGATCGCGAGCTCGCCGAGGAGCTCGGCATCGCCGTGATCCATGCGAGCCCCTGGTTCGTCCAGGAATTCGTCTACCCGCACGCGCACGTCGAGCTCCATTTCTTCCGGGTCGACGCGTGGCGCGGCGAGCTCGTCGGTCACGACGGGCAGGCCTTCGCCTGGCAAGTGCCGGGACGCTACGACGTGGCTCCGTTGTTGCCCGCCAATACGCGCATCCTCGAAGCGCTCGAACTGCCGCCGGTGTACGGCATCACCAACGCGGAAGACGGCGACGAGGCGAGCTTCCTCGCCGAAGTCGACCGCGCCTTCGCGCGCGGCCTGCGGCTCGTGCAGGTGCGCGACAAATCGTGGCCGCTCGTGCGGCGCCTGGCGCTGGCGCGCGAGGTGCTCGTGCGGGCGCGCCGTCATGGTGCGCGCGTGCTGTGGAACGGCTCGGTCGACGAGGCGCGTCGCGCCGGCTGCGACGGCGTCCACTGGACCGCGGCGGCGCTGCGGGCGGCGACCGCTCGTCCCGGTGATCTCCTCTGCGCGGCGTCGTGTCACGACGCCGCCGAGATTGCCCGCGCCGGTGAGCTCGCGCTCGATTTCGCCGTGCTGGGCCCGGTGGCGCCCACCCCTACGCACCCGCAGGCGCCGCCGTTGGGGTGGGACGCGTTCGCGCGCGTCGTCGCCGGCACGCGCGTCCCCGTGTACGCGCTGGGTGGCCTGGGCCGCGCCGACCTCGCGATCGCCATCGACCACGGCGCGCACGGCGTCGCGCTGCGTCGCGCGGCGTGGCGCGACCCAGCGGACTGAACGTCACGCGCCGCGCGGCGCGGGATAGACGACCGTCGCATCGTCGCGGATCACCGCGCCCGGCGTGAGGCGTGCGGGCTCGAGCCGGCCTTCGCCCATGACGTGGAAGACGCCCTCGCCGTGCGCGAGGAGATGGTCGGCGACGATGCGCCGATGGCAGCGCCACCAGACGGCTTCGGCGCACATCACCGCACAGCGCCGCGTGTGGCCCACCGCGAGCAGGTGCGCGAACCCCACGCGAAAGGATTCCGACAGCGCGTAATCGGCGTAGTTGTGGAAGCTCGCATTCGTCCAGTAGCCGTTGGTCTCGGGCGCGACCGCGTGCGCCTTGCCGCGCAGGCCGCCGAGAGCGGCCAGGTGCTCGTAACCGATACCGACATCCGCGAGCACCGCGGGCAGCGTATCCGCGTTGAACTGCGGATTGGTGCGCGAGCGCGGCACGGTCCGGATGTCGGCGAGGAAGGCGACGTCGACACCACGCAGCAGCGCGACGAATGCGTCGAGGCCGCGCGTGGAATGGCCGATGGTGAAGAAGGGGTGCGCCAGCCGTGGGCCTCTCGGGCAGGGGTGCGGACGGTCGCGGGCGCCGGTCAGCGCGGCGGCAGGCGGGTGAGCGCGTGGCCCTTGTGCGCGGCGACGTGGTCGGTCCGGTCGCTCTTGATCTCGTACTGCGGATCCTCGATCGACGCGTGGTGCACGTAGCCCTTCCAGTCGAAATCGGCGGTGTGGATCGCGATGATGGTCCCCGACACCCGGCCGGCCTCCGAATTCCAGCTCACGTGATCGCCGATCGCGAACCGCCTAGCCATCGTGCGCCTTCTTGCCGTCGTGCAGGAGCACGTCCTGCAACACGACCGCGTCGTTGTGCTCGGCGTCGTGCGCGCTGTAGACGAGCGTGACCACCTGCTTGTGCGCGAGCTCGCGCAGCCGGTCGAGGGCCGCGGCGTGCGCGTGCAATTCGGCGCGGTAGCGGCGCTGGAATTCCGCCCAGCGCGCCGGATCGTGGCCGAACCATTGGCGCAGTTCGGTGCTGGGCGCGATGTCCTTCAGCCACTCGTCGAGCGCGGCCTCCGTCTTGCTCAAGCCGCGCGGCCACAGGCGGTCGATGAGGATGCGCATGCCGTCGTCGGGCGACGCGGGCTCGTAGGCGCGCTTGAGGCGAAGGTGCGCGGCGGGAAATGTCGATCTGGCCATGGGGCGATCCTCCTGGGAGGCGCGCGGCGGCGCGGGGCCCCGGGCCACGACGCGGCACGCGCCGCGCAAAGGGCGCGACCGGCGGCTAGTCGTCGCGCAACGGCGGCGGCGTATCGCCGCCGTCGTCACCCGGGTCCGGTGACTCTACACCCGGAATGCGGTAGCGCTCGGTTGCCCAGTCGCCGAGGTCGATGAGCTTGCAGCGCTCCGAGCAGAACGGACGCCAGCGCGACTGCGGCGCCCACGGCACCGGAGCGCCGCAGCGCGGGCAGGCGACGATGCGCGGCGTGCTGATCGACTCGGCCTTCATCCGTACGGGCGCGCTACAGGTTGCAGAAGACGAGCTCGAACTCGACGTCGCGATCGTAGAGCGTGCCGCGGTCCATGCCCGAGACGCCGATGAAGCGGATGTTGAGCGCGTACTTGTTGGCGCTGATCTCCGGCACGCAGGCGTGGTCGCTGGCGAGCGTGAGGCGCAGGAGCTGGGCGACCTTGGTCGTGGTCAGCATGAGCTGGAAGGCACCGCGGTGCGCGACGTGCCGGCTCGCCCGGCCGTTGTCGCGCAGGAGGCGCAGGACGATCGCGATGCCGGCACGGATCGCCGTGAACGGCTCGATCCAGCCCGCAAGAGCGTGGCGCCGTACCGCCGCCTCCTGATGCAGCCACCAATGGTACGCCGGCAGGTCGAACTCGCACACGCCGCCCGGTATCGCCGTGCGCTGCTTGATCGCCATCAACCACTCGTTGTCGCGCAGGTGCGTGCCGACCTTGCCGGTCTGCGCGAGGAGTTGCGCATTGACGGCATCGATTTGCTCGAGCAGCTCGGCCAGCGCGCGCTGGTCGATTTGCGGATTCTGGCGCAGCGGTCCCAGGACCTGTCGCTGGCGCTCGAGTTCCTGGAGGAGGTCGGTCTTCAGGTCGGCGCGCGCCGCGACGTCGGTGATCTCGAACAGCGCCAGCAGCGCCGCGTGGTGATCGAGGGCGGCATCCTGCGCCGCGAAGTGGGACACGCGCGTGAAGAGATCCTCGAGGCGCATCAACGTGCGCACTCGCTCGTTCAACGGATGCTCGTAGCGGATCACCTGGGATGACGGGGCCGATGGGTGTTGCCTGGCGCCATTGTCCGGGGAACGGGCGGTCGGTTCAAGGCCGCAGTCTTCGCGCGAGGTCGAGATAGCGCCGGTGCAGCCGCGCCACTTGCGGTTCGATCGCTTCCGGGAGGCCGCTGTTGTCGACGACGTCGTCGGCCTGCGCGAGACGCGCGTCGCGTCCGAGTTGCGTCGCCATGATGGCGCGAACCTCCGCCGCGGTGAGCCCGCTGCGCGCCATCACGCGCCGGACCTGCTCGTCCTCCGGACAGTCGATCACCAGCACCCGTTGCGCGAGCCGGCGCGCATTGCCGCGCTCCAGCAGCAGCGGCACGACGACGAGACCGTAAGGGCCCGTGAAGCTTGCGACGTCGGCACGCAGGCGGTCCGCGATCAGGGGATGCAACATCGCCTCGAGTCGCGCCCGCGCCGCTTCGTCGCCGAAGACCTGCCGGCGCAGCGCGGCGCGATCGAGGTCGCCGCCGGGTCCGAGCACGCCCGGCCCGAAGGCCGCGACCACCGCGGCGTACCCCGGTGCATCGCGGGCGGTGATCGCGTGCGCGGCCAGGTCGGCGTCGGCGATCTCGACGCCGAGTGCCGCGAAGGCGTTCGCCACCGCCGACTTCCCGCTGCCGATGCCGCCGGTGAGGCCGACGACGTAGCTCATCCGGCGGGGAAATAGACGCGAACCAGCGCGGGTCCGAAGAAGAGGGCGATCATGCCGGCGATCGCGAGGTAGGGTCCGAAAGCGAGCGGGACGTTGTGGTCGCGACCCTTGACCACGACGAGCGTGATGCCGATGGCGGCGCCCACCAGCGACGAGCCCAGGACGATCATCGGCAGCGTCTTCCAGCCGAGCCACGCCCCGAGCGCCGCCAGGAGCTTGAAGTCGCCGTAACCCATCCCTTCCTTGCCGCGAACGAGCTTGAAGATCCAGTAGATGCTCCACAGCACGAGGTAGCCCGCCATCGCCCCGATCACCGCCTCCTGCAGCGGGACGAAGAGGCCGTGGAGGTTGGCGAGGAGGCCGCCCCACAAGAGCGGCAGCGTGAGGTCGTCGGGGAGGAGCTGGGTGTCGAAGTCGATGAAGGTGAGGGCGACGAGCGTCCACAGGAACGCGCACGCGGCAAGGCCCTGCCAGGTGGGCCCGAAGTGCCAGATCGCGAGCGCGGCGAATGCGCCGCCCAGGAGCTCGACCACCGGATAACGCGCCGGAATGCGCGCCTGGCAGCCCTTGCACTTGCCGCGCAAGGCGAGCCACGACACGACCGGCACGTTCTCGATGGCGGCGATGGCGTGGCCGCAGGCGGGGCACGCCGAACGTGGCGCCACGAGGTCGTAGCGCGGCGCGGACGCCGGCGTCTCGCCACGCAGCTCCGCGCACTGCTCCTGCCAGCCGCGCTCGAGCATCTTCGGCAGGCGGTGGATGACGACGTTGAGGAAGCTCCCCACGCACAGCCCCACCACGGCCGCGACCACCGTGGCGGCCACGGGATCGGCCAGCAACTGCAGCATCAGCGCGCGCGCTCCGGGCCAGCGCGACCGGCAGCGACGGCGGGCAGACGGCGCACGCTCACGTCAGCGGCGCCGGGCCGCCCCAAGCCGCTGACAACGCCCCCTCCGGGGGCAGCGAGCGCAGCGAGCGTGGGGGTCCACACTAGACCACCGCGCCGAGCTTGAAGATCGGCAGGTACATCGCGACCACCAGGCCGCCGATGACGACCCCCAGGAAGACGATGATGATCGGCTCGAGGAGGCTCGACAGCGCGGCGACCGCGTCGTCGACCTCGCGTTCGAAGTAGTCGGCGATCTTGCCCAGCATGTTGTCGAGCGAGCCCGATTCCTCGCCGATCTGCGTCATCTGCAGGACCATGGTCGGGAAGAGCTGGGTGTTGGCCATCGCATTGGTGAGGCTGGTGCCGGTGGACACCTCGGTCTGGATCTTGCGCGTGGCCGCGACGTACACCGCGTTGCCCGAGGCGCCGCCGACCGCGTCGAGCGATTCGACGAGCGGCACGCCGGCGGCGAACATCGTCTGCAGCGTGCGCGTCCAGCGGGCGATCGTCGCCTTCTCGAGGATGGCGCCGATCACCGGCAGCTTCAGCATCAGGCGATCGGTGGTGTAGCGGAACGCCGCCGACCGTCGTCGCCCGGCGAAGAAGCCGAAGATCGCGCCGGCGATGATGAGCGCCACCAGCCACCACCAGACGACGACCCAGTCGGAGATCGCCATCACGATGAGTGTGGGCGCCGGCAGGTCGGCGCCGAAATTGGTGAACACCTTCTTGAACGCCGGGATCACCCACACCATGATGATCCACACCACGACGATGGCGACGGTGATGACCGAGATCGGATAGAAGAGCGCCGACTTGATCTTGCCCTTGATGGCGAGGATCTTTTCCTTGTAGGTGGCGAGTCGCTCGAGGATCGCGTCGATGGTGCCGGACGCCTCGCCCGCCGCCACCAGGTTGCAGTAGAGCTGATCGAAGTGCTTGGGGTGCTCGCGGAACGCCTGCGCCATCGACGAGCCGGCCTCGATCTTGTTCTTGATGTCCATCATGAGCCGCGAGAAGCGCGGATTGCCGTGGCCGCGGGCGACGATCTCGAAGGCCTGGAGCAGCGGCACGCCGGCGCGCAGCATCGTGGCGAGTTGTCGCGTGAAGAACGCGATGTCCTTGTCGACGATCTTCTTGCCGCCGCGGAACGTTTGCTTCTTGATCTTGGCGACGCGCACGCCCTGCCGCCGCAGGTTGGTGACGACCACGGTCTCGGAGGCGGCCCGCGCCTCGCCGCGCACCTGGCGGTTGCTGCGGTCGGTGCCTTCCCAGACGAAGGTGAATTCCTTGACGTCGCGGCGGGCGGCGGCGGTGGCGGTGGCCATGAGCGTCCTTCCTTCGTGCTACTCGTTGGTGATCGCTTCGATTTCCTCGAGCGAGGTCATGCCGGACTTCACCTTGAGCAAGCCCGATTGCCGCAGGTCGCGCACGCCTTCCTTGCGTGCCTGCGCGGCGATGTCGAGCGCGTTGCCGTTGCGCATGATCACCTGGCGCATGTCCTCGGTGATCGGCAGGACCTGGTAGACCCCGACCCGGCCCTTGTAGCCGGTGCCTTTGCAGTGATCGCAGCCGACCGGCCCGTATGGGGTCCACGAGCCGTCGAGGTCGTCTTGTGTGAAGCCGGCGCGCAGCAGCGCCTCGGGTGGGATGTCCTCCGGCTTCTTGCAGTGCGTGCACAGCCGGCGGCCGAGCCGCTGCGCGGTGATGAGGATCACCGACGAGGCGACGTTGAACGGCGCGACGCCCATGTTGAGAAGCCGCGTGAGCGTCGTCGGCGCGTCGTTGGTGTGCAGCGTGGAGAGCACGAGGTGGCCCGTCTGCGCCGCCTTGATCGCGATGTCGGCGGTCTCGAGGTCGCGAATTTCGCCGACCATGATGATGTCCGGATCCTGGCGCAGGAACGCCTTCAGCGCGACCGCGAAGGTGAGCCCCGCCTTGTCGTTGACGTTGACCTGGTTGACGCCGGCGAGCTGGATTTCCGCCGGATCCTCGGCGGTGGCGATGTTCACCCCCGGCTGGTTCAGGATATTGAGGCAGGTGTACAGCGACACCGTCTTGCCGCTGCCGGTCGGCCCGGTCACGAGGATCATGCCGTACGGCCGCTTGATCGCCTGCAGCAGCGCTTGCTGCTGGTCGGGCTCGTAGCCCAGCGCCTCGATGCCGAGCTTGATCCCCGACGAATCGAGGATACGCATCACGATCTTCTCGCCGTAGAGCGTCGGCAGGGTGGAGACGCGGAAGTCGATCGTCTTGGTCTTGTTGAGGACGATCTTCATGCGCCCGTCCTGCGGCACCCGCTTCTCGGAGATGTCGAGCTTGCTGATGACCTTGATGCGCGAGGCGACCCGATCCTTGATCGCGAGCGGCGGCTGCGCGATCTCGTTCAGGATGCCGTCGATGCGGTAGCGCACGCGATAGTAGCGCTCGTAGGGTTCGAAGTGGATGTCGGAGGCGCCGCTGGCGATCGCGTCGGTGAGGAGCTTCTGGATGTACTTGACGATCGGCGCATCCTCGACGTCGGCCTCGTCCTCGACCGAGGCGGAGGCTGGCGTGCCGGCTTCCTCGAGGCCGACCTCGAGGTCGTCGAGCTTGGCCATCTCCTTCAAGTTGGCGCCGCTCTGCTCGACGAGGCGGGCGATGGTCACCGTGAGCTTGTCGTCCTCGACGACGATCACCTCCGGCACCAGGTTGGTCTTGAAGCGGACCTCGTCGAGCGCCTGGAGATTGGCGGGATCGGAGGTCGCGACGTAGAGCTTGTTGCTGCGCTTGAACAGCGGCAGCACCCGGCGCGTCTGCGCCAGCTTGACGTCGAGCAGATCCTTCTGGATCTCATCGATGTCGAACGCCGCGAGGTCGAGCAGCGGCGTGCCGAAGGCGCGCGACGCGAAGACCGCGAGTTGCTGCGCGGTCATGCGCTTGCCGGCGAGGAGCTGCTCGACGAACGACACGCCGGCGCCATGCGCCTGCGTGTGCAGGGCCTCGGCCTCGTACTCGGTCATGAGCCCGCTCTGGGTGAGCGCGCGGGCAAGACCGCTGATGTTGCGCGTTGCGGCGGCGTGCGTGGCCATGCGGAAAGGGCGGGCGTAGTCCTCGATTGTCGGCGATCCGGGCGGGGACGACTCACGACGCCCGGTGGCGACGGGTCGTTCCGGGCAAGCAAACGCCGTGCCGACGATCCGGAATCCGTGCTATTCCAAATGCATAAAATCGATTGCTCGACGATGATGCCCGCTCGGGGGGGCTTTGTAAAGACGGCGGAATCGCCCGGAACCGGCCGGCGAATGGGTCCGCGGTGCGGCCGGAGATGTTTGCGACGCGCTACCGGCCGAGCAGCACCTGCGCCACGAACTTGCTGCCGAGGTAGCCCAGGAGCAGCAGCACGGTGCCGGCGACGATGCCGAGGAGCGCGCGCCGGCCGCGCCAGCCGTACCGCCAGCGACCGTAGAGCAGCACCGCAAAGGCCACAAAGCCGGCGAGCGAGAGCACGTTCTTGTGGGTGAAGGGCAGCGGCCGGCCGAAGACCTGCTCGGAGAAGACGAGCCCGCTCACCAGCGTGGCGGTCAGCAGGGCGAAGCCGACGACGACGAGGCGGAAGAGGAGCCGCTCGAGGGTGAGCAGCGGCAGGCCGCCGTCGCTTGGCATCGGCGCGGCGCCGCGATGGATGCGCCGCTCGAGGCCGAGGAGGAGCAGCGCCTGCAGCGCCGCGACCACCAGGAAGGCGTAACCGGCGAGCGCCACCGCGATGTGCAGCGCCGCCCACGCCTCATCGCCGTAGGTGAAGCGGTGCGGTGCTCCGCCCAGCGTCGGCGCCAGCGCGCACAGCGCCGCCACCGGGAGCACGATGCCTGCCACGCCCGGCAGCTTGTGCAGCAGTCCCGCGCCGGTGGCGACGAGGACGGTCAGCCAGGCGACGACCGAGAGCGCCTGCGGAAACGACAGGTCGAGCCCGTCGGCGCGGAAGGTCACGTGCGCGATCGTCGCGGCGTGGAGCAGCAGGGCGACCGCGAGCAGCGCGCGCGCCTCGCGCGGCCGTGCGGGCCGCGCCTCGCAGCGGGCGTAGCGCCACGCGGCGAGGCCATAGAGGAGGGCGACGGCGACGTACAGTAGAATCACGATGCAGGTCACGACATCGGACGGCGACCGCCATCCGCGCCACGTGACGTGGCAGCCCGCTGCGGCGCGTCCGCAGCACGCCGCGCGGCGGCGCCGCACGTGGCGCGTGCAGGTCGAGTGTACCCGATGCCCCATCGTCGTCCCCGAGAGTTCCCTCCATGCTCGAAAATCTGACCGAACGCCTGTCGCGCGTCGTCAAGGAGTTGCGCGGCCAGGCGCGGCTCACCGAAGACAACATCCAGGACGCGCTGCGCGAGGTGCGCCTCGCACTCCTCGAAGCCGACGTCGCGCTGCCCGTGGTGCGCGAATTCATCGCCGCGGTGAAGGCCAAGGCGCTGGGCGAGGAGGTGGTGGGCTCGCTCACCCCCGGCCAGGCGCTGGTCGGTGTCGTCCATCGCGAGCTGACGGCGCTCATGGGCGGCACCGCCGAGCCGCTGTCGTTCGCGACCCAGCCGCCGGCGGTGATCCTGCTCGCCGGCTTGCAGGGGGCGGGCAAGACCACGACCGCCGGCAAGCTCGCACGGCTCCTCGCGACCGAGCAGAAGAAGAAGGTGCTCCTGGTCTCCGCCGACGTCTACCGGCCGGCGGCGATCGAGCAGTTGCGCCTGCTCGCCGACCAGGTCGGCGTCGACTTCTTCCCGTCGACCGCGGCCGAGCAACCGGTCGCCATCGCCCGCAACGCCCTCGACTGGGCGCGCAAGCACTACCACGACGTGCTGATCGTCGACACCGCGGGCCGCCTGGGGGTCGACGAGGCGATGATGCGCGAGATCGCCGAACTGCACGCCGCGGTGCAGCCGATCGAGACCCTCTTCGTCGTCGATGCGATGCAGGGACAGGACGCGGTCAATACCGCGAAGGCGTTCCGCGATGCGCTGCCGCTGACCGGCGTCGTCCTCACCAAGCTCGACGGCGATGCCCGCGGTGGTGCGGCGCTCTCCGTGCGCCACGTGACCGGCGCGCCGATCAAGTTCGCCGGCGTCGCCGAGAAGATCAACGGCCTCGAGGTCTTTCACCCCGAGCGCATGGCCTCGCGCATCCTCGGCATGGGCGACGTGCTGACGCTCATCGAGGAAGCGCAGAAGAGCGTCGACCTCGAGGAAGCGAAGAAGCTCGCCAAGAAGGTCAAGACCGGCAAGGGCTTCGACCTCACCGATTTCAAGGCGCAGTTCGCGCAGATGCGCAAGATGGGCGGCATCGCCGGGATGATGGACAAGCTCCCCGCCGAGCTCGCGCGCGCCGCGCAGAGCGCCACCGTCGACGAGCGCAAGCTCGCCCGGGTCGAAGGCATCATCGATTCGATGACGCCGCAGGAGCGCGCCAAGCCCGAGCTCCTCAAGGCCTCGCGCAAGCGGCGCATCGCCGCGGGGGCCGGGGTGACCGTGCAGGAGGTCAACCAGCTCCTCAATCAGTTCGAGCAGACGCAGAAGATGATGAAGATGGTCGCCAAGGGCGGCATGCAGAAGATGCTGCGCGGCATGAAGGGGATGCTGCCGGGGCTGCGGTAGCGTCGGGGCGACGGCGGTCGGTTCACCGCGCCGGCCGCCGCTTTTCGCATCACGAGGCGAGGCGAGCGACGCCCCCCGAGGCGCACCCTCAAGCGGGCGTGCACATCATGACGGCCTTTTCGCCACCATAGCCTTCGGCGATCCATCCGGCGCCGGTCATTCGATCGCGCAACGCCGCGTCGGCGATGTAACGGTGATTGGGCGCGGCACGGTTGTTGAACATGCGGTGGATCGGTTGGAATCCGGGCGGGCATTGTCCCGTCACCTTGTCCGGGACGTGGATGTAGAACGCTTCCCGCGTCTCGAGCATCCAGACGTCGCTCAGATTGCGCGCCACCGAGTCGCATTCGTCCGGATTCGCCGTGTAGAAATGCGACGTGAACCGGCTGCTGAAGAAGCGACACACGGGAACCGCGCCCGGCGGCGCATCCTGCGCAGTCTCGTAGGCGATGAACGCGCCGGTGGAGCGCTGCCAGCCCGCGAATTTTCCCGCTTCGAGCGCATCGATTTCGGTCTGCATGACGGTGATGAAATAGTGACCGTTGGTCGGATTTAAGTACTCGACCACGACCGATGGCGTGCCCGGCGGCCGCTTGCTCACGGCCACCACCGAGAAATAGCGCCACGTCGAGCGCCGAAGCGGCATCCACGGATCCGGTGCCGCAGCGACCACGTAGGCCGCAGGCGGGCCATCGAAGTACGGCCCGGCCACCGCTGCGGTACCGTCGGCGCCGGTGTCCGCCAAGTATTGGAGCATGGCCCCACCGAACCAGAAGAGGTACTCGCCGGAGGTATTGAAACCGCGGAATCCGAACTCGTCCCAGAGGCTCGGGACGTCACGACCCACGCCCGGAACCACGAGGATCTTCTGGTTGGGAACGGGCGTGCCCAAGCTCGATACCGCTCGGACCACGAACGGCGTGCTCGGAGACGGGTGAGAGTTACCGGCGTCCTGCACCTCGATGCGCCGGATCGGCGACAGGAGTTCGAGCCGGACAGCGAGCGGATCGAACTGTGCGTGGGCGGTGGCCCCGGTCACCAAGATCGCGACCGCGAGCACCCCCCTCGATCGGAACATGGACATGGAGTACTCCCTCCGCTCGCTATGTCGGCTCGACGTAGCCGAGCAATGTTTGATATAGGGTATAGCCTGCGGCATTGGCCGCCGCCACTTTCGTTTGGGGCACGAGGATATAGGTGTCATTGCTTCCGTTATACAGGCGATACAACGCGACGAGGTTTCCCGACCAATTGGTCGGAGCGACGAAGCCCTCGATGCCGTCATAGTCAAAGCAATTTCCGGCAGTCGAGTTCATGAACATCGCAAGGTCTGCGGAGCTCGTTGCGTAGGTATGCAACACCGGATATATCTTACTGGGAGCCGGCATTGCGAACCCGCATCGATCCTTGCCATTCCCGATGTTCTGCGGCTTGCTCAACCTCCGAAGTGGGAGCATCGTGATTCCGGACACCACATCTCTCGTATAAACCA